>JBKJZO010000020.1:0-19182 GCA_046715235.1 Mycobacteriales bacterium
GGCAGATCGCGATCCTGCTCGCGGTGTTCGGCGTGCTCCTGTACGCCGTCGACCGGCGCGCCGCTCAGCGGACGCCCTACCGCGAGATGACCGGACGCCAAGCCCTGGCGATGGGCGCGGCGCAGGCGCTGGCCCTCGCACCCGGCGTGTCGAGGTCCGGGGCCACGATCACCGCCGCGCGGGCGCTGGGCGTCGACCGCGACGGCGCGGCCCGCTTCTCTTTCCTGCTCAGCCTGCCGATCACCCTCGGCGCGGCCTTGTACTCGGCGGCGACTCTCGGCGACAGTGGCGGCATCAAGGGCCAAGGGGTGCAGTTCGCCGTGGGCATCGTGTTCTCGGGCATCAGTGGCGCGCTTGCGGTGTGGGGCGTGCTGCGGCTGGTGCGTACCCGCTCGTACGGCGACTTCGCGGTCTACCGCGTGGCCCTGGCCGCCCTGATCCTGATCGCGATCGCGACCGGCGCTCGCCCCGGGTCGCTCTGATGACCACCGTGATCTTCGTGCGGCACGGTCTGACCAGGCTCACCGGTCCGGTGCTCGCGGGCTGGACCCCGGGCATCGATCTCGACGAACGCGGCCGGGAGCAGGCTGCGCGCGTGGCCGCTCGGCTGCAGCCGGTGCCCCTCGACGCGATCGTCTCCTCGCCGCTCGAACGATGCGCGCAGACAGCAGGCGCGATCGCCGAGGGTCGCGACATCGACGTCACGGTCGACGAGCGCATCGGGGAGGCGCGGTACGGCGACTGGACCGGCCGCGAACTCAAGGGACTGGCAAAAGATCCCCTGTGGCGCCAGGTCCAGACCCACCCGTCGGCGGTGACGTTCCCCGGCGGCGAGTCATTGCGCGCGACGGCAGCACGCGCAGCCGACGCCGTACGCGACTGGAATGCCAGGCTCGGCGCCGACGCGACGTATGCCGTCGTCAGCCATGCCGACGTGATCAAGGCTCTCGTGGCCGATGCGCTCGGCTTGCACCTCGACCTGTTCCAGCGGATCCAGATCGACCCCTGCTCGGTGACCGTGATCCGGTACGCCGAGCTGCGCCCGTTCCTCGTCAGGTTGAACGACGTCGGCGACCTGACCGACCTGGTTCCCCCGAAACGAACGGCAAGACGGCGAAAGCCGCCATCCGACGCCCCTGTCGGCGGCGGCGCCGGCGGGAGCGGCTGACCGGACCCGGCTGTACACCTCGACCCTGGAGTGATCCGTGGCTCGCCAGATCTTCACCTTCGACCCGCCCGAGCGTTTCGTCGTCGGAACCGTCGGACAGCCGGGGGAGCGCGTGTTCTACCTGCAGGCCAAAAGCGGCGCGCAGGTCGTGAGCGTCGCCCTCGAGAAGGTGCAGGCGCAGGTACTGGCCGAGCGCCTCGACGAACTGCTCGACGAGGTACGCCGTCGCGGCGAGGGTGGCGCCGTCACCGCGACAGAGGACGTCGCTCCGCTCGAGCAGCCGATCCTCGAGGAGTTTCGCGTCGGGACCATGGCACTGGCCTGGGACGGCGATGCGGGCGTCGTCGTCATCGAGGCGCATGCGCAGACTGAGGACGACGCCGAGCTGCCCGACGATGACGCCGACGAAGGTCCCGACATGATGCGCGTGCGCATCTCGGCCGAGGAGGCCCGGATGTTCGTCAAGCGCGCGCTCCGCGTCGTGGCCGCCGGACGGCCGCCGTGCCCTCTGTGCGGTCTGCCACTCGACCCGGAGGGGCATGTGTGCCCGCGGCAGAACGGCCACCGGAACTGACAATGGTCCGATGACCTCCGATCTGCCCCGTGGGACCTCGCGGCCGGCCGCGGACGCACTCGACGTCGACCGCGCGCTGGAACTGCTCAAATGCGGCGACATCGACATCCAGGGGCGTCTGGTCGAAGCGTCGAACACCACGCTCTACTGCGCGATCACCGCCGACGGGCTGTCAGCCGCATGTGTCTACAAGCCGGTCCGGGGCGAGCGGCCGTTGTGGGACTTCCCCGAGGGCACACTTGCTCAACGTGAGGTCGCGGCGTACGCCGTGTCGGCGGCAACCGGCTGGAACATCGTGCCCCCGACGGTGCTGCGCGACGGGCCACTCGGGCTCGGGATGGTGCAACTGTGGATCGAGGCCGACGAGACAGTCGACCTGTCCGCGCTCGTCCGCTCTGACACGCCCGCGCTGCGGCGGATGGCTCTGCTCGATGCCGTCATCAACAACGCCGATCGTAAGGGCGGCCACCTGCTTCCGATGCCCGATGGTCACGTCTTCGGCGTCGACCACGGCGTGTGCTTCGCCGAGGAACCCAAGCTGCGGACGCTCCTTTGGGGATGGCGCGGGCAGCGCCTCATCGCGTTCGAGCTGCGCGCGTTGCAAGCACTGCGCGACGACCTCGACAACGGGCTCGGCACGGTGCTGCGCACCCTGCTGACCGAGGGCGAAGTCCGGGCGACCGCCAAGCGCATCGACGCGCTTCTCGAGTCTGGCTGCTTCCCGTTCCCCAGTCCTGAGTGGCCGGCGATTCCCTGGCCGCCGTTTTGACCTCCCGCATCGCTGCTGCCCGCTGGGTACGCTCACCGTCATGCAGTCCTGGTACGCCGCCCCGCCGGTTCCCGTCCCCGGCGATCCGATTCCCCCGCTCATCTGGGACACCGCAAGTTCGTCCTTGCAGCAGGCGGCGGCCGGTCCGACCGCAACGATGTACGTCTGCGGCATCACGCCGTACGACGCCACTCACCTCGGTCACGCGGCGACGTACGTCGCCTACGACCTGCTGCATCGGGTGCTGCTCGACAACGGGCTTCGCGTCGTCTACGTGCAAAACGTCACCGACATCGACGACGACATCCTCAAGCGCGCCAACGAGACGGGCCAGGACTGGGCGGTGCTCGGCCGCCGCGAGACGACGCTGTTTCGCGCCGACCTCGCCGGCCTGAACGTCCTGCCGCCGACGCAGTACCTCGGTGCGGTCGAGTCGATGGGCGTGATCGTCGACCTCATCGCCAGGCTCTACGACATCGGTGGGACCTACGAGATCGAGGGCGACCTCTACCTCGCTATCTCCAGTGCCGACGACTTCGGCAGCGTGTGCCATCTCGACGCGCCGACGATGCTGGCCCTGGCTGCCGAGCGTGGCGGCGACCCGGACCGGCCGGGTAAGAAGCACCCGCTCGATCCGTTGCTGTGGTCAGCGAAGCGGCCCGGCGAGCCGAGCTGGGAGTCGCCATTTGGACCGGGTCGACCCGGCTGGCACGTCGAGTGTGCGGCTATCGCGCTCACCACTCTTGGCATGCCGATCGACGTACAGGGCGGCGGCACCGACCTGGCGTTCCCGCACCACGAGATGTGTGCCGCCGCGGCACAAGTCGCCACTGCCAGCTGGCCCTTCGCGCGCTCGTTCGTGCACACCGGGATGGTCGGTCTCGACGGCGTGAAGATGAGCAAGTCGCTGGGCAATCTGGTCTTTGTCCGCGACCTGCGCGAGAAGTACCCGCCGGCCGCCGTACGACTGGCGCTGCTCGCTCATCACTACCGCAGTGACTGGACCTGGACCGACGCGGACATCGACACGGCGGTGGAGCGGCTCGACGCGTGGCGGGCTGCCGTTGCGGCCGAGTCAGCGATCCCGGCCGCAGGTGTCATTAGCGGCGTCAGGGGTGCGCTCGCCAACAATCTCGACGCGCCGGCCGCGCTGGCCGCCGTCGACGAGTGGGCCCGCGCGACCAGTGCCGGTGAGGGCACTGACGCGCGCGCGGGTAAGGCGGTCAAGCAGGCACTCAACAGCCTGCTTGGCGTCGCCCTCTGATCGTGCCGTCCGGCTCTGCTACGTGAGGGTGTAGAGGCCGGGCGTTCCGGTGTAGGGGCTAGCAGGTGCCGGGAAGTCCGCCGAGTCCTGCGCCTTGGGTTCGGCATAGGTGTTGACGCCCCACGTAACGGTGTCCGGGGTGATGAAGTGCGGCGGGATCTGGTAGCGGAGCCGCTCGTCGTACACGTAGTTCTTGACGTAGCCGGTGCCACCGGCTGTCGCGACCGCGCCGCGGAAACGCTGGATGATGCCGCCGTTGACGGTCAGCGTGCCAGGACCTCCGCCGGTGCCGCCAGTTCGGTTGCCCCGGTTCCATTGCTGCACCATGAACGAGTTCTGCGACGACATCACCAACGCATTGATCACCGGGTTGGTCCACATGCCATCGCCGCCGTACATCGGCACCATCGGGATGTTGGCGCCGCCGAATCGGCAGGTCGTGCTCGCGCCACAGGAGCGCACCGGGTGGAAGACCTGTACGAACTTGTAGGCGACCAGGCCGAGCACGCTCTCGGTTCCCGGCGCGTAGGTGATGTTGTTGGTGAGGATCACGTTGTGCTGGGCGCCGAGCGTCAGCTGGCCGTTCAGTTCGCCCTCGACGAATAGGTCACCCTCGGAGCAGTTGTACGTGGTGAGGTCGCCCGCAACGACGAACGCGGTGATGCACCTTCGGGTCGTCGGCGGGGTCGGCGGCGATGGAACATTGCGTACAAAGACGGCGCCGTTGAGCGTCGGGTTGCCCGAGCCGTCCACGAGGTTGACGGTCTTCTCGGTCAGGTCGCCGGCGTTCGCCGGGAAGCTGCCACAGCCCGCACGCGGGAGCGTCCGCGTGTTGGGGCTCGTGACTCGCATCGTCGTACCCACGAACCTGATCCGGGTCGGGCCTGTGTAGACGCAGCCCCAGACGCCGCTGCCGGAAGGGATGCGCGTCTCGGCGGTCGTCAGCAGGTCGTCGTTGCCAGGCGGCATCGGAACGATCGAGTGCACGGGTGTGCCGCCGTCGAAGATCGGGGTGGCCGGGCAGGGGGTGCGGCAGTTGTACGAGCCGGTCGTCCAACCCGTTTCGACGACGCCTCCAAAACGCGGGGAGCCGGACATCAAAAACGAGTCATTGGAGTGCACCTTGCCCTGCAGGTAGTCCCCAGTGGCGAAGGCGATGTCGGCGCAGTCGCGCCAGACGTCAGGGTTGGGAGATCTGTCCAGGAACCGACGAACGCTGTTCGGCTGCCAGCGGTAGCGCCGGCATCCGGTCGTTGCGTGCCCGGCGTCCGCCTCGCTGTATCCCATCATCTGCGGGTAGAGCGCCGGGTCTACGGTCTCGAAGTCGGAGAAGTAGAGGTAGTCGGCGAACGATGACACGCGCAGCGAGTCGCGGATGGTGCGGACTTCGCCCCCGGCCCGTCCTGACGCGGTGATCGTGATCGTGCCGTAGTTGGCGGCGCGCGACGCGTCGACCTTGTAGCGGTACTCCGCTTTCGGCCCGCCGCCGGTGACCTGGGTCCAGCCGTAGAAGGCCGGGTTGGTGGTGTCCTGCACGGCGTAGTAGCTGTTGGGTGAGTAGTTCAACCGGGTGAGGTAGTCGTCGATGCCCGCTTGCGCGGCGGCCAGCGCGCCCGAGAAATCCTGCCGGGCGCGGCCTACCTTCTGCGTCTGGATACCAGACACCATCATCACGCCGAGCATGCCCGAGATGATCACCGCTACCATGATCACGCCGACGAGCACCATGCCCTCTTCGCCGTGCTGACCTCGCGACCGCACGAGACTGCCAGGGAACCGCGTGCGGCTGCGGAGACGTGTCTTCATCGTAGGAACCCCCATCAGAGCTGAACGTTCGGCAGCAAGACCATGTATTTGAACTGCGAGCCGGAGATCGGCGGGTTGGTGGTGGCGGCTACGTTGACGTCGAGCTGCACGTGGTCGACTCGGAGGGCGTCGGTGGCCGACAGCGGGAGCGGCAAAGGGTCGGTGCCGACGCCGTTGTAGTAGGAGAACGGTGCCCCAGGGGTGGTGCCAACCTGCGCTGTCTGGGTCACGTTCCGCGCCAACACGCGGGTTCTCGTGGGCGTCGCGAGGTATTCGCAGCAGGCGGCGGGGTTGGTGCCGATGACGAACGTCTGGGGATTCCACACCTGCTCGGTGAGCACTCCGGCGCTCAACGTGAGCCGAACCTTGATTGGCCCGGGCAGGCTTGGAACGCCAGAGCCGTTGTAGCTCAGGCCGGTGGCGGAATAGAACGTGATCGAGGTGGCCGTCGAGCCGCTGGCCACCGCGGCACTCGTCGTGGCGCAGGTGGGCTGGAACGCCCGGTCGCAGGTGCGATTGGCAGCACGCAGCATCTTGGCCGCGGAGTCCAGCACCTCTCCTGACTGGTTGGTGTTCTCCGCACGCGTTTGCGTTGTGCGGGTGATCTCGTGGCCGGTGATGACCATCTGCGCGGCGACCGCGAAAACGATGCTGCCGATCGCCGTCGTCACGAGCATCTCGACGAGGGTCACTCCGGCCTGGGAATCGCCCGAGCCTCCGAGGCGCAGTCGTGCCGGCCTGGTGCGCAGTGTCATGGCGTGACCAGCACGTTCACGGCGTTCGGCGGGTCACCCGGCGACAACGTCACCGCATAGCGGGTGTTCGGAGGACAGGGACAATCAGGGAAGGCCGGAGTCGTCGTGGCCCCGATCGGGAGGCCTGAGAGAGTCAGCTCCCAGGTGCCGTACGGCAACGTCGCGCCGAGGTATCCCGCGGCATCCGAGACACCCGTCAGCGGGTAGACGACGTCATTGCACAAGCTGCCGTCGGCCGGGTGATGTGCAGTGACGCTGACGCCGGTAATAGGCATGTTGGCGCCGTCCGTGAACCGGAGCTCGAGGGTTCCAGCCGCAATGCTGCCGTTGGTGTTGTTGCCGGCGGTGACCGTCATGGCGTCCTGTCGAAGAGCGTCCGGGTAGTACGGACCAATGGGCTCGAGAAACGGGCTCTCACCCTGGGGATCGGCCTCCCCGCAGCTTCCGAGCCAGGCCTGGTAGCCCGCCTCGTACGGGAACAGCCCGAACGGGTTTGACGGGCCGATGATCCGGATCGCGCCTGTCCCCGCCGCCACACGCGTTTCGGGCACCAACGAGGGATTGTTCAGAGAGAGCGGCACGTTCGCCGGAACCGGGTGCAGCACATCTCCGACCGTGAGGGTGAGCTGAGCCGATGGCGTGTAGTTGACCGGACTTGTCACAGTCGTGCCGGTGCCCGACGGAACGGTGACGCTTGCGGTCGCAACGGCGGCCAACTGGTTGTCCACCCAGCCCGCGGCACGCACCTCGGCGTCGTAGGTTCCTGCCACCAGGCCGACGAAGAAGGCGCAACCGTCCGAAGTGGTGTTGACGATGAACGTCCCACTTGGACCGCTCAGCCTGACGGGCCGCGCGTTGACACCCTCGTTGAACTCGTCGAGCACCTTGATGCCGATGTTGTAGGTGTTCGCGGCCTGCTCTGACTCTGGCGAGATCTGCGTGTCCGCTCGCACTGGGCTCGTAGTTCCCATGCGCGGCCACGTGACCGTCGTAGTGACGCGGTAGATCTGGACGGTGGCGCCGTTGTTTGCGCCGCCGTCGCAGGCACCCTGGGTCGAGTTGAGCGGGAGGTAGGCGACATCGCGCTGAATCGTGAAAGTGGTGCCGTTGATAACTGGCGACGTCGTGATATCGGAGCCCAGGACTAGGTCCGATGGCGGGGTCGAACGCGCCAGGTCGATGTCACTTGCTGCCAGCGCGGCTGCCGTCACACGGTTGCGGCTCTTGTGCTCCAAGGCGATTTCCGTGATGAAGCCGCTGGTGGCGCCCATCGCGACGAACGCGAATACCATCATCGCGACCAGGACCTCGACGAGCGAGAAGCCCTCGTCACGATTTCTTTTCACAGCGGCAAGCCTCACAGAACCCCCCACGGACGTCGGTCTCCACCCATGGGAAATGTCGGACCTGGACGCTGCTCCCTTTAGCTTCTGAGCAGCCGGCCTGCGCAAAGCCGACGTTTTAATGCCAATGGCCTAGTCACGATGGGCCAGGAGATGACCGGGCGTGCTCGTGCGGGCGCTAGTCGGAGCCGCGCTGGTGACCCCTGCGGCGCAGGTAGCGCTCGAACTCCTGCGCAATGGCGTCGCCCGACGTCTCCTGCAGCGTGGCGTCAGGTTCGCGTTCCTCGAGCGAACGCACGTACTCAGCTACCTCGCCGTCCTCGGCTGTCAGCTGGTCGACCTGCTGCTCCCACTCGCTGGCCTGTTCGTGCAAAGCCCCGAGCGGTACGGCGACGTCGATCACTTCCTCGACGCGGGCGAGCAGCGCCAGGGTCGCCTTCGGGGAGGGCGACTGGGCTACGTAGTGCGGGACCGCCGCCCAGAAACTGACCGACGACACTCCGGCCTTGGTGCAGGCGTCGTGGAACACCCCGACGATGCCGGTCGGGCCCTCGTAGCGCGACCGCTGCAGCCCGAGGCGCTCGGCGGTATGGGTGTCGCTGGCAGTGCCACTGACCGGCACCGGGCGGGTGTGTGGTGAGTCGGACAGCAACGCCCCGAGTGTCACGACGAGCTCGATGCCGAGTTCGCGCGAGATCTCGATGATCTCCTCGCAGAATGTGCGCCAACGCATGTTGGGTTCGAGCCCGCGTAGCAGCACGACGTCGCGCGTCGCCAGCCGGCAGAGGGAAAACCGACTCGTCGGCCAGTGGATCCGGCGCGTCAGCCCGTCCGCGAGAGTCACAGAGGGCCGGTTGACCTGGAAGTCGTAGTAGTCCTCGGGGTCGATCGCGGCGAACGGCTCGGCTTCCCACACGAGCTCTAGGTGCTCGACCGCGCCTGTCGCCGCGTCGCCGGCGTCGTTCCAACCCTCGAACGCAGCCACCATGACGGGGCTGCGGAGGTCG
Source organism: Mycobacteriales bacterium (assembly GCA_046715235.1). Taxonomy (GTDB): domain Bacteria; phylum Actinomycetota; class Actinomycetes; order BP-191; family BP-191; genus JBKJZO01. The sequence continues at coordinate 8,687 of JBKJZO010000020.1, forward strand.
GCGATGCCCTCGAACTCGCTCATCAGCCCAGCCTACGACCTCTTAACCACGCGGGAGATGGATCCGGCGCCCGGTACTCTTGAACGCCGAACAGCTCTGTTGCACACAGAACGTCTCCGTCGAAGGGTCTCGCCATATGCCGTCCCGTCCGGCTCTGCTCGACACCCTCCGCACTCGCGTGGTGGTTGCCGACGGCGCGATGGGCACGATGCTGCAGGCCGCCGATCCCTCGCTGGACGACTTCGAAGGGCTCGAGGGCTGCAACGAGGTCCTCAACGTCACCCGGCCCGACATTGTTCGCAGCGTGCACGAGGCCTACTTCGCCGCCGGCGCCGATGCGGTCGAGACCAACACGTTCGGCGCCAACTTGGGCAACCTCGGCGAGTACGACATCCCCGAGCGCATTCACGAGCTCTCGATTTCGGGTGCCCGGATCGCCCGGGAGGTCGCGGACGATTTCGCCACGCCCGACTACCCGCGATGGGTTATCGGCTCGGTCGGGCCGGGCACCAAGCTCCCCACACTCGGGCACACGCCGTACGCGACACTGCGGGACGCCTACCAGGCCAACGCGGCCGGACTCATCGAGGGCGGCGCCGACGCGATCCTGATCGAGACGTCGCAGGACCTACTGCAGACCAAGGCCGCGATCGTCGGCGCACGTCGCGCGGTCACGGCGTCCGGCCTGGCCGTTCCGGTTTTCGGTCAGGTCACCGTCGAGACGACCGGGGTCATGCTGCTGGGATCCGAGATCGGCGCGGCCCTGACCGCGCTCGAGCCGCTCGGCATCGACCTGATCGGACTCAACTGCGCGACCGGCCCAGACGAGATGGGCGAGCATCTGCGCCACCTCGCCAAGCACGCCCGCGTCGGTCTGTCCTGCATGCCGAATGCCGGGCTCCCGACACTGGGCAAGCACGGCGCGGAGTACCCCCTCACTCCCGAGGAGCTGGCCGACGCCCTCGACCACTTCACCAAGGACTACGGACTCGCACTCGTCGGTGGCTGCTGCGGCACCACCCCCGAGCACATCCGGCAGGTGGTCGAGCGGGTCCGCGGTCGCGACGTAGTCGTACGCCGGCCGCAGCACGAGTCGGGCGCCGCCTCGCTCTACCAGCATGTGCCGTTCCGCCAGGACACGTCGTTCACTGTCATCGGCGAGCGCACCAACGCCAACGGGTCCAAGGCGTTCCGCGACGCGATGCTCGAAGCGCGCTACGACGACTGCGTCGAGATTCTGCGTGGACAAGTACGTGACGGCGCGCACCTCATCGACCTGTGCGTCGACTACGTCGGCCGCGACGGCGCCGCCGACATGACGGAGCTGGCCGGCCGCTTCGCCACGGCGTCCACCCTGCCGATCGTGCTCGACTCCACCGAGGTCGCGGTACTGCGCGCGGGCCTGGAGTGCCTCGGCGGCCGCGCGGTCATCAACTCGGTCAACTACGAGGACGGCGACGGCCCCGACAGCCGGATGGCCAAGGTCATGCCCGTCGTGATGGAGCACGGCGCGGCGGTCATCGCGCTGACCATCGACGAGGAAGGGCAGGCGCGCACGCGTGAGTGGAAGGTGCGGGTCGCCGAGCGCCTCATCGAAGACCTCACGACCAACTGGGGCATGGACGAGAGCGACATCCTCATCGACTGCCTGACCTTCACTCTCGGCACCGGTCAGGAAGAGGCGCGCAAGGACGCGATCGAGACGATTGAGGCGATCCGCGAACTCAAGACGCGGCACCCCGACGTACAGACGACACTCGGACTCTCCAACGTGTCGTTCGGCCTCAAGCCTGTTGCGCGGGTCGTGCTCAACTCGGTCTTCCTGGCCGAATGCGTCAAGGCCGGACTCGACTCGGCGATCGTGCACGGCTCCAAGATCCTGCCGATGTCACGCATCCCCGACGACCAGCGCGAGGTCGCGCTCGACCTGATCTACGACCGCCGGCGCGAGGGCTATGACCCGCTGACGGCGTTCCTCGATCTGTTCAGCGGTGTCGACGCCGAAGCGACCCGTAACACGCGCGCGGACGAGCTCGCAGCGTTGCCGCTGTCCGAGCGCCTGGAACGGCGCATCATCGACGGTGAGCGCAAAGGCCTCGAGGCCGACCTCGACGAAGCCCTGAAGACGCGGCCGGCCCTCGAGATCATCAACGACAGCCTGCTCGGCGGCATGAAGGTCGTCGGCGAGCTGTTCGGCTCGGGCGAGATGCAGCTGCCGTTCGTGCTCCAGTCGGCCGAGGTGATGAAGACTGCGGTGGCGTACCTCGAGCCGCACATGGACAAGACCGACGACGGCGGCAAGGGCACGATCGTGCTTGCCACCGTCAAGGGCGACGTGCACGACATCGGCAAGAACCTCGTCGACATCATCTTGAGCAACAACGGCTACGACGTCGTCAACATCGGCATCAAGCAGCCAATCTCGGCGATCCTCGAGGCCGCGCAGGAGAGCAACGCCGACGCGATCGGCATGTCCGGCCTGCTCGTGAAGTCCACGGTCATCATGAAAGAGAACCTGCAGGAGATGAACTCGCGCGGGATCGCTGCTGACTACCCGGTGATGCTGGGCGGCGCCGCTCTCACGCGCTCGTACGTCGAGCGCGACCTGGTCGAGGTCTACGACGGCACAGTGCGCTATGCGCGCGACGCATTCGAGGGCCTGCGTTTGATGGACGCCATCATGGCTTCCAAGCGGCAGGGTGCCCCGATGCCGCAGACGAAGGCCGAACGCGACGCGGCGGACGCCGAGGAGGCGGGCACTCCGGTGCGGCCGACGAAGCGCTCCGCAGTCGTGACCGATGAGCCGATGCCGGAGCGCTCCGACGTCGCGGTCGACGTACCCGTGCCTACGCCGCCGTTCTTCGGATCACGCGTCGTCAAGGGCATCGCGCTGGCCGACTATGCGTCCTACCTCGACGAGCGCGCGACGTTCATGGGTCAGTGGGGGCTGCGCGGCGGTCGCGGGGGCAAGGGTCCGTCGTACGAGGAGCTGGTCGAGACCGAGGGTCGGCCGCGGCTGCGCATGTGGCTCGACCGGATCCAGTCCGAGGGCATCATGAACGCCGCTGTCGACTACGGCTATTTCCCCTGTGTCAGCAAGGGCGACGACCTCATCGTCCTCACCGAAGACGGCAACGAGCGCTGCCGCTTCACCTTCCCGCGGCAGCGGCGGGACCGCCATCTCTGTCTGGCCGACTTCTTCCGGCCCGAGGAGTCGGGTGAGACCGACGTCGTCGCGTTCCATGTCGTGACGATGGGCAACCACGTGTCAGAGGTGACGGGCGAGCTGTTCGCCAAGGACAGCTACCGCGATTACCTCGAGCTGCACGGGCTGTCGGTGCAGCTGACCGAGGCGCTCGCTGAGTACTGGCACCATCGGATCCGCGAGGAGCTCGGCTTCGCCGGGGACGATTCCGGCGACCTGGGAGCGGTCCTGTCGAAGCAGGCCTACCGCGGGTCGCGCTACTCGTTCGGCTACCCGGCGTGCCCCAACCTCGAGGACCAGACGATGATCGTCGACCTACTCGAGCCCGGCCGAATCGGCGTCGAGCTGTCGGAGGAGTACCAGCTGCACCCCGAGCAATCGACGTCCGCGATCATCGTCCACCACCCTGAGGCGAAGTACTTCGCGGCGCGATGACGGCACCCGTCGGGGTGTTGTTCGACATGGACGGGCTGCTGATCGACTCGGAGCCCAGCTGGACCATTGCCGAGACGGCGCTGATGGTGCACCTGGGTGCTGTGATGACGCCCACGGTGAAGGAAATGATCATCGGGACGCACATCTCGCAGGCGGCCCAGACGGTTCTCGAGTACACCGGGAGCGGCGAGAGCGTCGCGTGGGTCAAGGCGTTCCTGATGGAGCGGATGACCGAGTTGTTCAGTCATGAGTTGCCGCTCATGCCCGGTGCGCGCGAGTTGCTCGACGAGCTGAGCGCGCGAGGAGTCCCGCTCGCGCTGGTGTCTGCGTCATACCGCGTTCTGGTCGACGCCGCGCTCAACGATCTGGGCGTCAACCGGTTCGCGGTGACGATTGCCGGCGACGAGGTCGGCAGGCCCAAGCCACACCCCGAGGCCTACCTGCGCGCGGCAGCCGCTGTCGGCGTACCGCCGGCGCACTGCATCGTCGTCGAGGACTCCGCTTCCGGCGTCGCCGCAGGGGAGGCGGCCGGCTGCACCGTCGTCGCGGTGCCGACGTTGCCAGGGATGGCGCCCGCGCCACGGCGGTACGTCGTCAGCTCGCTCGTGGGCCTCGACGTCGATTGGCTGTTGTCGCTACCCGACAGGTCGTTCCACGCTAAAAGAAATGAGCATTTGTTTAAGTATTGACTAGCCGGTGCCGCAGGGTTAGTACTGGGTTCATCTCGCGACCGAACGAGGTGGACAGCATGGCGGAGAAGAGTCTCTACGAGCGGTTGGGTGGCGTGTTCGCCATCGCGGCGGTTGTCGACCACTTCAGTGAAGCGGTGGTGAAGAACCCCATCGTGGGAAGCGCATCGGCCAACCCAGCTCTGCGGCAATGGCACACAAGCAATCTGGGCCGGCTGCCGGGCCTGAAGTTCATGCGGACGCTGTGGGTGTGCAACGTCGCCGGCGGTCCGTTCGAGTACTCGCCGACCAGACCGGGGAGCACACCGCTTGGCCTGGAGGAGGCGCATCGCGAACTCCACATCTCGCCCGAGGAATTCGACGAGGTCGCCGCGGAGCTGGGGCGCACGCTAGACGCGTTCTCGGTGCCCGAGGCGGAAAAGGGCGAGGTGCTCGCAGCGTTCGCGGCGCACAAGAACGAAGTCAATCAGGGGTACCTCGCCGTCTCCCGGTGAGTTCGGGGCGACTGCTGGTGGGCCTCGACAGCGGGGCGGTCGTCGCGGGCGGAATCGATGCCGATCATGAAGACGACGACGCCGTCATGGGTATCAGCAGTGCAGCGGCCAGCCTGCACTTGCGGCACGTGCCCTCCGAATCGATCTCGGTATGCAGCGCCCGCGACCGGATCACCGGCCGCGGGCGCTGCTGCGGTCTGGGTCTATGCCGTCGCGATGGCCTTGAGCACGTCGAGCTTGGCGGCTCGCCGAGCCGGCAGGATCGCGGCTATCACCCCTGCCAATGCGGCGATGACCGTGATCACAGCGAGCTGTCCTACCGGGATCGTCAGGGTGTTGAAGCCCTCGTCGGCGAGCGCCTCGACCACGGCCCAGCCGAAGAACACACCGATGACCAAACCGAGCAGCGTCCCGATTAAGGCGATGATCACCGACTCGTAGCGGACCGTTGAGCGCAGCTGTGCCCTGGTCATGCCCACGGCTCGAAGCAGGCCGAGCTCGCGGGTTCGCTCGAAGACCGACAGAGCCAGCGTGTTCGCGATGCCCATCAACGCGATGATCACTGCCAGCGCGAGCAGCACGAAGACGAGATTCAGGAAAGTGTCGATCTCGTTGCTGACGGAGGCCTTGTACTGCGTCTGGTCCTGCACCTCTGCAGTCGGGTATGGCTGCACCGCCTTCGTCAGTGCCGCCCGGCCTGCCTCCGCGCTGACCCCGTCCTTCAACGCAACGAACACATAGGAGTCGAACGTGTTGGCAACATTCGCCTCCAGCGTGTCGACGCCCACGAACGTCGTCGAACCCTGCAGTGCGTCGTTGTTCGTATAGATGGCGGCAACCCTCAACTGCTGCTCACCGGTCGAGACGAATTTCACGGAAACCGCGTCGCCGATCTTCCAGCCCTTGTCCTTCGCCTTCTCGTCGTGGACGGCGATCGTGCCTTTCTGGAGATCGGCCAGGCTTCCCTCGATCACTCCGATGTCGAAGAGTTGGTCGATCGAGTCGGGGTTGGTCGCAAGCAGGAAGTCCTGCTTGCTGTCGAGTTCGACCGGAGCGATCCGGAAACTGCTCACCGCACCGATCTCGGGCAGGGTACGCAGCTGCTGCGCGAACACCGGCGAGAGGCCGCCGAAGCCGAAGTTCCTCGTCGCGACTATGAAGTCACTCGAGACCGTCTTGTCGACGCTCTGGTTGACCGACTCCTTGACCGATGACGCGACGATGGTGATCCAGCTCACGATCCCTACACCGATCATGAGCGCTGCCGCGGTCGCTGCAGTTCGTTTGGGGTTGCGCATCGCGTTCTCCCGCGCGAGATTCCCCGATACGCCGCGCAGACGTGGCAACGGAGCACCGATCACACGGCTCAACGGTCCGGCGAAAACAGGCCCAAGGATCGTGACGCCGACGAAGACGATGGCCGCCCCGAAGCCGACCGAGTACGCCGCTCTGTCACCGCCACGGAAGAGGCCGTTCGCGAGCGCCGCCGCACCGATACCCGTGACTACGATGCCAACCGCGCTGCGCGCCCTCGAACGGTGTGAAGTGTCGAGGGCGAAATCTCGCATTGCGGCGATCGGCGGCACCTTGGCTGCCTTTCGTGCCGGGAAGACCGCTGACACCAAGCTGACGACTGTCCCGATGAGCAGCGACACCACCACGGTCTGTCCGGTGACGACGATGCCGCCGGCGGGAATGTCGATGCCGAAACCCGCCAGCAACGCTTTAAGGCCTGCGGCGACGCCGATGCCGGCCACGAGGCCGGCGATCCCAGCGATGAGGCCGACGACCAACGACTCGAACAGGACGGCTCCCAGCACCTGACGCCGGCTCGCGCCGATCGCCCGCAGCAGGGCCATCTCCCTACTGCGCTGCGCCACGATGATCGAGAACGTGTTGTAGATGATGAACGCGCCAACGAACACCGCGATTCCGGCGAAGATCAACAGGAAGATGTTGAAGAAGCTCAACTGTTCCTTGATCGCGCTCTGGGTCTCCTCGGTTATCTCGGCACCGGTGAGAGCTTCGGCCCCGTCCGGCACTTCAGCGGCGAGCCTGTCGCGCAACTCGGCCTGCGAGACGCCGTCCTTCGCGGCGAAGAGCATCTGGTCAAACTTGCCCTCCTCGCCGACTAGCGCCTGCGCCCGGCTAACGGTGAACATCGCGAACGTGGCCCCGCCAGGGCTGTCCGCGTCGCCGAACTTCGCGATGCCGACAACGTCGACTTCGACTGGTTCGCGCTGTGTCAACACCTTGACCCGGTCGCCCACTCCGACGTTCGCCTGGTCGGCCGCACCCTTGTCGAGAACGACCTCGTTGTCTGCGGCCGGGGGACGGCCTTCGGCGAGATTGAAGGGATTGAGTACTCCGCTGTCGATCCAGCTCGACCCGAAGGTGGGCGGACCTTGGCCGGGATTGCCGATAACCTTGTCGTCCTTGCCGACGAGCTGCGCGTAGCCCTCCACGTAGCCCTGGGCTTCCGCGACACCGTCGACCTTCCTCAGTTCATCGAGAGCTCCGGACTCGACGCGCGGTCGCTGGTCACCGAACTGCGACGACTCGACGGCGGTCTTGCCCCGGACGACGGCGTCCGTGCTGACATAGACGTCGGCGAAGAGCTGGTCGAACGTCTTTCCGATGGTGTCGGTCAGCACGAGCGTTCCGGCGGTGAAAGCGACGCCAAGAAGCACGGCTAGCGAAGTGGTGAGTAGGCGCAGCTTGCGCGCCAGCATGGTCTTGATCGCAGTCCGCAACATGGCTGCTAGCCCTCCAGCGTCTTGATGCGGTCGAGGACTCGCTCAGGTGTCGGGGCAGCCATCTCGTCGACGATTCGGCCGTCATTGAGGAAGACGACGCGGCCGGCGTACGACGCCGCGACCGGGTCGTGGGTGACCATCACGATCGTCTGGCCGAGCTCTGCCACCGCGCGCCGCATGAAGGAAAGGATCTCGGCGCCCGCGTGGGAGTCGAGGTTTCCTGTCGGCTCGTCAGCGAAGATGATCTCGGGCCGGCTGCCGAGCGCGCGCGCGACTGCTACTCGCTGCTGTTGACCTCCGGAGAGCTCGCTCGGGTGGTGCTTGAGACGGTCGTGCAGCCCGACGGTCTTGACGACCATGTCGAGCCACTCCTGGTCGGGCTTGCGACCGGCCAGGGCTCCAGGAAGCGTGATGTTTTCCAAAGCCGTCAGCGTCGGCACGAGGTTGAACGCCTGGAAGATGAAGCCGACTTTGTCACGCCGGAGCTGTGTCAGGGCCCTGTCTTTCAGCGAAGTCAGGTCGACGTCACCGATCAGGACGCGGCCGCTGGTCACGCTGTCGAGCCCGGCGACGCAGTGCATCAGCGTGGACTTGCCCGAACCGGACGGCCCCATGATCGCCGTGAACTGGCCGGTCGGGAAGTCGAGAGAGACACGATCCAGCGCCACGACCCGCGTGTCGCCCTCTCCGTACGTCTTGGTCACTTCGATCGCTCTAGCGGCCATCGCGGATGTTTGCGACTGCATGGTGTTCGGCTGCGCTGCCGGTGTGCTCACGGGTTCTCCTTGGTAGGGACCTTCGGGTTTTCACGACGCTAGCGATCCGGACAAATGAGAACGTCCACCGGGTTGGTGATTTCGGTGTGGCCCTCAGGGACGAGCCGGTGACCTGCTCGCCTCATCCTCAAGGAGGAGGCAGGCAGAATCAGGACGCGCCGGGGTGAACCAGGCCTACCTCATAGGCCAGCACGACGGCTTGGACCCGGTCGCGCAGACCCAGCTTCATCAGCACGTGCCCCACGTGCGTCTTGACCGTCGTTTCGCTCACGAAGAGCTCTGCGGCGATCTCGCTGTTGGACATCCCGCGCGCCATCAGCTTCAGGACCTCGAGCTCTCGCTCGGTGAGGCTCGTCAGAGCGCCCGGGTCTGGGACTGCGTCGCCGGGAAGGTGCCGTGCGAAGCGGTCGAGCAGCCTGCGGGTGACCGATGGCGCCACGACGGCGTCGCCGGCCGCCACCACCCGGATGGCATCGACGAGGTGTTCCGCAGGCACGTCCTTGAGGAGAAAGCCGCTTGCGCCTGCGCGCAGCGCCTCGAGGACGTACTCGTCGTGGTCGAACGTCGTCAGGATCAGCACCTTGACCGGGCTGGCCACGCCAGGCGCCGACAACTGGCGAGTCGCCTCGACGCCGTCCATGACCGGCATCCGGACATCCATCAGTACGACGTCGGGGGAGCACTCACGCGCCAGCGCGACTCCTTGCGCACCGTCGGCAGCTTCGCCGACCACGACGATGTCATCCTCGCTCTCGAGGATCATCCGGAAGCCGGTGCGCAGCAGCGGCTGATCGTCGACCAGGAGAACCTTGATCATCAAGCGTCCGGACCGAGCGGGAGGATGGCAACGACCTCGTAGCCGCCGCCGCGGCGAGGTCCGGCCCGAAGCTGCCCTCCGTAGAGCGTGACGCGCTCCCGCATGCCCGCGATCCCGTGCCCGTTCGCGCCGCCGTTACTGCCGGCCTGAGCGAGAGCGGTCGCCGATCCACGTCCGTTGTCGCGCACGCTCACCTCGAGCGCGTCGTCGGCGTACCGCAGGACGACTTCGGCCGTCGCGGGGCCTGCATGCTTCAGAGCGTTGGTGAGTGCTTCCTGCACGATCCGGTACGCCGACAGGTCGACGCCCGCGCTGAGCTGGTAAGGCACCCCCTCGACCTTGACGTCAACCGGCAGCCCCGCGGTGCGCACGGTCTGCACAAGGTCGTCGAGTCGGGCGACGCCCGGCTGAGGAGCACGCGAGTCGGTCGCCTCGTCGTCGGTTCGCAGCACGCCGAGCAGCCGGCGCATCTCGCCGAGCGCATCCCGGCCAGTCGACTCGATCGACTCCAGGACGTCGCGCACCCGCTCAGGATCGCGGCCGAAGGTGCGCCGGGCGCCGCCGGCCTGGACGACCATCACGCTCACGTTGTGGGCGACGACATCGTGCAGCTCGCGAGCGATGCGGGACCGCTCCTCAGCGACGGCGCGGGCGGCGTTCTGCTCGCGCTCGGCTTCGAGCCGGGAGGCCTTCTGCTCGAGCTCGGCGACGTAGCGGCGTCGGGTCTGCAGGTTGTCGCCAAGGGCCCAGGCCGTGATGAACACGATGAAATTCGTGGCGAACAGGTCAACCGTGAGGTCGTACGACGCGAGCAGCAGGGCGGTTAGCGTCCCGGCGAGTGTGATGCCGAGCGCGATCTTCGACTCCACGCGGTTGCAATGGGCGGCGACGGAGTACAGCGCGATCAGCACGCTGATGCCGCCGAGGGCGGCCGCGTAGTTGGTGCCGCTGAGCAGGATCGAGAACGTACCCACGATGCCGATGACGACGAGCGGCGCCTTACGCCGCCAGGCCAGCGGGATGGTGGCCGCGAGCACGATGATTACGCCCAATGCGTCGGCATCGCGGTAGTCGATGCCCTGCGGCCGGTTCTCCGGCAGGTCGCCCCACCACAGCGACGGGATCGACAACGCGGCGAGCACGGCGGCAAGCAACAGGTCCGCGACGAACGGGTGCGCGCGCAGCCAGGCGACGGGTGAGAGCCGCGAGAGAGATGACCGGAGATCACGCACGGTGTGCACGGTACGCAACAGCTCGCCGTACGGCGTCGTGCTTGCGCAGGAATCGCCGCCGCAACAGGGGGGGGGGGGGGGGGGGGGGGGGG
>JBKJZO010000021.1:0-4669 GCA_046715235.1 Mycobacteriales bacterium
GTCGTCTTCCTGCCCGACGCGGAGGCGTGGCTCGTCGACCTGCTCGCTGAAGCTGTTGAGGACGCCGATGTCGACCTCGGGTCTGTTGTCGCCGTCGTCGGTGGGCGCGGCGGTGCCGGCGCGACGACGCTCGCCACGGCGCTCGCCTTCGCCGCGATGCGGCGCGGAGTCCAGACCACGCTGGTCGATGCCGATCCGTTCGGCGGCGGGATCGACCTCATGCTCGGCGGCGAGGAGGCGGGTGGGTTGCGCTGGCCCGATCTGTCGTCGACGCGTGGCCGGGTTTCGGCGGACGCGCTGAGTGCGGCACTGCCGCGAGTCGAGGAGCTGACCGTTCTGTCGTGGGGGAGGGCCAACGAACTGGTCATCCCGGCCGAATCGATGTCGGCGCTGCTTGCCGCAACCAGGCGCATGTCGCGCCTGGTTGTCGTCGACCTGCCGCGATCGTTCGACGACGCGGCGCGAATGGTCGCCTGCGACAGCACCATCTGTCTGGTCGTGGTGCCGGCCGAAGTGCGTGCTTGTGTCGCCGCGGCGCGTGTCGTCGCTGCTGCTGCACAACTCGCGCCGCAGGTCCAGGTGGTGGTCCGCGGACCCGCGCCCTCCGGCTTGCGGCCCCAGTTCATCGCTGACCTGTTGGGCGTGCCACTCGCCGGCTACCTGCGCCGGGAGCGGGGCCTTGCGCTGTCAGCGGAGTCCGGAGAACCACCTGGCTCAGGGCGCGGGCCGCTGGCGTCGTTCTGCCGCCGTTTCCTCGACTCGCAGTTGGGGCTTGGTCGGGCAGCGGCGTGAGCGCGGTCGACTTCGCTGACCTCACCGAGCGGGTGCGCGCGCGCATGGTCGCAACTGGGGCGGAGCCTTCGGCAACCACAGTGGCGGCGGCCGTTCGCGCCGAGGGCGTCGTTTGCGGTGACCGTGATCTGGCCGCGATCCTGCGCGCCGTCGGCGACGAAGTAGCAGGTGCCGGTCCGCTGGCGGGAATCCTGCGCGACCCGGCGGTGACCGACGTGCTCGTCAACGCCCCTGATGACGTGTGGTTCGACCGCGGCAGCGGCCTGGAACGCCTCGCCGTCCGATTCCGCAACGACGCCGCCGTCCGCGCTTTGGTGTTGCGGTTGCTCGCCGGCTCCGGACGGCGGCTCGACACGGCTCAGCCGTGGGTCGACGCGCGGTTGCCCGGCGGCGTACGTCTGCATGCCGTGCTGCCGCCTGTCGCTACCCGGGGCACCACGGTGTCGTTGCGAATCGCCCGATCGCGACCCTTCGCGTTGGATGAACTGATTGCTCTCGGCACCGTGGATGTCTTCGTCGCGGACCTCCTGCGGGCGGTCGTCGCCGCGCGGCTGGCTGTCGTCGTGACCGGAGGGACCGGTTCCGGCAAGACGACGTTGCTCAATGTGCTGCTTGGCCTGGTCGACCCAGCCGAGCGAATCGTCATCGTCGAGGACGCTGGCGAGTTGCATCCCGATCGCCCGCACGTGGTCTCTCTCGAGGCGCGGACTGCCAACGTCGACGGCGCGGGCGCTGTCACGTTGCGCGATCTGGTCCGCCAAGCGCTGCGGATGCGCCCTGACCGGCTCGTCGTGGGAGAGGTGCGCGGTGTCGAGGTGTGCGATCTGCTGGCGGCTCTGAACACCGGCCACGAAGGCAGCATGACGACGCTGCATGCCAACAGCCCGCACGACGTCCCTGCACGATTCGAGGCACTCGCGACGCCAGCTGGGATCAGTCGCGAGGCGGTGCAGGCCCAGTTCGTCGCCGGAGTCGACGCCGTCGTCCACCTTCGGAGGTCACCCGCCGGCAGGGTCGTCAGTGACATCGGTCTGGTCGACCAAACGCGAGAGGGCGTGCGGGTTGTCTCGGCGTGGCGCGCGTCGACGCCGGGCCCGGCAGCAACCGCGCTGCGTCAGTTGCTCGTCGAGCGGGGCGTTGACGTCGCGCTACTGCCGGACGTCCAGTGATCGCCTGGGCAACCGCGCTTGCGGCCGGCGGTGCGGCCTTGATGGTCACGGGCAGGGCCGCCGGTGCAGCGAGGGTCAACGCCGTACTGACTCCGCCGTCCCGGGCAGGCGGACGACCCGTTGTGTGGCCGTCCCTGGTCGCCGCGGCCGGCGTGACCGCGGGGCTGATGCTCTGGGGGATCCTGCCGACCTGCGCCGCGATCGCCTCGTGGGCGTGCGTGTGCGCCGTGCGTCGACGCGCGGCCGAGATCCGCAACCGCGCGGCCAACGCGGCCGCCGTCCCGGTTCTGTGTCGCATCGTGGCGGCCGAACTCGGCGCGGGTGCTGCGCCGGCCCGCGCGCTGTCGGCGGCCGCTACGTCGGCTCCGAAATCGGTGGCCGCGATCCTACGGGAGGCCGCCGCCGCCGAACGTCTCGGCATCTCGGCGGCCGGCCCGCTCGGCCGTGGACCCAGCGGGGCCGAGTCGCTGCGGTTCGTCAGCATCTGCTGGGCAGTCAGCTCCCGCACCGGGAGCAGACTCGGTCCTGCCCTCGAGCGTGTCGGCGCCGCTCTGCAGTCGGAGCTCGACTCGGCCGCGGCGGTCGACGCGGAGCTCGTCGGGCCGCGGCTCTCCGGCCGGGTCATGGCGCTCCTGCCGGTGGTCGGCGTACTCATGGGTGCCGCTCTCGGGACCGATCCGATCGGATTCCTCTTCGGCACAGGCCTGGGCGGGGCATGTCTCGTGAGCGCGGTCGCACTCGACGCGCTCGGCCTTGCGTGGATCGCGCGGCTGGCCAAAGCGGCAGCCCGATGACACTGGCCGCAGTGTTGCTTGCCGTGGCAGCCGCGATGGCCGTCAGGTCCGGTCCTGATGCGCGGAGGCTGCGCCGGATTCTCGGGCGGCAGCGTGAGCGGTCGTCGGCGGCAACGCACCGCGCTACTGGTAGGGCGAGCCGTGACGCGACAGCGTCTGCACCGTTCGCTCTCGACCTGATCGCTGCGTGTATCGAGGCCGGCGAGTCGCCGGCCAAGGCGTTGTCGCTCGTTGCCTCCTGTGTCGACGAGCCGCTGAGCGGTGTGCTGACGTCGGTGAGCCGGGCCCTCGATCTCGGCGCCTCGGCTGAGCAGGCCTGGGCGATGACGCCGGTGGACGCGGTGCCGGCACTGCGCGTCGCCGCCGACCGGTTCGTGCACGCCGAGCAGTCCGGCGCCGCTTTGGCGCCGGCACTGGTTTCTGTCGCGGCGGCCGAGAGGTCGAAGCTGGCTGCCGCCAGGGCGATCGCCGCCAAGAGAGTGGGCGTCCTCGCCGTCGCTCCGCTCGGGGTGTGTTTCCTGCCGGCGTTCGTCCTTGCCGGCGTCGTGCCAGTGGTGGCTGGCCTGTTCACCCAGTTGTCGTTCTGACTAGGCCGGTGGCGAGGGGCACAGTTCCGGTCTGTTGGGCCAAATGGCTGAATCTGTGTCGGAAGGGCTACAAGTTGGTGGGAACCCGTTCATCAGTCGGATGGCTGGCGTACAGTTCGCGACATGCGCCGAGGGGTCGGCGCGCTTGGGGGATGGACAAAGACATGGCTCGAATCGGCATCCGGCGCCTCGCAATCGCGACCGCCATCAGCGTCATCTCGATCGGCGGAATCGGCGTCGCGACGCCGGCCTCTGCGGCCCCGTGCCCGGCGGCCACCTGCGTCACCGTGACCCAGACTGAGCCCGACGAGGGCGACACGCTCAGTGGCACGGTCACGCTGGAGGCGGCTGTGGTCCAGGCGACGCCGTCGCGCGGGAACATCACCCACGTTGAGTGGTGGCTCTACCATCCGTCGTTCGTCACGGCGGGAACCGGTCCGGGGGACGTGGGTAACGAGGAGGGCAAGGTCCTGCTCTCGGAGCTGGTCAACCAGCCGCCGACCTCGGGCACCCTCACCAACGGCACCTGGACGTCCAGCTGGACCGTCCAGTCCGGCTCGATCACAGCACGCGACGGTGACTACGACACTCCAGGGACGCGCACCTACCTGTTGCCGACCACGGGCCAATACCAGGTCGAGACGCACGTTCTCGACGCGCAGTGGGACGCCGACAACCCCATGCCGGGTGGTCCGCCCGGGCGCAGCGGCAAGAAGAACGTGACGATCGACTTCAGCGGAGCGCCGCCGGCGCCACCGCCGCCGACTGGCGGCCCATGCGTACCGGCCAACTCCTGCATCGGGGTGACCCAGACCTCTCCGGCGGCCGGGGCGCAAGTAGCCGGCACCTACCCCCTTAGCTCGAACGCCGTACAGAACACGCCAGCACGCGGCGCGATAACCCACGTCGAGTGGTGGCTGGTTCATCCGTCGTTCAAGACGCAAAAGCCGGCCAACGACGAGAGCCGGGTGCTGCTTGCCAAGAGCGTCGCGCCGTCATCGGGCACCGGCACCAACGGCACGTGGACGAGCAGCTGGGCTGTTCCGACCGGCTCGAGCATCACCGTTCAGGCCGACGCAGCCCCGGGCAGCACGTGCCCGTGCACGTATTCGCTCGCAGCGACGGGTCAGTACCGGATCGAGACTCACGTTCTCGACCTGCAGTGGGACAACGGCGGTGCGTCACCGGGCCAGGCGCCCGGACGGACCGGCCAGAACGTGACGCTGCACCCGTTGCAGGGCGCGCTGCCTCCGCCCCCGCCCCCGCCGCCAGTCGTGACGCCGCCAGTCGTGACGCCGCCAGTCGTGACGCCGCCAGTCGTGACGCC
>JBKJZO010000022.1:0-13241 GCA_046715235.1 Mycobacteriales bacterium
GCGGTGGCGGTGGCGGTGGCGGTGGCGGTGGCGGAGGTGGCGGTGCTCCTTCCGACCAGGTGACCGTCGCGCCGACTGGAGCGTTCGCCGCGAGCCAGTCTGCCGAGGTCCCGTGTCCCGACAGCACTGAGCCACCGGCGGGAATCGGCATGCCGACCCTGTATGAGCTGAGTGCGACGATTCTGTTGTCGGACCCAACTGCGACCTCGTAGCCCCACTGGTTGGCAGGCGAGTTGCCCGACCCGGTGTATCGCACGAGGAAGTCGGTCGTTCGGTAGATGTTCGTTCCGTTGAGCGCCCGCTGTGCCCCGCCGATCTGCACCAGGTTGCTCGCGGGCGGCGGTGGCGGTGGGGGCGGGGAGCCGGGCGGGGGCGTGCCCGACCCCGGGTAGGAGACAGGCTGACCGACGCGGACCCTCGACAGCAGCCACGATCGCGCGGTTCCGTGGCCGGAGAGCACTACTCCGCCGGTCGGAATCGGCATGCCGGACTGGTTGGTCGTTTGCTGGTCGCGAATGGCGGTGGCGATGCCGTTCTGCACCGCTACTTCTGCGCCCCAGCGGTTCGCGGGCGACACGGTCTGAGCGCCGGCGCGGGTGAAGATGACGAGCTTGTTGGTGCCGCGCGCGATATTGGTGCCCTCAACGGCGAACGTGGATCCGCCGGCTTGCGCGTTTCCAATCGCGGCGCTCGCGGGTGTTTGCAAAGACACGGCTATCGAGCAGGCGACAATGGCCACTGACAATCGCTTGCGCCGGGCAGTAGTGCGCGGTTTTGGTGACGCTCCGCGAGTGATTGACTGCTTACTCTGCGCCATACTGCGTTCCCCCACCAGGCTCATTCGATTGGCGAGCCTGCCCCCAACAATGTGCGCACTTTACGGCTGGCGTTTACCGCCCGTAAAGGTCAAATGCGAAAGTAGCCCAAATGGGCGATTTGTCCAGTTCCGATATCGGCGGAAACGTCCGAGAGCGCTTATTTGCGAACCGGCCGGAGCGCTAGCTAGGGCGCGACGCAGAAGCCCCTTTCGGCGAGCCCGTCGAGGATCAGTGGCAACGCATCCGCCGTTGCAGGGAACACGTCGTGCATGAGTACGACGGACCCGTTCGACACGTTGTTGACGACTCGATCGCGGAGAAGCTCAGGCGGATCGGTACCTCTGAAATCGCGCGAGTCACTCGCCGGGTCCCACAGCACCATGCTCATGCCCTGGCTCGTGGCGATGCCACGGACGGCATCGTTCCATTCGCCGAACGGCGGACGCCATTCAGCGGGCTGCGGGGCACCGGCCGCGATGATCGCGTCACTCGTTCGCGAGAACTCACTGGCGACCGCGCTCGAACTGAGCTGGGGAAGATTAGCGTGGCTGAACGAGTGGTTGCCCACCTTGTGGCCGTCGAGGAATTCGCGGCGCACGACCGAGGGATTGTTCGAAGTTTGGTCGCCGATCACGAAGAACGTGGCTTTCGCGCCGCGGGCCTTCAGCGTATCGAGGATGCGACCAGTCACCTCTGGATAGGGGCCGTCGTCAAAGGTCAACCGCACATATCCCGCGGAGCATGCTGCCGGGGGAGGCGGTGGCGGTGGCGGTGGCGGGTCGCCGGGCCAGACCAGGGTCACGCCGACCGTGCCGTTTGTGCTGAGCCAGTCAGCTGAGGTGCCGTGGCCGGAGAGCACGGAGCCGCCAGCGGGAATGGGCATGCCGACCTTGAACGAGCTGCGAGCGATGATCTTGTTGTCGGATCCGACTGAGACCTCGAAGCCCCACTGGTTGGCCGGTGAGTTGCCGGAGCCGGTGTAGCGGACCAGGTAGTTGGTCGCGCGGGCGATGTTGGTGCCGTTGAGCAGCCGAGTCGCCGAACCGATCCGCACTTCATTGCCGGCCGGCGGTGGTGGCGGTGGCGGTGGCGGCGGAGGAGGAGGAGGAGGAGGAGGAGGAGGAGGACTTCCACCGGGCCAGGTGACGGTCGCTCCCACAGGTGCGTTTGCGTTCAGCCAGTTGGCGGAGGTGCCGTGGCCGGAGAGCACGGAGCCGCCGGCTGGGATCGGCATGCCGACCTGGTTGGCCCTGCGGGCGATGATCTTGTTGTCGGCGCCGACGGAGACCTCGAAGCCCCACTGGTTGGCCGGTGAGTTGCTGGAGCCGGTGTAGCGGACGAGGTAGTTGGTGGTGCGGTAGATGTTGGTGCCGTTGAGCACCCGCGTCGCTGTACCGATCCGGACTTCAGTAGCCGAGGGCGGCGGCGGTGGCGGTGGCGGCCCCGGCACCGGAGGTGGGGTGTCGGATCCCGGGTAGGCAACGGGCTGACCCACACGAACGTTGGTGAGCAGCCATAGTCTCGCCGCGCCGTGGCCGGAGAGGACCGCTCCGCCGGCTGGAATCGGCATCCCCGCCTCGTTGCTCGTCTGCTGATCGCGCACGGCGGTGGCGAGTCCGTCGAGCACCGCAACCTCCGCCCCCCATCTGTTGGCAGGTGAGACGGTCTGCGCCCCGACGCGGGTATAGAGAACGAGCGTGTCGGCGGCTCGCGCGATATTCATTCCCTCAATGGGGAACGTCGATCCGCCGGCCTGCGCGTTTCCGATCGCGGCAGTCGCGGGTGCCTGCAGCGACAGTGCGACGGCGCTGGAGACAACCGCGAGAGCTAATGGTTTCCAGAACGCCGACCGGATGCGCCCCGCCATCACAGGTTCACTCGATATTCCGGTAACGCTGCGCGAGCGACTCGTCGCTTACGTAGAGTCATTTAGCATTTCCCTAAGCAGGCTCATTCTTTTGGCCTGTCCCCAGTAATTGCGTCAATCTAGGGCGCGATCCTCATGCCGTAAAGAGAAATGCGAATCGTGTCCGGGATGAGGCATTTGTCCGGTAAATACATTCGTGCCCGTGCAGGACACGGCGATGCGTGCGGAAACGAGAACCGGTACTTGGCGTCTAAGCAGTCATGAGCATCGAGCAAGGACGACGCCTGCTGTACGCCTTAGCGGCGGCCACACTGATGATGGTTTCCATCACGGCCGGCGTGCTGATCACCAAGTCGCTGGAACGTGACGATCCCAGCCCATCGACGGTCGCGCCGGCAGCCGCGTCGACACCTGGGGAGGCGACACCAAGCGCCTCGACGGCAAGCGCCGCCACGGCCACCGAAGCTCCCTTGACTGATGCAGGCCTACTCGCGGCTGTTACCAAGGCCGGGGATGTAGTACTCGTCGACCCCGACACTGCGGCGGTCGTGCAAACCGTCTCGTCAGCGAGCGGAGGAACGCCCGCTGAGCGAGTCGCCTGGCACGCCGCGACCGGCGTCGCCTACTTCAGTCGACCGGATGGTGACTGTTACTCCATCTGGCAATCCCGTCCCGAGAGTCGCGCCAAGGCAAGGCACCTGGGAAGCGGACAGCTACTTGCTGTCAGCCCCGACGGAACCAGACTTGCCATCTCGACATGCCGCGACGCAACAGCCGGCAACGTCGACGTCATCGACGCGAAGTCGGGCAAGACGACCGTCTCACTGCCGCTCTCGACGTTGCCCTACGATCAAGGTGGCGGCATGTGGTTGATCAGCGACATCGACTGGCGACCCGACAGTGCCGCGATCGTCGTCACCGCCGGGTGGGAGGAGGAATTCGGCCAGTTCCTGATCGATCTGCGGAAGTTGCCACAATCGGTTACGACTGCGCCGCTCGTACCCGTCAAGACGACGTTCGAGGAGAGCTACCACACGGTCGAGTACGTCGGCACTCGCCTCGTGATGTCAGGCAGCTGCTGCTACCCGGAGAACAAGAGCAATCGCGTCGTCGTGCGCGACGGCAAGTCCGGCGAACTGTCGTCGCTGATGACCGAGTCGGTGTTTGACCTCGCTGCCGATTCGAAAGGCCGTCTGCGCTACCTGACCAGTCGCGGCTCTGAGGGCGCAGCTGAGCTGTGGGCACTCGACCGGCTCGACGGCGTACCGCGAAAGATCGGTGGGGAGTTCATCGCGATCGACTGGTGAGCCGGTACGCAACCGTGGCGTGCAGGCCACAGTCGCGAACCGGTGAAACCGGAGCGCGCCGGGCAGATCCAATGTTGTGCAAGCGAGTACGAGCGTGCTCGCACCAAGCCCGGAGGGCCCAGCATGGCAGTGGATACGAGCAATCCTGCGCCGACTAAGCCGGACGCGTCGGTGCAGCCAGATCAAACCCCGCAGGCCCCCGGAAGGCGTATGCCCGGAAACGGGGGGCGCCTGCTCGCTGTCTTCGCCGTAGTCATCACGCTCTTCGCTGTCGGCGCGCTCAGGCTGCCGGACTGGCTTCCGTCACTGCGGAACCCCTTCGCCACCAAGACTGTCGACCGCACGCCACCACCGGTGCTCAAGTCGCTCGAGGACCTGCACCAGTACCGAGCCGCCACTGGCCACTTCCAAGTCATCGTCGACGTGGAAGAGGACGCGAAGTACCTGCCGTCAATCCTCAAGGGTCAGCGCACTCTCTTCGTCGCGACCGGGACGGTCGACGGCATCGTCGACTTCTCGCAGATCACCAGCGACGCAGTGGTCGTCGGGGCCGACCGTACGACCGTCAGTCTCATCGTGCCGCAGGCGACTCTTGGCCAGGTGCGCGTCGACCCCGCGGGCAGCTACGTCTTCGAGCGCAAGCGCGGCCTGCTCGACCGGCTGGGCGGAATCGTTGCCGACAGCCCGACGGGTGACGGGGAGCTCTACCAGCTGGCCGAGGCCAAGATGCTCGCCGCCGCCGGAGGCGACAGCGGCATTCGTGCGCGGGCCGAGGAGAACACGCGAGCCATGCTGACGTCGCTGCTCAAGTCGCTGGGCTTCACCGCGATCAGCATCACGTTCGCCCCTCCCGCCACCTGACCGGCTGGACTTAGGGCACCCTTACCTTTTAGGGTGACCTAACCATGGGCGAGTCACTGCTGATCCTGCTGCGCGAGGGCTTCGAGGCCTCGCTGATCGTCGCGATCCTGTTCGCCTATCTACGCCGCATCGACCGCCTGAGCCTCGCGAGATCGGTCTGGCTCGGGGTCGGCGCCGCCGCCGCCCTGTCCCTGTTCATCGGCGTGGTCATCCATCTGACGGTCGGATCGCTCGAGGGCGCCAACCGCATGCGGTCGTTCGCCGCGATCTCAATCGTCGCGGCCGTCGTACTCACCTGGATGGTTTTCTGGATGCGGCGCCAGAGCCGTGCCATAAAGGGCGAGCTCGAGCACAAGATCGATGCCGCGCTGCTGTCTGGGAACATCACGCGGGGCCTGGTCCTCGTCGCGTTCTTCGCCGTGCTGCGCGAGGGGATCGAGACTGCGTTGTTCCTGATCGCCGCCATGACCACTCCCGGTACGTCGACGGGTTCTGTCGTCGCCGGCGGGCTCATCGGGCTCGCGTTGTCGATCGTCCTCGGTTACCTCGTGTACGTCGGCGGCCACCGCATCCCGATGCGCACGTTCTTCCGCGTCACCGGAATGATCGTCGTCATCTTCGCCGCCGGGTTGTGCGCCAAGGCGGTGCTCTTCCTGCAGGCGTCGGGCGATCTCGGCACGGTCAACAACGCCTTCTACAACGTGACGCAGTACTCGGTGCTGACCAACAGCTCGCAGGTCGGCAGGTTCCTCTCCGGTTTGTTCGGCTGGGACCCGCGGCCCTCGATCGAGCAGGTGCTCG
The DNA here is from genome assembly GCA_046715235.1 of Mycobacteriales bacterium. Lineage (GTDB taxonomy): Bacteria > Actinomycetota > Actinomycetes > BP-191 > BP-191 > JBKJZO01. The sequence goes on from JBKJZO010000022.1 coordinate 5,655, forward strand.
CGTGGGTCATCTACATCGTGCCGACGACCTACTTCTTCCTCCGCGACCACCGGCCACCGGCGCCCGACGTCAAACCTGGCGTGCTCAAGCAGTCGAAGGCCCGCGCTGCAAAGGGGTCGTGACAGCGCTCAGGCAGTGACGGTGATCTCGTGAATCTCGTCGGCGGGGTGACCGGCCTTGTCATGGATCCGCTGCAGGGCCTCGGCGCTGGGCGCATCACTGAGACAGAAGACGTGTCCCGTTTTGGGATCACCCCACGCCTGCTTGAAGGCGACGCCTTCCTCGTCCTGGATGGCAAGGTCTGCCCGGTGGGCTTCGAGCAGCTGCTCCGCGGTTACTCCGACCATGTGAGTGTGGACGTCCATGAACACAGCCATGGCTCCTCCTGCGATCGTCGCCACCCCAGGGAAGGGCAGCCCCAGAACCCACACTGTCCATCGATCCGCGACTGTGGTCTAGGTGCCCATCCGGTAACTTCCTGCTGTGCCTGAGGGGACGATTGCGGTCGATGATCCGCGGGCTGACGACGTGCGCGCGTTGCTGGAGCGTCATCTCGAATTCGGCAACGCGCACAGCCCACCCGAGGACATGCACGCACTCGACGTCGATGGTCTGCTCGGTCCAGCTGTGACCTTCTTCAGCTATCGCGTCGACGGGGATCTCCTCGGCGTCGGCGCGTTGAAGCAACTCGATGCCGGTCACGTCGAGTTGAAGTCGATGCACACCGTTGAAGCAGCGCGCGGTCGTGGGGTCGGACGCGCGATGCTCGATCACATCATGGGTTTTGCCCGCAGTCGTGGCGTGCAACGGATAAGTCTCGAGACGGGGTCCATGGATGCGTTCGCCCCGGCGCGCGCGCTCTACGAGAACGTCGGATTCACGGAATGCGAACCCTTCGCTGACTACATTCCCAGCCCGTACAGCACGTTCATGACGCTGTCCTTGTGACGAGCGGACGACGTCGACTGCGCATGACGAGCAGCCCTCCCGCACCCAACAGAAGCAGTACGGCGGCGCCTGCGACGGCGAGGTACCGCGTCAGGTCCGGGTCGGCCGGGGTGACAACCACTGCAGCCGCCTCGCCGTTCACGGGAAAGGTGATCGTGGCTCGGGCACTGCGCTCGACCTGCCCGCTGCGTAGGACGACGCGTGCATCCCAGGGACCGGCGGGCAGCCGGTCGTCGAGAGCGATGGTGACGGGCTTGGTGTCACCGATCGCGAGTGTCGTGCCCAGCGTGGCAGGGAAAGGCCCTGCCCTGAGCCCACCAGGACCAGAGAGCAGTTGCAGGCTGCCGTTCAGGTCGAGTGCGCGGCCACCGGTGTTGTGCACCGCCGCGACGACAGACGGCCGGCCGTCAGAGGAGCGTCCTGCGGTGACCGCGTCAATCGTGAAGTCCGCTGCGGGCGACCCGCCTGGCCCGACGGAGACGTACAGGCGGATGCCGACACGGTTCACCTGAACGACACCATTCCTGGCGGCGGCGCGCGCCTCCGCCCACACGACGGCATACCGCTCTCCTGGGGCTGCATCGCGGGGCACGCTGACCGTCACTGTCGCGGTCGCGGTTGCGCCGGCAGGGACGTCCGGCGCCGCCGGGCTGACCGACGTCCACGTGGACAAGTCGTTCTCGCTTCGCCCGGACGCTCCCAGGAAGGCGCCGCTCACGATGGTCGCGGCCGACGGATACAGCGCGATGTGCGCGGTCGAAGCAGTCGTGTTGCTCACTTCTATGCGTCGGTTGATCGTCGTTCCTTGTGCGAGGTGATCGACTACGTACAGCTGCGCCCGTGGATCATCGGTGGCAGCGGCGGGGGCATCGAGCAGTCGTACGCCGATGCTCCCGGAAGCGGTTGGCGTGGCGGTCTCAGGTGGCCCTTCAGTTGATGCGCCGGCGGGTGCGGCAGCCGCCAGCGAGAACGCGAGGGCGGCGAGACCGACGTGTCCAGAAGTGAGAAAGCCGCGCCTAGGCAACTGAGTGGGTAATGGTGGCCGTATAGGTTGCAGCGATCGTGCCTCCTGGGACGGTCACGATGATGGTCGGGTTCCAGGTTGCGGAGTTGTCCCCCGTGATGCCGGTCGCTGTGACCGCGGCATTCACAGCCGTGAGGTTGGTCGGATCATTCGCGGTGTACGTCGCGGTGCCGACCTTGACGATCGTCCCTGCGGTGTAGGCGACGGCACTGGCCGCAATCGCCGGTCCGCTCGGCGGTGTGAAAGCGCCGGCGATGACGGTCGTGATCCAGCCGGAGCCCGCCGCGGGGCTGCGCGCGTCGTTCACCGCAACGGAGCCAAGAGAACCGCTGATGGTTCCGCCGGACACGCTGTTGGGCCGGGTTCCGAGTGCCGCGCTGATCGGCACCGTGATGGAAAGTGCTCCGCCGGTCACGATGATCGTGGCGGTGGTCACACCTGTGTCGGCGCCGGCGGGGGTCGCGAACGCGAATAGGAGCGCTCCTGCGGCGGAGGCGGCGAGCAAACTGCGTCTAATGGAGTCCTTCGTTCTGGGGTTCCTGCGTGAAAGGCCGCCATTGGGGTGGGCCGGCCCGGTGGGCGCTTCGACCGTTCGCCGGATACCTGTAGCCCTGATCAGCTCCTGACCTCGGGCTGACGGCGGCCGCCTGTTGCCAGCAGAGTGTTGATGAGCCAGACAAGCTGCTGTGCGATGGCGAGCAGCGCGTAGGCCTGTGCGGCGGCGTACGGCTGCTGGTCGTCCGGCGAGACGGCGGCGAGCAACGTCTCGGCCTTGGCAGCGTGGCTGGATGGCACCGCGATGTCCCGCGACAGTCTCTGCTCGGCGGAAAGCGAGACGCCGATCGCCGTCTTCGACGGATCGAGCAGCGAGGCGATTGTCGGCATGACGTGGTCGGAGAGCATCGCGATCCAGTCAGCGGGGGCTTTGTCCGAGCGACCGCTCATTGAGTCAGGCGAGTCTCCGTGATCCAGCGTCATCCGCAGCGTGTTCTGCACCGTGGCGGCGGCGGCCGCAGCTGAGACTGCGTCGGCGGCCGTGTGCCCCGCGCGTACAGCTGCCTTGGCCGCGGCGGCGGATGCGGCGATGACCATCGCCTCCGCGACTGCGGCGGCTTCGGCAGCGACGGCGGCAGCCGCGCGTGCGGCTGTGTCGGCGGCGGCCTCAGCGGTCTGCCTCGCTCTGGCAGCCGCTTTGCCAGCGGCAACGGTCGCGGCAGCGACCATCGCGTTGGCTGTCGCGGCAGCGTCAGCCGCGAGCTCAGCAGCAGCCTCGGCGGTGATTGCCCCAGCGACGGTGCGCCTCGCTCTATCCGCGGCCTTCGCGGCGGCGGCCGCGGCTTTGACCATCGCTTCCGCGACTGCATCAGCTTCGGCGACCACGTCGGCCGCGGCAGCAGCAGCGGCGCCTTCGGCCGCGACGACGGTGAGTGTCGCTCGATCAGCGGCCTTTGCGGCCGCTTCGGAAGCGGCCTTGACCATCGCCTTGGCCGTGACCAGCGCCTCGGCGGCGATCTCGGTGGCAGCCTCGGCGGCGATGGCTTCTGCAGTCGCGATTGCGGCTTCTTGAGCAGCAGACGCGGGCCCTACAGCAACCTCACGGGCTCGGACATCCGGAACCACGATGGTCGGGTTGTGCAGGGTGTCTGACATGGGTTACCTCCGATAGAACGAGCGCTCGTACGCCCTTTCATCGACGCCTTTGGTGAGATCAGGAGCCTCATACGGGTGAACCACCCAACTGCCTACTCTGCGTTACTTCGTGATGTTGACTGTGAGCGTGAGAGTGCGCGATGCCACGTTGGATGACGTCGACGCGGTCGTCGCGCTCGTCGAGTCGGCGTACCGCGGCGAGGCGAGCCGCGCCGGGTGGACCACCGAGGCGGAGTTCCTCGACGGTCAACGGACGGACGTCGACGAGGTGCGCTCAGTCCTGCAGCACCTGCTGATTGCCGAGGACGACGACGGCATCGCCGGCTGCTGCACCTTGGTGCCAAAGGACTCGCACGCCTACTTCGGCATGTTCGCGGTTCGGCCGGGACTGCAGGGTGCGGGGGTGGGCTCTGCGCTGTTGGCGGAGGCGGAGGCGCGCGCGCGAGTGCTTGGCCTGCGTCGCGTCGAGATGACGGTGTTGTCGGTGCGTTCCGAGCTCATCGCCTTCTACGAGCGGCGCGGCTACTCCCACGCCGGAGAGACGCGGCCTTTTCCGTACGGCGACGCCAGGTTCGGCCTGCCGCGCCGCGACGACCTCGAGTTCGTCGTACTCGCCAAGGACCTCTGAATTTGACTGGCAGCTCACAGGTTCGGGTACGCAACGTTGGTGATCGCTCGCGCGACGCTGGTGCGATCCCAATGCAGCTCCTGCGGCGTTCGGTAGCCGTCCGCGTCGAGCGCTGCCGCAATCGTCGCTAGGGAAGCGCCATCACGGTGCAGCCGCATGATCTGTTGCAGGCCGTGTTCTGCGGTGACGAGCGCGCCGCGCGCCGCACTGTGCGGGCGTCGTAACGGTTCGCCGCTGATCGGAAAGCTGTTCGCCGAGAGCGTGCTCAGCAATGCGTCCAAGTCGCCGAGTGACACCGCCGGCGACCACAGGAAGCCTTGTCCGGTCGGGCATTGGAGCCGGCGCAGAAGCGTCGCTTGCTCGGCAGTCTCCACGCCTTCAGCCACCGTCGTCAGACGCAGGGTACGAGCCAGGTCGATGATTGCCGCAGTGATGGCAAACGCGTCTACGTCGTCGGTGATCTTGTCCACGAAGCACCGGTCGATCTTCAGGATGTCTACGGGGAGCTGGGTCAGATAGCCGAGCGAGCTGTACCCGGTGCCGAAGTCGTCGATGGCTATTCGCATACCGCGGCCCTGCAGCCTCGCGAGGATTGCGCGTGACCGCGCTGGATCGTCCATAAGCGCGGTTTCAGTGATCTCGAGTATGAGTCCGTGCGCACTGGCGTCCGCGGTTGCTAAGGCGGCCATGACATGTTCTTCGAGATCGGTGTCGGTGAGGTGGCGAGCGGAGATGTTGACCGACACGCTCGCGCTCTCTCCGAGCAGGCGACGCAATCTGCCTAGATCAGCGCACGCTCGATTGAGCACCCATTCGTCCAGCGCTTGCCCCAGGCCGGTTGCTTCCGCGACGGCGACGAACTGGGCAGGCGGGACCATCCCACGGACCGGATGCGCCCATCGCAGAAGCGCCTCCACACCCATCACCGCGCCGGTCTCGAGTTCAACCAGCGGCTGGTAGTGCAGCGCGAGTGCGTCGGCGGCGAGGGCCTCGCGCAACTCAGTGCTGAGCGCAAGGCGATCAGCCGTTTGCTCAGCTACTGCCGCGTCGAAGAAGCGGATGCGGCCGCGGCCTCGAGCCTTGGCGTCGTACATGGCTGCGTCCGCGAATCGCAGCAGCTTGTCAGGATTGTCGGGTGGCGAGACGGCAATGCCGACGCTGGCGCTGACGTAGACATGCTGACCCAACACGTCGAACGGCTCGACGAAGGTGTCAAGCATGCGGTCGGCGATCTCGCGGGCCTGTTCTTCGTTGGTGTCTTCGGCTACGACCACGAATTCGTCTCCGCCGAATCGTGCGAGAGTGTCGCCTTCGCGCGTTGCACCCCTCAACCGCTGCGCAACCTGCTGCAGGAGGTCATCTCCGATCGCGTGGCCGTGAGTGTCGTTGATGAGCTTGAACTGATCGAGGTCGGTGAAGACAACCGCGATATCCCCGGCGCCGCGAGACCGTTGTCGGGCGAGAGCATGGTCGAGCCGGTCGCGAAGCAAGGCACGGTTGGCGAGGCCGGTCAGGCTGTCGTGAAGGGCTTGGCGGCGCAGCTCGTTTTCGGCCCGTCGAGCGGCGGTGATGTCCGTGATCATCGCGAGACAGCCGGGGGCACCAGTGTCATCGTTAAGCGGGCTGACGCTCAGGTGAAGCACTCGCACGGCGCCGTCGGGATGGTTGTAGATGACGTCGAATTCCTCCGGACCGCGCCCATTCCTGCTGCACAGACGGTCGGCGATGAACCCACGGCCCTGCGGGTCGAGAAGTTCGGGAACGGTCGTTCGGTGGACGTCCTCGAGTGTTAACCCGAGGACGTCGGCCACTCGCAGATTGGCGTACTGCGTGCGGCCCGCGACGTCAACAGTCCAGATGCCTTCCCTGGCCGTATCGGCGATAGAACGGTATCGAGCCTCGGACTCGCGTAGAGCTCGCTCTGCGTCTTCTTGGTCGGTGACGTCGACGACGACAAGGCCAACACCGATGGTCTCCGCTTGCAGCGCGACGGGATAGTAACTCGCCAGCCAGTGGTGCGGCCGGCCTGGGTCGGCTGATGTCGGACCGGTGATCTTTGAGTTGAGCACCGGCTCACCCGTAGCGAGAACTTGCCGGTACAAAGGCCCCACCTGCCGCCAGATGTCCGGAATGACATCGCCGACTCTCTGTCCCAGCTGTTCCTCGACGGTCGCGCCGTTGACAGCTGCCAACACCTCGTTGATCCGGCGCACGCGGAAGTCTCGATCCACGAATCCGAAACCGATCGGTGCGCACGACTGCAACGTGTCCAACAGGGTCGCCAATTCGGCGCTCTCGTGTCGTGAACCTTCGAGAACGGCCGTAGCGTTCTTCTGGTCGTCGATGTCCGTGGCAGTGCCGATCCACTTCACGACCGCGCCGCCGCGATCACGAACCATGTCGGCCCGGACCTCGTGCCAGCGATATTCGCCGTCATGGCGTCGAATCCGGTAGTCCAGCTGGAACGGCGTCTGCGTCGCCACCGCCTGCTCCCAGCATTGACGCGCCCGCTCGGCGTCGTCCCCGTGCACCAGGTTTAACCAGTCCCACGGGTAGTTGGCGTCGCGGCCCAACCCGGTGTAGTCCGTGCCGCGACGATTGAAGTAATTCGCGGCACCGGTCGCGTCTGCCATCCAGACGATGTGCGGGATCGACTCGGCAATCAATTCGAAGTCTTCGTTGCGAATAGCCCGTTGCGACGTTTCTGCCATGGCGGCACATCCCCGTTTGTCGCAAGACCCGCGTCGCGGACATCGGCGCCTGTTCGGACCCGGGGCCAGGTGACTTAGCGCTATGGACTGTACGCCCTTAGCTAGTTTCGTTTGGGACGGGAGCCGCGACGTTCCTTCGGCCGTCACATACAAGGCATGGCGACAAAGACCTCTGAACGGCCGTATGCGCCGGCAATGCCTCACGGATACGGCCGTTCCGCGACGACTAGGTCGAGGTGCCCCGGCTTCCACGTGCCAGCGTCACGCCACTGAGCAGCAGGGCGACGAGACCCACTGCCAGCGCGGCGTAGGTGAGCCCGTCGTTGCTGTCGCTGGACGCGCTGGTGGCAGCCGCGTTCGCCGTCGGTGCCGCGCTCGCTGTGGGTGCCGCGTTCGCGGTCGCCGACGCACCCGGGGAACCGTGGCCCGAATCGGTGGAGGCATCAGCGGCGGTCAGTTTCAGCACTGGGGCCGGGTGTTCGGGCTCTTCAGCACCGGGCGCGGCTTCCTCGATCCAGCGCACGACCTCGCCGTCGCCGTACGTCTGCAGGGCCTTGAAGGTCATGGACTCGACCTTGGGCAGCGGTCCGGCGGAGACCTCGAACTCGTCGAACTCACCGGGCTTG
>JBKJZO010000023.1:0-22284 GCA_046715235.1 Mycobacteriales bacterium
GCTCGTGGTCAAGCACACGACCCGCTCGACGAAGGCCGTGGTGCGCGAGCTGGGCGACCGGCTCGACGTGACCAGCCTCGCGGTCTCCGCGACCGACGCGCTGCATCTCAACGAGATCGGGCAGGTAACGCTGCGCACGGCGCAGCCGCTGTTCTTCGACGACTACCGCCGCAACCGGGCGACCGGCGCTTTCATCCTTATCGACGAGTCCACGGGCGCAACGCTCGGCGCGGGCATGGTCGGCGCGTCCGCCGTACGCCCGCTTGCGGTGACGCGATGACGCACGACCGCTGGGTGCGCACCGCCAACGTGGGCTGGTGCCCGAACAACGACCGGCCGGGGTCGCGATGTCTGCTGCTGTGCTCCGCAGCCAGCTGACATCCCTCTCCCGAAAGGTTCCGTTCCAATGCACCGCCATAGGTATTTCGCGGTTCTGCCCCTGGTAGTCGCGGTCGCTGTGACGACCGGCTGCGCCGCGAAGGTCGGCACCGACAGGGCCGACGCGACCACAGCCTCGTCATCCAGCAGCACGTCCGCTGCGCCAGCCGCAAGCACCGACAAGATCAGGCTCGGCTACTTCGCCAACATCACGCATGCGATACCGGTCGTCGGCGTCGAGAAGGGCATTTTCGCCAAGCATCTGGGTGCCACGAAGCTCGAGACGCAGACCTTCAACGCGGGCCCCGCTGCCGTTGAGGCGCTGTTCGGCGGCAGCATCGACGCGACCTACATCGGCCCCAACCCGGCCATCAACGCTTTCGCCAAGAGCAAGGGCGAGGCCGTGCGGGTCATCGCCGGTGCGACCACCGGTGGCGCGTCGCTTGTCGTCCAGTCCGATGCCGGCATCAAGACAGCGGCTGACCTCAAGGGCAAGACCATCGCCACGCCGCAGAAGGGCGGCACGCAGGACGTCGCGCTGCGGGCGTGGCTGGCGGACGAAGGCGTCGCGACCGGCGTTGGCGCCGGGGCGGTGAACGTCCTCAACACCGAGAACGCGACGACGCTCACCCAGTTCCTCGACAAGAAGATCGCCGGCGGGTGGCTGCCCGAGCCGTGGGCATCGCGACTGGTGCTCGAGGGCAAGGGCACGGTGCTGGTCGACGAGAAGGAGCGTTGGGCCGACGGCAAGTTCGTCACGACGCACCTGCTCGTGTCGACCAGGTTCCTGGCCAAGCACCCGGACGTCGTGAAGAAACTGCTCGAGGGTCACGTCGAAACAGCAGCCTGGATCAACGGCAACAAAGCCGAGGCCCAGACAACGCTCAACGCCGGCATCAAGACAGTGACGGGCAAGGCGCTCAAGGACGACGTCCTTGCGCGAGCGTTCGGACAGATCAGCGTCACCAATGACCCCGTCGCAAGCTCGCTGGCGAAGACGGCGGACAACGCGGTGAAGACGGGCCTGCTGAAGGAAGTCGACCTCAAGGGGATCTACGACCTGACGCTGCTCAACGAAGTGCTCAAGGCCGCGGGTGAGCCCGCGGTCGCCGATGCGGGCCTTGGAAAGGGCTGACCGAGAGATGACGGTCGAAGCTGTGGACACTGGCGAGGATGTGCGCGTGGAGCGCGATGTTGCGGTGTCGGTGCGCGGTGTTACCAAGGCTTTCTCGAAGGGTCCGGTCGTCCTCGACGGGATCACGCTCGAGATCGGCCAAGGTGAATTCGTCTGCCTGCTCGGTGCTTCCGGGTGCGGCAAGTCCACACTTCTTTCGATCATCGCCGGCCTCGACGAGCCCACGACCGGGCTCGTCGATGTGCCGGGGCCCAAGCCCGGGCTGATGTTCCAGGAGCCCGCGCTGTTCCCGTGGCTCACGGCTCGGCAGAACGTCGAGCTGGCACTGCGCCTGCGCGGCGTCGGCCGCGGCCAGCGCCGGCGACAGGCCGACGACCTGCTCGCGCTGGTGCACCTACGCGACGCAGGTGACAAGCGGGTGCACGAACTGTCCGGTGGCATGCGGCAGCGGGTCGCGATGGCTCGCGCGTTCGCTCAGGACAGCCGAGTGTTGTTGATGGACGAGCCGTTCGCGGCTCTCGACGCGATCACCCGTGACGCGCTGCACGATGAGCTCATCCGCCTGCGCACCGAGCTCGGCCTCACGGTCGTGTTCGTGACGCACAACGTCCGTGAGGCGGTTCGCCTGGGCGACCGGGTGCTGCTCATGTCGTCGCGGCCGGGGCGGGTCGCTCGCGAGTACCCCGTCGCCATCCCTCAGCCGCGGCGGATCGAGTCTCCCGACGTTTCCGCCCTCTCGGTCGAGATCACCGACCACCTGCGCGAGGAGATCCGCCGTCATGGCCAACACTGACTCGCTCGCGCAGCTCGAAGCCGGCCTCGACGCGTTAGAAGGCACCACCGAACGCAAGCGCAGTCGCCGTACCCTCGCCGCGCTCTTCCCCCCGCTCCTCGTCGTCGCGGTCTTCGGCCTCGTGTGGCAGCTGGCTGCTGCCAACAACTGGTTCGACAAGAGAGACGAGGTGCTGCCCTCCCCCGGGCAGACGTGGACCGCCTTGCTCGATCAGTGGGACCAGGGCCGCGTCCAGGCCGCGGTCGCCAACAGCCTCATCAGAGGCGGCCAGGGTTTCCTCGCCAGCATGGTCGTCGGCACGCTGCTGGGGTTGCTGCTGGCCCGCTCCCGCTTCGCCCGCGCGGCTCTGGGCCCCTTCGTTTCGGGCCTGCAGAGCCTGCCGTCCGTCGCGTGGGTGCCCGCCGCGATCATCTGGTTCGGCATCAGCGACGCGGCGATCTACTTCGTGATCCTGTTCGGTGCCGTCCCCTCCATAGCCAGCGGACTTGTCTCTGGCATCGACCAGATCCCGCCGCTCTACCAGCGCGTCGGACGCGTGCTCGGTGCCCGCGGCGCGGCCGCGATGCGGCACGTGATCATCCCCGCGTCGATGCCGGGTTACGTGGCCGGGCTCAAGCAGGGCTGGGCCTTCTCGTGGCGCTCGCTGATGGCCGCTGAGCTGATGGCCCGCTCCGACAATCTCGGCCTGGGACTCGGGGGTTTCCTCGACGGAGGCCGGGTCGAAAACGACATGGCGATCGTCTTCACCGGCATCCTGGTCATCCTCGCCGTCGGCGTGGGCATCGACCAGCTGATCTTCTCCCCCATCGAGCGACGGGTCCTGCGCCGCCGCGGCCTGGCGCTGGAAACTTAGCGACACGCCTCACCGGTCCCCCAGGGGCGACTCGCGCGCTACGTTTGCTCCGCGGCAGCTCGACGCTTGAGTTGGCGGGACCCGAGGAGCTCAGGTGCAGGAGTACACGACACCAGGAACTGTCGACATCGGCCCCGGTGAGAACATCACCGACCTGGTCTGGAAGAACGAGCGCGAGTACGCCGACCATGTCGTGTTCGCCCGACGCGCCGGTTCCGAGTGGGTCGACGTGTCGGCCACCGAGTTCGCGACCGAGGTGCGCCGGCTCGCCGCCGGGATGATCAACGCGGGCGTGCGCGCCGGAGACCGCGTCGCGCTGATGAGCCGGACCAGCTACGAGTGGACGCTCATCGACTTCGCGATCTGGACTGCCGGCGCGGTGACCGTGCCCATCTACGAGACCTCGAGCGCCGAGCAGGTCGAGTGGATCCTGCGCGACTCCGGCGCCGTCGCCATTTTCGTCGAGCTCGACCGGCACGGCGCGGTCGTCGCCGAAGTGCGAGCCAGTGGCTCGACTCCGCAGTGCACGAACGTCTGGCAGATCGACGCCGGTGACCTCGCGGCACTGGCGCGCGACGTCGACGCCGACGACCCCGAGCTGACGGCGCGGCGCAGCGCGCTGACGCCTGACTCGCTCGCGACCGTGATCTACACATCCGGTACGACGGGGCGCCCGAAAGGCTGCGAGCTCACCCACGGCAACCTGCTCTACGAGGTCTACGCGACCGGCATCGCGTTCGGCGACTTCCTCAACGAGACCGGGTCCTTGCTGCTGTTCGTGCCGCTCGCGCACGTGCTCGGCCGGGCGACCCAACTGACCTGTTTCAACGCCCGCACCCGCGTCGGGTTCAGCCCCGACATCAAGAACCTCGTCGCTGAACTCGCGGAGTTCAAGCCGACGTTCCTGCTCGCCGTACCGCGGGTGTTCGAGAAGGTCTACAACGGGTCGAAGGCGAAGGCGCACGCCGAGGGCAAGGGCGCCATCTTCGACAAGGCCGACCACGTCGCGGTGGCCTACAGCGAGGCGCTCGACCGTGGTGGCGCCGGACTCGCGCTGCGCGCGCAGCACGCGGTGTTCGACAAGCTCGTCTACTCCAAGCTTCGCCACGCTCTCGGCGGCGAGGTGCGGCACTGCGTCTCCGGCGGCGCGCCACTCGGCACCCGGCTCGGGCACTTCTTCCGCGGGATCGGCGTCGTCGTACTCGAGGGCTACGGCCTGACCGAGAGCACCGCGGGCACCGCCTCCAACAGCACACACGCGCTGAAAATCGGGACCGTGGGCAAGCCGATGCGTGGCACCGGGGCACGCATCGCGCCCGACGGTGAGTTGCTGCTGCGCGGCGGCAACATCTTCCGCCGCTACTTCAACAACCCCGAAGCGACCCGGGACGCGTTCACCGAGGACAACTGGTTCAGGACCGGCGATCTGGGCGCCATCGACGACGACGGCTACATCACCATCACCGGCCGGAAGAAGGAGATCCTGGTCACCGCGGGCGGCAAGAACGTCGCGCCCGCCGTACTCGAGGATCGCCTGCGCGCGCACTCACTCGTCAGCCAGTGCATCGTCGTTGGCGACGCGCGGCCGTTCATCGGTGCGTTGGTCACGATCGATCCCGACGCGATCTCGGGCTGGAAGAAACAGCACGGCAAGGACCCCGAGACGTCGATCGCCGACCTCACCGATGACGCCGACCTGCGTGCGTCGATCCAGCAGGCGATCACGGAGGCCAACAAGGCGGTGTCGGCGGCCGAGGCCATCAAGGCGTTCAGGATCCTGCCGGTCGACTTCACGGAGGAGGGCGGTCAGCTCACCCCGTCGATGAAGTTGAAGCGGTCGGTCGTGATGCAGGAGTTCGCGGCCGACGTCGAGTCGATCTACGCCGGCACCGGCCCCGCCAAGAGCTGAGCGAACCTGCCGGCCAGCGCATCCCATTCCCACTCGCGCTCGACCCAGTCGCGACCGGCAGCTCCCATCTCCTTGGCTCGCACGGGGTCAGAGAGCAGGGATGCCACCGCGTCGGTGACCTGCGCGACGGTGCCGTCGACGACGAGCCCGGTCACGCCGTCGATGACCGCCTCCGGCGCACCCCCCGATCGCCCGGCCACGACGGGAAGCCCGACCGCGGCTGCCTCGAGGTAGACGATGCCGAGGCCTTCGACGTCGAGGCCGGCGAACCTCGTCCGGCAAGGCATGGCGAACACATCACCGGCCGCGTAGTGCGCCGGGAGGTCCTGCCAGGGCACTGCGCCGGTGAAGCGGACATGCTCGGCGACGCCTGCTTCGACCGCGAGGCGCTGCAGCCTGGGCATGTCCGGGCCGCCTCCGACGACGAGCAGCGCCGTGTCGGGGACCTGCCGCCGTACGTCGGCGAGCGCAGCGATCAGCGTGTCCTGGCCCTTGCGTTGCATGAGACGCGAGACGCACACGACGACCGGCCGATCGCTCAGGTCGTGCCGCGTGCGCACCCCGGCGCCGTCGGCGTCCGGGCTGAAAACAGTGGTATCCACGCCAGGTGGCAGCCGGACCAGCTCAGCCGGGCCGAAGGCGCGTCCGATCCGCCCGCGGGTGTATTCGCTGACAAAGGTGACTACGTCGCACGCGCGCCCGATCCGGCCGAGCACCTGCCTCGCGCCGGGCGTCAGCGCCCAGCCGGTCTCGTGGCCGTGAGTGGACGCGAGCACGCGGCGTACGCCGGCGGTGCGCAGTGGCGCGGCCAGCAGCCCCAGCGGAGCCGCGGCCCCGAACCAGGCGGTGTCGCATCCTTCGGCGCGCGCGATGTCGCACACGCGCCGGCGTACCGAAGGCAACGGCAGCAGCAGCCTGGTCTTGTCGCGCACGACCTGGAAGTCCTGCGCCGCGTCGAACTGCCTCCACCCCTGGGACGACGACGCGTAGACGACCACGTCGTCGGCGGGCAGCCGGGAAACCAGCGAGTGGACGTACTGCTGAATGCCGCCCGCGCGCGGCGGGAAGTCGTTAGTGACGGCGAGCAGCTTCACCGCGCCGCCACCGGTCGCAGGTCGCCGGGCTCCGGTAGGCCGTGCGCGCGCGCCCAGGTGCGCGCGAGTGCGATGCGCTCGGGCACGGTCGGGTGCGTGTAGAAGAGCCCGTAGATCAAAGGCGGGGGGTCGAGGTCGCTCAGGTTGGTGATCGCCAGCCGCCGCTCCGTCGCCGCGAACGTCTGCGGGTCGCGAGTCAGGTCGAGTGAGTGCACGTCGGCCCGGGCCTCGATCCGGCGGCTGACGAGCGTGGAAACCGGACCGGACAGTGTGGCCACGACCGTCACGAGAAACAGCAGCAGCGCCACACCGCGCGGATCAGCGGCGTTGTCGGCGCCGGCCCTGCGCACGAGCCCGGCGGCACCGAGGGCGAGCCACAGCAGCGGCATGGATGCGGCCGCGGCAAGCGCACCGAGCGCCGTACCGACGAGCACGTCCTGGCGCTTGGCGTGCCCGAGCTCGTGTGCGACGACGAGCCGTACCTCCTGCGGCGGCGCGGTCTCGACCAGGGTGTCGTATACGACGATCCGGCGGGTCCCGCCGAAACCGCTGACATAGGCGTTGAGCGCCGTCGTACGCCGTGATGCGTCGGCGACGAGCACATCGCGCACTGGTACGCCGTCGGCCTTAGCCAGCTGCAGCAACGAGTCGCGCAGCGGCCCCGCGGGCATCGACGTGAACTTGTTGAACACCGGCTCGAGCACCACCGGGTAGAGGAACGAAAGGCTGAACACGAACGCCGCGGCGGCTGCGGCGCCCCACGCCCACCAGGTGCGGGGAGCCGCTCTGGCCAATCCGTAGAACATCGTCAGTGACAGGGTGAGGATCACCGCGTGCACGCCCGCTGACTTCACCTGGTCAACGGCCCAGGTGCCCCAGGTCTGCGTCGACAGCCCGAACCGGCGCTGCACCCGCTCGCTCCACACCGAAAGCGGCAACGTGACTATCCGGCCGATGAGTGAGATGGCGATCCCGCCGACGACGGCCTTCGTCCACCAGCCGCCGCCGAGCGGGCGGGCGAGCGCGTCGACGATGCGTGAGCCGACCGTGGTCAGCCCGAGCAGGGCCGCGACGACCAGACTGGCGATGAGTGCGCCGTACGCCGGAGGGCGCACCCTGCTGCGGTAGGCGACCTCTCGCGCGATCTCCGACGCGGCGAAGTCGCGGCGGTAGTCGGCGGCGGCGCGAGCCGTGCCAGACGGCGTCGACAACGGCTGCCACGGCGTTGTCATGACGGTCAAGACGGCTAGCAGCAGACCCAAAACGAGCAGCGCCACGACGGCCGGCGTACGCGATCCGCTCACGAGAGCTTGGCCTGCAGGTAGGCGCGCCAGTCGGCAGTGAATGCCTCCGGCGTCGTGTTCAGCAACCTGGTCATGGCCTCTTCCAGCGCGGCCTGCGTGTCGCCCTTGCTCGCGCCCATTGCGCGGTAGAAGGCGACGAGGGTCTTCTCACCCCAACGATCCGCGATCATCCTGCACGCCAGCCACGCGCCTTCGTAGGCTTGCGGCAACCGCGGGCTGTCGCCGTCGAAATCCGCGAAGGTGGCGAGCACCGCCGGAATCTTGCCGCGCCGGATCTCTTGTGCGAGTTCCTGCGCAGCCACGGTCGCCGCGACACCGGACCCGCGATAGCCGACGAAGTCAGCGAACCCTTCGACGAGCCACGCCGGCGTGTTGGATGAGGTTGCCGAGCGGGACGCTACGTGCGTCACCTCATGAGTGAGCACGACCCGTTTGCCAAGCCGGGTGAGTTTGTCGAAGTTCGGAGGGTTGATGATCACGCGGATGCCGACCGACCGGTAGCTGCCGGACTCCTCGCTTACCTGCGAAACCGCCACAGCGGCGATGTGTCCGAGCGCAGTGCGGGTACCGATCAGGTCACTGACCTGCCGCTGCGAGGTCGGCACGAGTACGACGACGCGCTGGTTCCAGTCTTTGCCCCACACCGCACTCACTCGCGGGATCGCGGCCTCGACCTCGCGCGCGATCAGCTGCAGGTAGGCCCGCCGCCCCCGCGGACCGAGCACCAGGGTCTGCGCGGTTTTGATGACGTCGACGGGCCCGAAGTCCCAGACAGCGCGTGCGGTGGCGTGGCCCGGGCGGTCGAAGTCGCTGTCGCCGGCGACGTACCACCTCTCGCCGCGCCGGGCGAACGTGAGGCGCTGCACAAGATCGGTCGCCTCAGTGTCGAAATCGAGGAGTCGGTACTGCAGCGAAACCTTCGGCGCGTAGACCTCATCGGCTGCGTACTTCTTCTCGATATCGCTGCTGATCGCCTCGAGCTCGCCGGCGTCGACGTCGTACGTCCACGTCGACAGCGGCACCGCGCGAAGGTTGTCGAACGTCCTGATCTGCTCACGCAGGAACGCCGGGTCGGCGGGATCGACGGTCGCCTGGTACGCCGCCCGGTCGCGGCCCAGCAATGCCTTCGCCCGCGCCTCGAGCAACGTTGTGATCGCGGCCGTTGAGCCGGTGTCCACCGATGCTGTTGCGGTGACGGACGGCGCAGCCGTTACTACCGCATCAAGCGCCGGCGGAGTCGCCCGCGCTGCTGCCGACGTCGATGCCTCGCGCCGGCGTGACGAGGAAGGGGCCTCGCCATACCGCTCGGCGATCGATGTGCCAGCGAGTGTCAGCTGGCCGACGACACCGGCGGCGACGACGACCTGGAACCAGCGCGGCAGCCCGCCGGGACGTGTGGACATTGTCAATGATGGTACGGCGACCGCGAGCTGCGCGGATCAGCCAGCCGGGGGGCGGGCCGGAGTCGGGAGGGCCCTCGGCGGCAGTTCGACGGCCTCGACCTCGACCCCGGTCGCGGCGGCGAGCTGCTCGGAGAAGTCGGGCAACGCGAATCCCGCCAGTGGCGGCCGACGGCCCACGTAGATGGACGCGACCGAGCGCGATCGAACCTCATCGGCCACTGCGGCCACTGGCCGCCCGACGCAGTGCACCATCGTTGCCTCGACGTTGCGCTTACGGCACAGCTCGGAGGCGCGGCCGAGCACCATGCCCGCGAAGTCGGCGTCCAATTGGTCGGAGTCGGGGTCGAAGTGCGCGGTGCGACCCCGCTCGAGCCGCGGCGGCGTGACCGCTGCGCAGACGAGCGGCTGGTTGTCGGCGGTCGCCCTGTCAGCGGCCACACCAAGCGCATGCCACCCGACCTCTGATCCGTCGACGATCACGAGGACAGGGCCGAGCGCGCGCCCGCTCACCCTGGGCGTACGGCGCCGGCGTAGTCGCCGCGCGCCATCGACCGCACGCGGATCACGTCACCCGTCTGCGGCGCGTTGATCATCCGACCACCGCCGACGTACATGCCGACGTGGTGGATCGGATTGCCGAAGAAGACCAGGTCGCCCGGCTGCAGCTCCGATCGGCTCACCCGCCGGCCCTCGCCGATCTGCGCTCGGCTGGAGTGGGACAAGGAGACGCCGGCCGCCCCCCACGCTCGCATCGTCAGGCCGGAGCAGTCGAACGATCCCGGACCGTCGCCAGCCCACTTGTACGGCTTGCCGATCTGCGCGTAGGCGTAGCTCACAGCCGCAGCGCCGCGGCCGGTGACCGGCACGTCACTCGGAATGCCGGCGTCACCATCGTTGCCGGACTCGCCCGGGTCGACCCGCTCGTCGTCTCGTGACGCGCGCTCGGCGGCGGCCGCGCGGCGCGCGCTCACCCGCAGGGCCGCTGCCCCCGGCGCCGACGCTGCCCCTCTGGCGGCCACCCGCTCGTCGGCAGTCTCGAGGCGGTCGAGCAACTCTGTCTGCTCCGCCACGGACGCCTCGATCGAGGACTTGTTGGACTGCAGCTTCTTGGTGAGCGCCTGGACTTTGGCGTACGAGCGGTCGGCTGCCTGCTTCGACGCCGTCAGCTCGCGCCTGGCCGCGCGCAGGTCACGCATGCGCACCGCGTTGGCGCGGGCCACCTGATTGAGCGTGCTGGCGCGTTGCATGAAGGCCTCAGGAGTCTCAGAGGCGGTCATGACCTGGATCATGTCCTCGCCGCCGCCGGAGCGGTACGCCGACGCGGCGAGCACGCCAACAGCTCGCTGAGCGGCCGCGAGCTTCGCGCCGGCGGAAACCTGGCCGGCCTGCGCCGCCTTGGCCGCACGCTTGGCCTTGGCCAGATTGATCTTGCCTTCGTTGTAGTCCTCGACCGCCGCGTCGACCTGGTCGTTGAGCCGGTCGAGTCTTTCTTGCGCGCGCAGGGTGCGGTCGGACGGCTCCGCCAGGGCTTGCCCGCCGACGATGCCGACCCCGCCCAGGACACCGGAGACAGCAAGGACAGCAGCGGCCAGTCGCACGGCGTAACGAGAGGTCGCCACGAAGGCGGCAGCTCCATTCGGGTCACTACCGTCCGTGATCAGACGGTCGCAAGGTCACAACGGGGTAACGGTCAGGTTATCGGCGACGGAGACCTCGAACAAGCGTAACGAGCCTCACACTGCGAGCAGTTTGACCTGGATCTGGGGGTATTTGCCCCCGATGTTCGGGCCCTCAGCGAGCAGCTTGGGTGCGGTTCAGGAAGACTTGGGCGCGGTTCAGCCGGTGGCTTGGTGCGGTTCGGCGCCGGCCGGCGGGAGCGGCGGGAGCATGCGCAGCCGCGGCACAAGCCCCGAGCTGGCCAGCACATCGAGCGCGGACCGCTCGTCGTCGTCCACCTCGATCGCCCCTGGCGGGACTCCGAGCATCACCGCGACAACGCAGTCGCCGCACGCAAGCCCGCGGACCACGCAGGTGTCGCAATCGATGATCATTTCTGCCTCCAGGTGCCGTCTCGACCTGGAACAGACGCTAGAGACATGGTCCGACAAAAAAGCCGCGGCGCTACTCGGCGGGGGCCTCGGCGCCGGGGCGGGCGATCACTTCTACGGCGTCGACGGCGTTGCACCAGCGGCACGTCACGTGCTCGACGACCTCACTGAGCACCTCGCGCTCCTCGACGACTGGCTCGCCCGCCAGGTCGGCGTGCACGTAGTCGCGCGAGCGCACGAGCCGCACGACGTCGAAGCGGGTGAGGTTGCCGCACGCCGTACAGCGCCACCTCGTCGTCTCAGTCGGCGCAGGTACGGCCACGGATCCCTCTCCCTTCACGGATCCGCGCAGCGTACGGGATGGCGCCCACGATTTGTCGGTGCCCGCCCGTACCTTCGCTGCTGTGGCGATCCCGACCGTGCAACTGCACATCCCAGTCCAGGGGACGTTCGACGAGCTCGGCACCCCGCTGCGTGAGCAGACCTTCGTCGTCGTCGACCTCGAGACCACGGGCGGCTCGCCGGCGAGCTGTGGCATCACCGAGGTCGGCGCGGTCAAAGTCCGCGGCGGCGAGGTGCTCGGCGAGTTCCAGACGCTCGTAAACCCCGGCGGCGCCATCCCGCCTTTCATCGCGGTGCTGACAGGCATCACCGACTCGATGGTCGCGAGCGCTCCACGCATCGAGTCCGTGCTGCCGGCGTTTCTCGAGTTTGCGCGCGGCAGTGTGCTGGTCGCGCACAACGCGCCGTTCGACGTCGGCTTCCTCAAGGCCGCCTGCATCGGGGCCGGGCAGCCGTGGCCTGGCTTCGACTCGCTCGACACGGCGCGGCTCGCCCGCCGGGTGCTGACCCGCGACGAGGCGCCCAACTGCAAGCTGTCGTCACTTGCCCGGCTTTTCCGTACGGCGGTCGCCCCGTGCCACCGCGCCCTCGCCGACGCTCAGGCGACGGTCGACGTACTCCATGGGTTATTCGAGCGGCTTGGCAACCTCGGCGTGCACTCGCTGGAGGAGCTGCGGTCATTCACGTCTGCCGTCTCGCCCGAGCAGCGACGCAAGCGCTACCTCGCTGACGGGCTCCCCCATCTCCCGGGCGTCTACCTGTTCCGCGACGGCAAAGGCCGCGTGCTCTACGTCGGCACGAGCAAGGACCTTCGGAGCCGTGTCCGCAACTACTTCGTCGCCTCCGAGCCGCGCACCCGGATGGCCGAGATGATCATGGTCGCCGAGCGGGTCGACCACATCGTCTGCACGTCCTCGCTCGAGGCGCACATCCGCGAGCTGCGGCTCATCGCCGAGCACAAGCCGCGCTACAACCGCCGGTCGCGATTCCCGGAGCGGTCGGTCTTCGTCAAGCTCACGGTGGAGCGGTTCCCCCGGCTCTCGCTCGTGCGCAAGGTGCTCGCCGACGGCGCGACCTATCTCGGGCCCTTCTCGTCGGCGCGTTCGGCCGAGTCGGCGATGGCCGCCGTACACGAGGCCATCCCGCTGCGGCAGTGCACACCCAAGCTGTCGGCGCGCTCGTCACTTCCGCCGTGCGTACTCCTCGAGATGGGCCGCTGCGGCGCGCCCTGTGATGGCAGCGAGACCACCGAGCAGTACGCGGCGCACGTCGGTGCCTATCTCGCGGCGATCAACGAAGACCCATCCCAGGTCATCGAGGCGGTGTCGCGCCGGATCGCGCTGCTGGTCGGGGCCGAGCGGTTCGAGGACGCCGCGCTGCATCGCGACCGGGCGTCGGCGTTCGTCCGCGCGGTCGCGCGCTATCAGCAGCTGTCGATGCTCGCGGCGTGCGCACAGCTGGTCGCGGCGCGACCTACGTCTCGCGGCGGCTGGGAGATCGTCGTGACGCGGCACGGCCGGTTCGCAGCTGGCGGCGTCAGCCCTCCCGGCGCGGCACCCCGGCCGTACGTCGACGGGCTGGTCGCGGCCGCCGAGGCGGTCACCCCCGGCCCTGGACCGACGCCATGCGCGTCGTCCGAGGAGATGCACGCGCTGCTGCGTTGGCTCTCCGAGCCCGGCGTTCGCCTAGTCGAGCTCGCCGGGGTTTGGGCGTCGCCCGCCCGAGGCGCGCAGCGGCTGCACGAATGGCTCAACACGGCGTACGACGTGAGCGCTCGCCCGTTCGAGGACCGCCGCGGACTCAGGCCACAGCACCAACCGGCGCGCTCCCCCTTCGCCGCGGCAGGTTAACGCCGCTATCAGCTAGGAGAACTACCACCTGCGTCCAGAGTGGTGCGTCGGGGAGGAAACACAGCCACAACCAATTCGATAATCAGGCCTCCAAAGGCAGCACCGAAAACAGCCGCCATGCCCACGGGGGGCACTATTTTCGGAAGTAGCGAGGCCAATCCGGATAGAGCTATAAAGGCGAGAACCTGTTTGTCGTGAGCTTGACTGGGATTTAGCCGGCCTCGACTGAAGTATCTCCGAACCCACGGCAGTGCAAACACCGCGGCGACCGTTATTGACACGAACCACCAAAGCTGCGGATCCACTGCCAGCTTTCGTTGAAAATGGCGGGCGCCGACGAAAATAAGGAACGCGATTGGGATCCACAACGGGAGACGCCACAACTGCCGTCGACGACCGTCCGTCATCATGGAGAACCGCCCACAACCTTACACATGTGGACCCCTCCGCATTCTCTATAGTCTCCTGATCGATCCGGTGGTTTAGGGCCCTTCGGTCCGCGTATAGCCTTCAATAGTTGGTTGCCTAGGAGTTCGGCGGCTACCACCCCACCACCAACGGCGATCGCGAAACAGCCAACGCCGGTCGCACAGACCAATCCGATCCCCCAAGCTGTTACATACCCGGTTGCGTACTTCGCGCCAGCATAAGCCGCTGCCTCACCGTGGGATGCCTTTGCCTTCATTGCGTCATATATATCTGCCCCTGCGCTGATGACAGCGAGCGTCCTCTGGGCGACTCTGATATCTTTGACCTTTTCTGCTGCCCGCCTTCAGCTTCACCTCATTCTGCGGAGCAAGAGAATAGTCCCACACTTTGGTAGGCACTCGATCTTCCTTTGATGGTTTTGCGGCTGGTTTCTTCGGTGATGGAGCGGCACGCGCCGGCCCTTGGGTTGATTGTTGTGGGCCAGAGGTGGTCTTCGCTGGTGGGGCCGGCATTGGCACCTTGTTGGTGCAAACGTCGCTATAGCATGGCGCCGCGGCTTGCAGACTAGGCCCGGGACGGACGACGAACAGTCACCAGGCGCAGGTGCCGCGGCCGCTTCGGCGCGCCGTTTGGCGACGGCCTCCTTCCGATGCACCTCGCGAGCGTCGACGTCAAAGTGCCCGTCGGGGTCGAACATTCGCAGGGGGTTTCCCGAGCCGTACGTGTAGCGGTTGAGCGTGATCGGTTCTTGCAGCAAGCCGATGTACGTGTCGCGGGCGGTGAACGTGCCGCTGCCGGGCTGGTACCAGCGGGCGCCCATCCACACGTCCCCGGAGGCCGGGTCGGTGTAGTCACTCTGGTAGCCGACGGTCAGGCCGGTGCCGCCGACCGTGCCGGCGATCTCACCGAACGGCGTGTAGACGCGGCTGCCAGCAAGCGCGCCGGCCCCGTCAAGGAGCTGAGTGAGGTCCCCGTGCGCGTTGCGCCCGGTGATCCAGCTGGTGGTGCCCTCCGTGGTGGCCAGCAGGTCACCGCCCGGCGAGCGGGCGTGCCAGGCGGCCCCGACCGCGGCCGGGTCCAGCTCGGTGCCCGCGTAGGTGAACACGCCACCGCCGCGGGCGGCGAGCCGGTCCAGCCCGTCGTAGGCGTATTCGACCGCACCAGCGCCGGTGGCCCGGTCGAACACGTCGAAGCTGTACGTCTTCGCCGGCCCGCTGCCCGGCGTGACCGAGGCAAGCGTGCCGCGTGGGGTCCACGAATACGTGCCGTCCGGGCCGGACGCGAGCCGGTTCCGCGCGTCATAACTGAACGCCTGCCCGCCGGCGGCGGTGCGGTTGCCGGCGTCGTCCCACTCATAGCCGGTGGCGCCGCCCGTTGGCGGGGTCCAGCTGGTGATCCGCCCGGCGCCGTCGTTCGCGTAGGTGTGCCGGCCTTCCGCGCTGTTCCCCGGCGCGGTGATGTCCTGCGCGGTCAGGTTCCCGTCCGCGTCGTACTCGTACCCCGTCGAACCCGCCGGTGTGCCGGTCGAGTTGGTCAGCAGGTCCGCGGTCAACCGGCCCAGGCTGTCATAGCCGTAGTCCCGCACCGCCCCGCCGCTGTAGCCGACCGTGTCCAGCTGACCGGCCGCATCCCAGCCGTAGCTGCGGGTCTGCCCGGTCAGCGAATCATGCGCGGTCGCGAGTTCCCCCCGCCCGGTCCAGGTAAACGTGCTCGTCGCACCAGCATCAACCCGCTCGGTCATCCGCCCGGCGGCGTCGTATGCGAACGTGGCCGCGCCCGCGCCACCCGTCGACGAGGTGATCAGCCCCCGATCGTCGTAGGCCAGCGCGATCGGCGCGCTCGGGTGCGAGACCGACGTCCGCGCATCACCGAAGTCGTACGCGAACGAGCGGATAGCCGTCGCCAAAGTCCGGCCCGGTGCCCGTCTCGGTCAGCAGCGCGGCCCGCTGGCTGAACGTGCGGGCAATCGACACCCCACCCGGCAAGTCATCCCGAACCGGCAGCCCACCGGCGTCATACACCGTCGTGTAAGTGCGCTCCGGCAGGCCCGGCGTCGCCGCGGTCGCCGGCTCCACCGTGCTCTCCCGCTAATCCTTGGGACGAAGATGCTGAGAGACGGTGATCCAGCGGGCCAGGACGTCGGCGGCAGCGCCCGAGTCGACTGCTTCCGCGGCGCGTGTCATCGCCGCCGCGAGCAACGGGACCAACGGGCCGTCGGTGTCGGCGAGCGCGACGAGCGACGCGGCCGCGTTGAGCAGCACGGCGTCCCTGACCGCCCCCGATTCACCGCTGAGCACAGCGTTGACCGCCGCCACGTTGACCTCGACCGCTCCGCCGCGCAGGTCGTCGGAGCCGGCCGGCGCGATGCCCAGCTCGGCCGGATCGAGCTTCTCCTCCGACACCGTGCCAGCAAGCACGCGCCAAACGCGTGACGGACCCGCTGTACTCAACTCGTCAAGCCCGTCGTCGCCTCGGAAGACGAGCGCCGACGTACCGCGCTCAGCCAGGACGGCCGCCATCAGCGGGGCCATCCGGGCATCGGGTACGCCGATCGCCTGCGCCGTCGGCTGAGCCGGGTTGACCAGAGGCCCGAGGAAGTTGAAGAACGTCGGAACCCCGAGCTCGCGCCGCGGCACCGCGGCGTGGCGCAGCGCCGGGTGGAAAACCGGCGCGAGGCAGAAGCCGATCCGGATCTGCCGGATGCACTCCTCGACCGCCGCTGGCGGCAAGTCGACGGCGACGCCGAGACCTTCGAGGACGTCGGCGGAGCCGCACGTCGAGGACGCCGCACGGTTGCCGTGCTTGACCACCGTTGCACCCGTGGCGGCGACGACGATCGCGGCCATCGTGGAGATGTTCACCGAATGCGAGCGGTCGCCGCCGGTGCCGCACGTGTCGACGGCAGGACCCGCGACCGTGATGCGCTGCGCCCGCTCGAGCATCGAAGCGACCAGTCCGGCTAGCTCGTCAGCGCTCTCGCCCTTCGCTCGCAATCCGACGGCGAACCCGCCGATCTGAGCCGGCGTGGCCTCGCCGTCCATGATCTGACCCATCGCCCACGCCGCCTCGTCACGGCTGAGCGGGTTACCCGCGATCAGCGCTGAGAGCAGCCCGCCCCAGGTCGTGGCCATCGGCTAGCGCTGCAGGTGCTTGTCCAGCGTCGCGTAGAGCTGGTCGCGATCAACGTGCAGTTCGGGGGCGATGTCGGCGAGCCGGCTGAGCGCGTCGTCGAGCGCAGCGCTCGCGGTGATGATCTGCGCGCAGGTGGTGCCGACGACGGCGTTGTACTCGTGGCTGTAGACGAAGTCGCAGCGCGGGCAGCGCCCGCCGCGACCCTCCTCGACCACCTGCGCGAGGCGGAAGCCCTCACCGCAGTGACCGCACCAGGCGTCGAGAATCACGAGCTCTCCTTGCTGGCCGCCACGAGCGGGGAGCTCGAGAGCAGCCGGACGACGGTCGTGCCGAGCTCGACCGCATCGATGGGTTGAGTGAGTACGGCGTCGGCCTGCGACCACTTGCCGAGCCACTTGTCGTCGGCACGGGCGACCAGCACGACGATCGGCGGGCACACGTCGCGGGAGTTCTTGAGCTCGCGCGAGACCCCGAGGCCACCGGCCGGCCACGCCTCGCCGTCGAGGACGAGCAGGTCGACCAGCTTGCGGTCGACGGCGTCGATAACTGCTCCCGCCGAGTCGGCCTCGAGGAAGTCGATGTCGATGCCCGCCGCAGGCGACGTGCCGATCGCCATACGGACGCGCTCACGAACGGCCTCGTCGTTGCTGAAGACCAGCAGCGTGCTCATGCGGTGCGGCTCTTTCCCTTGTGCGAAGTGCATCCGGCGTACGCGCGGAGACGGTTCAATCGGCGACGCATGTTATCGCGACACCGACCTTGGCCCCGCGGTCGCGGCGGCGAGGTCGCGCGCCCGCGCGGCAAGCATGCGCAGCGTGCCGTCGATCGAGCGCCGCTGCGCGTCGACCCGCTGCCGTCGGGTGAGTCGCCCGGCCCGTGGCGTCTCGGTCAGCACGCTGACGATGTGTTCGGTGGCGCTGACTGCGATCAGCCCTGACGGGATCACTTCCGCGTCGTAGGGCGCCGTCGCGTAGCCGCCGGCAGCGATCGCGGGCTCCTGGTAGCGGTGCGTCAGGTGGATCGCGAGCGCCTTGACGCGGGGTGCGACCGACCCGGGGAAGCTGCGGTCGTTGCGAGTCCGGACGCGCCCCTCCCCTGCCGCCGCGTACTCGTGCAGGTCGCCCAGCACGTCCGGTTTGTACGCCGACATCACCGCAGCGATCGCCCGCGCCTCTGCCGAGCCGAGCCGGTCGTGCGTGCGGTTGACGTCGACGCCGGCCGCGTTGGCGCGCGTATTGGCCGCGACGCCGTCCGGATTGGCGGTTGGGATGATCAGCACCGTCTGGCTGGCGGCCGTCGCCGCGATGTCGCGTGCGCGCTGCAGGCACGCCTCTCGTGCCGCTGGCTCGTTGCCGTGTTGCGTGCAGACGAAAAGCGCAGCAGAGCCGGAGGCAATCTGTGCCTGGGACCTGTGCTGGCCCACGACCAGCATCCGGATCTCTCTGCGCTGCAGCGTTCTGCCAATCACCACGACCCGAACCCTCGCGCTCGCGCGATCCAGCGCGTCGACGTACCGCTGCTCCTCGGCGAGCGTCGTCCAGCCGCTGCCCGACCGCAGCTCGAATCCCGTTCGCGACAACGTTAGGGCCGCGCTGTGCCCGACTCCAAGGCCAACAACGAAAAGCGCAGCAACGACAACCGCTCCCGCTCTGCGCATCTCTCGCGTCTTTCTCGTCTTAGTTGATCAGGCATGTCCCGAGACATCAGTGTCAGCAGTGTCACAGGAGAAGACATGCCCTATAGGGGTACGCCGCTCACACGCCTGATCATCTTCGCCCCTGCTAGCGGGGGACGGGTTTGGGCGCCAGGGCGATCTGGTGGTCCGCCAGGGCGTCGCGTGCGGCGGTGAGGATCGCGCGGAGCAGGGCCGCTTTGGCCGTCGGGACCGTCCGCGCGGTGATGCGGATGATGACCGCGTCGGGGCGCAGCTCGGTGATGCCGAGCACTGTCGGCGGCACCAGCAGTTGACCGTCGAACTCGGCCCGCTCGGCGAAACCCTCCATCGCGGCGGCCAGCGCATCGCGCGCCTCGCGGATATCCGCCGACGGGTCGACCGGTACGTCGACCGTCAGGTTCGCCCAGCCACGCGAGGCGTTGGAGACCACCCCGAGATCGCCGTTGCGGACGTGATGCAGTACGCCGTCGTCGCCGCGGACGCGGGTGATGCGCAGCGACACTGTCTCGACGGTGCCGGTGACACCCGCGACCGTCACCGTGTCACCGACGCCGAACTGGTCCTCGGCGAGGATGAAGAAACCGCTGATCACGTCGCGAACGAGCTGCTGCGCGCCGAAACCGATCGCTAGTCCGGCAACACCGGCGCCCGCGAGCAACGGCGCGACGTTGATGTTGACCTCGCCGAGTGCGGTGAGGACGACGAAGATCCAGACCGCAACAGTGATAACCGTGATCAACGTGCCGCTGAGAGTCCTGGCCCGTAGCTCGGAGCGCTCGTCGCGACTGGTCACGTCGGTGACCTTGTGAATCGCGCGCGGGATGGCCTTGCGGGCGAAAGCGAGAACGACCAGTGAGATGGCGAGAACAGCCGCGACCCTAAGAAGTCCGACCCACGGTTGGTCGACTACGGCACCGAAAACCTCGACGCGGTCCGCGGCCAGCGAGACCGTCAACGGCCTACTTCGGCTTGGCCGTCGGGCCCCGCCACGGGATGCCGACCGTGTGGGTCCAGCAGTTGGGGCCCGCGTTGTACGTGGAGAGCGGGGCGTCGCACACGGTGCAGTTGCGGCCGCCGTTGTGCGCCTTCGCGACGGGCTTCAAAGTCGCACCGGTGGGACGGGTGCCCGAGGCCATGCATCCTCCACGTGGGGGCGATTTGGGGTTTCGAAGGACTGCATGTTACGTCGGGAACTGAACCTGGTCAAAAGAAAACACGCAGGTCAGCGCCTTAGATGGTCGCTCGCGGTAGCGTCCCGCGCATGTCGATCGAGCCCCAGGCCCCTCCCCGCCCGCCCTTCGGCGCGCGGATTCTCGGGTGGGTCGGCGTACTGACTCACCTGGTCATCGGGGCGTTTCCGTTCGCGGTCTCGGGGCTGATGCTCGCCAATGGACCGCTGTACGCCGTGTGGGCCGTCTGGGGCGTGGGGGTCCCGGTCGCGTTCGCACTCAGGCGCCGCCGGCCGGAGCTCACTCCGTTCGTCCCGATCGTGTCGCTGGCCATCTGGTTCGCGGTCGTGTCGAAGTACGACACGCTTTAGTTGCGGGTGTCCTTCGGGTCGCGACTCTCGTCCTGCTGCTCGACAGCGGCGACCGTCCACGAGTCGGCGCCGTGCAGGAGCTTGTGCAGATCACCCTTGCCCTTGGCCTGCGCGGCCTCGACCTGGCGGCCCATCTCCTCGACGTACGACGGCCGCGTGACGTCGCGGAAGATGCCGATCGGTGTCGCCATGCTCGGACCGGTCGCGAGCTTCGACAACGCGAACGCCAAGGTCGGCGAGTCGGCGTACTCGTCGTGGATCAGCAGCGCGTCCTCCCCGACCTCGGCGACGTCGACGACCTCGCAGTGGCCCGAGCGCGCCATGATGACGCCCTTCTCGTTGTCGGCGCCGAAGCGAATCGGCTGACCGTGCTCCAGCCGGATCTGGTAGCCCGCCTTGGTGTCGCGACCGGTCACCATCTCGAACGCGCCGTCGTTGAAGATGTTGCAGTTCTGGTAGATCTCGATGAACGCCGTGCCCTTGTGCTCGTACGCGCGGCGCAACACGTTCTGCAAGTGGACCTTGTCGACGTCGAGCGTCCGGGCGACGAACGTCGCCTCCGACCCGAGCGCCAGCGAGACCGGGTTGAACGGGTGGTCGACGGAGCCGAACGGCGTCGACTTCGTCACCTTGCCGACCTCGGACGTCGGCGAGTACTGGCCTTTGGTCAGGCCGTAGATCTGGTTGTTGAACAGCAGGATCTTGAGGTTGACGTTGCGGCGCAGCAGATGGATGAAGTGGTTGCCGCCGATCGACAGCGCGTCGCCGTCCCCCGTCACGACCCAGACATCGAGGTCGGGACGTGTGGCGGCCAGACCCGTCGCGATGGCCGGCGCCCGGCCGTGGATGGTGTGGAAGCCGTAGGTGTTCATGTAGTACGGGAAGCGGCTCGAGCAGCCGATCCCGGAGATGAAGACCACCTCGTGCGGCGGGCGGTGGAACTCCGGCATCAGCGACTGGACAGCTGCCAGGATCGCGTAGTCGCCGCAGCCCGGACACCACCTGACCTCTTGGTCGCTTGTGAAGTCCTTCTTGGTCAGTGACTCGACCGGGATCGGGTCGTGAATGAGCGTCACTACGACATCTCCTCGAGCTTTGCGGCGATCTCGTGCACCGTGAACGGCTTGCCCTGGATCTTGTTGAGGCCGTGCGCGTCGACGAGGAACTCGGCGCGGATCACCTTGACCAGCTGGCCGAGGTTCATCTCCGGCACGAGGACTTTCGGGTAGCGGCGTACGACCTCGGCGGTGTTGCGCGGGAACGGATTGAGATACATGAGGTGCGCGTGCGCGATCTTGTGCCCCTGCACGCGCAGCTGACGTATCGCGGAACGGATCGAGCCCCAGGTCGAACCCCAGCCGAGAACGAGTACGTCGGCGTCGCCGTTGGGGTCATCGATCTCGAGTTCGGGGATGTCGTCGGCGATGCCGGCGATCTTTGCCGCGCGCAGCTCGCACATGAGCTGGTGGTTGGCCGGGTCGTAGCTGATATTGCCCGAGCCGTTGGCCTTCTCGAGACCACCGATGCGGTGCTCGAGGCCTGGCGTGCCAGGGACCGCCCACGGCCGCGCGAGGGTCTCGGGGTCACGCAGGAACGGCCAGAACGCGCCGTCGTGATTGGGCTCGGTCGCGAACTGCACAGTCAGATCAGGCAGGTCCTCCACTTTCGGCAGGGCCCAGGGCTCGGCGCCGTTGGCAAGGTAGCCGTCGGAGAGCAGGAACACCGGCGTGCGGTACTTCGTCGCGATCCGCGCCGCCTCGATCGCGGCGTTGAAGCAGTGGGACGGCGAGTACGGCGCGACGATCGGTACCGGCGACTCGCCGTGCCGCCCGTACAGCGCCTGCAACAGGTCGGACTGCTCGGTCTTGGTGGGCAGGCCGGTCGACGGGCCGCCGCGCTGGATGTTGACGATGACCAGCGGCAACTCGACGGAGACGGCGAGCGAGATCGTCTCGCCCTTGAGGGCAACTCCTGGTCCCGACGTCGTCGTGACGCCGAGCGCGCCGCCGAACGACGCGCCGAGGGCTGCACCGATCGCCGCGATCTCGTCCTCGGCCTGGAACGTCTTGACGCCGAAGTTCTTGTGCTTGCTCAGCTCGTGCAGGATGTCGGACGCCGGCGTGATCGGGTAGCTGCCGAGGAACAGCGGCAGGCCTGACAGCTCGGACGCCGCGATCAGCCCGTAAGCGAGCGCGACATTGCCACTGATGTTGCGGTAGTCACCGCCGGGCGCCTGCTGCGGGCGGACGACGTACGAACTGGCGAAGACCTCGGTCGTCTCGCTGAAGTTCCAGCCGGCGTGGAAGGCCGCGAGGTTGGCGGCCATGATCGCCGGCTGCTTGGAGAACTTGCGTGATCCATTCCTCCGTGCCCGCGGTCGGCCGGTCGTACATCCAGCT
>JBKJZO010000024.1:0-4500 GCA_046715235.1 Mycobacteriales bacterium
ACCAAGCACGGTGCCGATCGCCTCGCCAAGCAGATGCGCAACGGCGGCGTCGATGCAGCGGCTATTCACGGCAACCTGACGCAGAGCGCCCGTCAGCGCGCGCTCGACGGCTTCGCTGCTGGCTCGACGCGGGTACTCGTCGCCACCGATGTCGCTGCGCGTGGCATCCACGTCGACGACGTCGATCTCGTCATTCACTACGACCCCGCTGGCGATCACAAGGACTACCTGCACCGGTCCGGTCGTACGGCGCGCGCCGGCAGCTCGGGCACTGTGGTGTCCTTCGTGCAGCCGGAGCAGACGCGCGACGTAGCGCGGATGCACGAGCTCGCGCGCGTCAGCCCGGTCACCACGCGGGTTGCGCCCGGGCACGAAGCCGTGCGCGAACTCGCAGCGAGCGGTACGCCGTTCGAGGCGCCGCCCGCGCGTACGTACGCCGTCGAGCGGCCGGCCCCGACCCGCAAGCCCTACCGCGGCAACTCTGACCGCGACCGGGCCCCGTCGGCATCACGCAGCGGCTCACCTCGCGGCCGCGGGTCCTCTCACCACCGCTCGTCCAGCCAGGGCTCGCGCGGCTAAGAGCCACGGTTGCTGGACTGTGCGGCTGGCACGTTGCGATCACGCCATGCCAGACGCACAGTTACCCCTCCGGCGCCGCGCAACAGCCTGGTTGCTCCCTTCACTCACCGTTCTCGCCCGCCGATGCATGCACTACGTGCGAGTGCGGCCCAGAGTTGTCGCGCTCGCCGGCAGGAGTGAAGTGGAAACGATTGACGAGCGTCCCGCGCCTAGTAGTGGCTGGACGAGCAACGCTCAGGAGAACGAGGAAGGCACCCCTTCGCTCGTTCCATGGGGCAGAGTCGTGTTCCTATCTGCGTTGGTGCTCGTCTGCGCGACTGTGGCTTTCCGAACTGGTCTCAGTTCGTCGGGGCCGCCTTCAGCGAGTTGGCGTTCAGTATTCGTTCGCTGCTTGGTGGTTTCGGCCGTGGCCGGTGTCAGTAGATACCTGCTCAAGGGCCGCCCGGCCCCGAGACAGCTCCCGGGTGCATCCCGCGCCGGCGCGGCAATGGCCTGGGGCATCGCACTTGCCGCAATCGGGAATCTGGCTCGTCTGCTGCTGCCTGCCAGTGTGATGGCGCCCGTCGCCGGTTTGGGTCTGGGTGCGGGCGTCATTGCCATTGCGCACCTGGTTTTCCCGTCGCGCGAAGAAGGGGCGGAGGGACCGATGCGACCTACGACCCGGAGTCCTTTGACAGCGACAGCTCTGCGGCAGGTCGAGGATGGCATCACCTCGGGATTCATTGTTCGGCCAGAGGTAGCCGCGGTCATCGTGGAGAAGAACTTGGCCGGCGTGCTCGTTCGCTCGATGACTACATCGTCCGTGCACGTCGGTCTCTACGATCGGGACGTGGGCGTCTGGAGCTGTGCGGCGTCGGCGTACGGAGGGTCCGTCGAAAGCTTGTGGCGGGTTCTCGACGAGGACGATGCGTCGGACGATCCGCTCGGCGTTGGAATCATCGGCTTCACGGTCGATTCGGCGCCCGGTGGCAGTGTGCTGGTTCGCAACGGGTCGTCGACGATTCGTGTTCCGCTAATCGAGGGGCGATGGGGGCTGCACGCCGAATGGGCGGTTCGCCGCTCGGAATGGAAGCCGGAGATCGCGCGGGTCGGATAACCCGGGATGAGGGCCTGGCCTTCCCCAGTCCCCGCGATCTTGGAGGAAACCTGCCGCGTTCGTGGAAAAACTTCCTTAGATCGCGGCAAGTTTCGTCCAGCGTGATCATGGCGGGCCATTTCCACTCGAGTCCATGCGGCAGCACGTGCCTCGGCACGGCCGCGGGTTAGTGCGCACGCAGCGCCTGCGCGCAATGATGCGGTCATGGTCGACGAGGGCATGCGCGGGAGATTGCTAGTCGCTACGCCAACGCTGCTTGATCCCAACTTCGCGCGCGCCGTCGTACTGCTCCTCGACCACAATGACGAGGGCGTCGTAGGACTCATCCTCAATCGGCCGAGCGATACGTCGGTGGCCGAGGTCCTGCCGCCTTGGGAAGACGTTGCGCGTGAGCCGTCTGTCGTCTTCGTCGGCGGGCCCGTGACGCCGGACGGCGCCATCTGCCTGGGCAGGGTGCCGGTGCCGGTTCACAAACCCGACGCTCCGCCGTCGTTCTTCGGCGGCGCCATCTCCACGATCGACTTGGGCGAAGGACCCGAGGCGCTGCCGGCCGGCACGTCCGTGAGGGTCTTCGCGGGGTACGCCGGATGGGGCGCCGAGCAACTCGCAGAGGAGATCGCAGCAGGCTCCTGGTACGTCGTCGACGGTGAGATCGAGGATGCGTTCTGCGCCGATCCGGACCAGTTGTGGCGTGACGTGCTCAAGCGGCAGCCGGGTCAGCTGGCCATGGTGGCGAACTTCCCTCCCGATCCCTCTCTGAACTGACCGCGGCGCCTCATACGTGTTAGGCACGCCCTCACGCCATCAGGTAACGTGACGGCTTGCCTACGGGCGATGGGGCCTTAGCTCAGTTGGTAGAGCATCACGCTGGCAGCGTGAGGGTCAGGAGTTCGAGTCTCCTAGGCTCCACTTTCCTCGATCCGTCATCACCGGGCCGGCGCGGCCGATCCCCAGTCCACGTCGCTTTGTCAGCGCGCGTGCGATAGGCCGGATTCCGCCGCGAAACTGCCGGTGCGAGACTTATCCAAACGGATCGTCTGTTGCTGGGGCCGTTGTCGCGGCTGCAGCTGGTACGTCTGGATGAACACCGGCTGTCGGGCGACCCATCGTTCACATCCTTGTTACCTGGGCGTATCGCAGCGGGAACGCGCCGGCGCGACTCTGGATCACATGACCAACCGACCCACGCTCGTCGTCATCGGCAACGGAATGGTGGGCCAGCGCCTGCTCGAGGCGCTCGTCGACCGTGGCGCGACAGAGCAGTGGCGGGTCGTGGTGT
Source organism: Mycobacteriales bacterium (assembly GCA_046715235.1). Classification (GTDB taxonomy): domain Bacteria; phylum Actinomycetota; class Actinomycetes; order BP-191; family BP-191; genus JBKJZO01. The sequence goes on from JBKJZO010000024.1 coordinate 2,955, forward strand.
ACGGCGAGGAGCCGCGTCCGGCGTACGACCGGGTGGGGTTGACCAGCTTCTTCGCCGGGCGCACCGCCGAGGACCTGACGATGGTGGAGCCCGGGTTCTTCGAGCGCTCCGGCATCGAGCTGCGCCTCTCCGAGCCGGTGGAGGCGATCGACCTCGCCGCCCGCACGGTCACCTCCGCCAGCGGCGCCGTCACCTACGACCGGCTGGTGCTGGCCACCGGGTCCTACCCGTTCGTGCCGCCCATCCCGGGCAGCGACGCGACCGGCTGCTTCGTCTACCGCACGATCGAGGACCTCGAGGCGATTAAGTCGTACGCCGACGGCCGGCGAGTCGGTGCCGTGGTCGGCGGCGGGCTGCTCGGGTTGGAAGCGGCCGGCGCGATCCAGTCCCTCGGGCTCGAAACCCACGTCGTGGAGTTCGCTCCGCGGCTTATGCCGATCCAGGTTGATGAGGCGGGCGGCTTGGCGCTGCGCCGCCGGATCGAGGCGCAAGGCGTCGTCGTACACACCGACGCCCGTACGTCGTCGATCGACATCCACGACGGGCGGGCGGCCCGGATGGTCTTCGCCGACGACGAGCCACTCGACGTCGACCTGGTCATCTTCTCCGCCGGCATCAGGCCGCGCGACCAGCTGGCCCGCGACTGCGGCCTGGCAGTCGGCGAGCGCGGCGGCATCGCCGTCGACTCGACCTGCACGACCAGCGACCCGGCAGTGTCGGCGATCGGTGAGTGCGCAGTGGTCGACGGGCGGGTCTACGGCCTGGTCGGGCCGGGCTACACGATGGCCGAGGTCGTAGCCGACCGGATCTGCGGCGGTACGGCGACGTTCGACGGCGCTGACATGTCCACCAAGCTCAAGCTGCTCGGCATCGACGTCGCGAGCTTCGGCGACGCGCACGGCGTGGCCGAGGGCGCCCAGGAAGTCACCTACGTCGACGCGGTCGAAAACGTCTACCGCAAGCTGGTGATCGGGGCCGACGGCCAGACGCTGCTGGGCGGCGTGCTCGTCGGTGACGCGTCGACGTACGAGATCATGCGCGCCATCTGCGTGACCGGCGGCGCGCTGCCGGGCAAGCCGGCCGAGCTGCTCGTGCCGTCCACGGGAGCCGGCCTGCTCGGCGCCGGCGCCCTCGCGGACAACGCGTTGATCTGCAGCTGCAACTCGGTCACCAAGCACGACCTGTGCGATGCGATCGCGAAGGGCGCGCACGATGTGCCGGCGCTGAAGAAGTGCACGAAGTCGGGCACCGGCTGCGGTTCGTGTGTGCCGTTGATGTCGCAGCTGATCAAGTCGGAGCTGACGAAGGCCGGGGTCGAGGTCAGCAACGCACTGTGCGAGCACTTCGCCTACAGCCGCCAGGAGCTCTTCGACATCGTCCGGGTCAAGGGGATCCGGTCGTTCGAGGCGCTGCTCAAGGGGCATGGCACCGGACGCGGCTGTGAGGTCTGCAAGCCGGTCGCCGCGTCGATCCTTGCCTCGCTGGGCAGCGGGCACATCCTGGACGGCGAGCAGGCAACGCTGCAGGACACCAACGACCACTTCCT
>JBKJZO010000025.1:0-3613 GCA_046715235.1 Mycobacteriales bacterium
GATCTACACCGGGTCGACAGCGATGGGGTACGTCGCGCGCACCTATCTGCTCATGGCTGCCGGCGGTGTCGCCCGGTCGTACTGGTACGGCTGGGACCACCGCGGCTTCACCGGCCTGTACCTGACCGGCGAGGACCAGATGACTGCCACCCCTGCCGGCAAGGCGTACGGCGTCACCTACAAGTGGCTGGTCGGCACTCGCGTGCTGGGCTGCACGCGTGCGGCGTCCGGGGCGTTCGCGGGCGGGTACACCTGCGTGCTCAAGCGCGGCTCAGCGACGCAGCGCGTCCTGTGGCACCCCGATCGGTCACGTGTGATGAAGGTGCCCGCGGGATTCCGTTCGCTGCACAGCCTTGACGGCAAGAAGCGCGCCGTTCGAAGCGGCCAGGCATTCACTGTCGGCACCGCACCTGTGCTGATCTCTCCCGCCCCGTAGGGCAGACTGACGGGGGCGCCGGAATCACACCGGCGCCCGCCGTTTTGTCGAGCCCTCGTCGGGAGGATTTGGCTCTCTTGCGCAGTCCAGTGCGAGTCAATGCCGACCGTCTGCGGGCGGTCGTCGCGGTCGTCGCAGTCGTCGTACTCCTTGCGTGCACGGGTGATCCCGCGCCGCAGGCGAGCCAGCCGCCGACGTCAACTGCCACCGCCACAGCACCCGCCGGTACGGCGACGCCATCGACGAGTGCGACCCCGCCTCTCGCTACGCCGAACCCAGAGATTCGGCCGGAGTTCTTCGGGCTGCACATCCACAACCCGCGCGACAACTGGCCGGAAATCCCGTGGGGATCGATCCGGCTGTGGGACAGCGGAGTGTCGTGGAAGCAGATGGCACCGAGCCGCGGCACCCTCGACTTCTCGACGCTCGATGAACACGTCAAGCTGATGCGTGCGGCGCGCAAGGAGATCGTCATGGTTCTCGGCGTGACCCCCAGGTGGGCCGCCTCCGACATCAACGCGCCGGGTAACTACGGGCCCGGGTCCGCCTCACCGCCCAAGGATCTGAAGGTCTGGGGCGCGTACGTGAAGGCGCTTGCCGAGCGCTACAAGGGCAAGATCGACAAGTGGGAGATCTGGAACGAGCCGAACGTCGTGCTGTTCTGGGGCGCCGAGCCCGAGGCGATGCTGCCGCTGGCGAAAGAGGCCTACACACAGCTGAAAGCCGTTGATTCGCGCAACATCGTGCTCACGCCCGGAATCGCGGTACGCACGGAGAACTCGCCGCTGTGGCTGGACGAATATCTCGCGGCTGGAGGCGGCCAGTACGCCGACGTGATCGCCGCCCACTTCTACGTCAGGCCCGGGCAACGCCCTGAGCACCTACGGCCCTCGATCGATCGGATCCGCGGGATCATGGCCAAGTACGGCCAGGCCGACAAACCCTTGTGGAACACCGAGTCGGGCTTCGGCCGCCGGACGCCGCTCCCCGCGGAGGTCTACGTCGAGCCCCTGGCGTCGGCGTACGTCGTCCGTGCGCTTGCGATCTTCGCCGGCCATCAGGTGGAGCGCGTCCACTGGTACGCCTGGGACGACCACGGGCACCTGGGGCTCGACCTGAGTGAACCTGACTCGCAGTCGCCCTCCCCAGCCGGCAAGGCGTTCGGCCTGATGTCCAAGTGGCTCGTCGGGGCCCGTGGTGAGGGGTGCACCCGATTCGACGACGGTCTTTCTGAAGGCGCTTTCCGCTGCCAGTTCACCCGTGGCGACGAAGGCATCCAGATCCTCTGGCATCCGGGCACGAAGGTGCCCTACGAGGTCCCGCCCGAATACCGGAGCCTGCACACGATCGACGGCAAGTCGGCGGCGCTGCCGCCCGGCAATCTGCTCGTCTCTGCGGTGCCGGTGATGATCTCGACGGTGGCGGCGTAAGCATGGCCGGGGGGTCGCCGTACCATCGCTGCATGCCCGCACTCGCAATGCGCCGCGCCGCCGTCTGCGTGGCCGGCGCGGTGCTGGTCGCGGGCTGCACGGGTGACAAGCCCGCGACGCCGACGCCCACTGCGGCGACCTCGAGCGCGGCTACGCCGGCGGACAGCCCGGCGCCGGACGCGAGCTTGACCCCGAAGCCGTCCGAGAGCGCGAGTTCCCCGACTCCCGCCACCGCCATCGACCCGGCCTTGCAGCGCTTCTACGGCCAGCGGGTGACGTGGAAAAGCTGCGACGGCGCCTTCGAGTGCGCGCGGGTGAAGGTGCCGCTCGACTACACGAACCCGGCCGGCACGCAGATCGAGATCGCCGCGCTCCGGTTGCCGGCGAGCAAGAAGTCGAGCCGTATCGGCTCGCTGTTCATCAATCCGGGCGGGCCCGGCGGATCAGGGGTCGAGTACGCGCGGTCTGCCGAGACAACGATCCCGCGGGCTGTCCGCGACCGGTTCGACGTCGTGGGCTTCGATCCGCGTGGCGTCGGCGAGAGCGCGCCGATCCGGTGTGCCACCGGTGCGCAACTCGACGACTGGCTCGATGCCGATCCCTCGCCCGACAACGCGACCGAACTGCGCGTGCTGGTCGATGCGGCCAAAGGGATCGCAAAAGCATGTGCGGACAAGAGCAAGAGTCTGCTGCCGTTCGTCAGCACCCGCGACGCCGCTCGTGACATGGACATCCTGCGCGCGGTCGTCGGCGACAGGACGCTCACGTACCTGGGCAAGTCCTACGGCACCTACATGGGTGCGCTTTACGCCGAGCTGTTTCCGAAGAACGTCAGGGCGCTGATCCTCGACGGGGCGATCGATCCGACCGTCGACGGCCAGACATTGGGGCGGGTGCAGGCCCGAGGGTTCGAGGGCGCTCTGGAGGCTTTCCTCGCCTACTGCAAGAGCGCGGCGTCCTGCGCGTTCGCTAAGGTCGCCGATCCTCGCAAGCGCGTCGCCGACCTGCTCGCCCGGATCGAGAAAGCCCCGCTGCCCACCGGCGACGACGATGGCCGTCGACTCGGCCCGAACGAAGCGACCCTCGGCATCGCGACTGCTCTGTACAGCCGGCAGTTCGGCTGGCCGGCGCTGGCGATCGGACTCGCACAGGCCGACAACGGCAACGGTTCGATGCTTCTTCGGCTGTTCGACACCTACGTCGACCGTGACTCCGGCGGTGAGTACTCCAACCAGATGGAGTCGAACCTGGCCATCAACTGCATCGACCGTCCGTCACCGCGCGCGGTGAGTGCCTACCAAGCCGATGCGCTGGCCTTTGCGCGTGAGTCCCCGGCATTCGGCGCCGCCATCGCGTACGGCGCCATGGCCTGCGCGTTCTGGCCGGTGCCACCGGTCGGACCGGTCGGGGCTCTTCCGGCCCGCGGCGCGGCGCCCATCCTGGTGATCGGCACGACGCGCGATCCCGCGACCCCGTTGTCATGGGCGACAGCGCTCTCCGAACAACTCGAGTCGGGACAACTGCTGACGTACGACGGTGACGGGCACACGGCGTACGGCGACGGTGATTCTTGTGTCGACCAGGCCGGCAACGCTTACCTCCTCGACCTCGTTCTGCCAGCGCCGGGGAAGCTCTGCGGGTAAGGCTTTCGGCGCGTCCCGCCGATGAGGCTCTCGGGTAGAGTTCCGTCCCGCACCAGGCCGCCTTAGCTCAGTCGGTAGAGCGTCTCACTCGTAATGAGAAGGTC
>JBKJZO010000026.1:0-23047 GCA_046715235.1 Mycobacteriales bacterium
CTGTTCGCGACGACCAGCTTCTGGCAAGGCGTCGACGTACCAGGGGCTGCGTGCAGCCTTGTGGTCATCGACAAGTTGCCGTTCCCGCGACCTGACGACCCGCTCGCGGTGGCCCGGCGCGAAGCCGCCGACGCGCGTGACGGCGACGGATTCACCGATGTGTACGTCGGCCGCGCGGCAGTCCTGCTCGCGCAAGGTGTCGGCCGGCTGATCAGGTCGTCGACCGACCGCGGCGTCGTCGCCGTACTCGATCCGCGGCTCCTGACGAAAGGCTACGGGCGGTTGATGCTGCGCTCGCTGCCGCCGCTGGGGATCTGGCACGACAGGAACGTCGTCGTCGCTGCCCTCCGTCGCCTGACCGCCAGCACGGTGACTGTCGACGCAACCGACTAGGAGTCTTTTCGCGACTGGGGGCGCCGCCGGGTGGGAAACCCGGCTCGTTGCGCCCTGACCAAGGCCTCGCGGGCGCGCGCACCGACTAGGAGGCTCTTTTCTGCTCCGCCTCGGCGGCGAGCAGGTCGATCTTGGCGCTGGCATAGCGCTTCATGAGGATCGCCACGTAGGTGCGGCCGAAGTTCTCGCCGACCGTCGTCATACCGACGGCCTCCCAGCCCTCGTCGCCAAGGGTGGCCAGCGCTGTCGCGTCGAACGTGTGGCACTCGTGCCACTTGTACTCCCACATGCCGAAAAGGGTATCGACGGTGCGGCGGCGACCGGAGGCCATTCGGGTGAGGTCACTCGAACGGCCTAACCCCTCACTCGTTTGGCCTAACACGGGCAGCGTTACGCTCCGAGCGCGACCACCTTCGACGTAGCAGGGGTAGATGACCTTTTCGCCGGCATTCGAGACCGCGACGACGGCCGCCGCCCGGCTCGGTGAGATGACCGGAGTCGCCCGGCACGACGTCGCTCTCGTGCTCGGGTCCGGGTGGAAGCCGGCGGCCGACGAGCTCGGCGAGGTGAGCGCCGAGCTCTACATGACCGACCTGCCGGGCTTCCCGGCAGCTCAGGTCGAAGGGCATTCCAGCGCGATCCGCAGCATCCGATCCGGCGACCGGCACGTGCTCGCATTCCTCGGCCGGGTGCACGGCTATGAAGGCCACAGCGTGGCGACTGTCGTGCACGCGGTCCGCACGGCCGTGCTGGCCGGCTGCCGGGTCGTCGTACTCACCAATGCCGCGGGGGGGCTGCGCGAGGGGATGTACGTCGGCCAGCCCGTTCTCATCAGCGACCACCTCAACCTGACCGGCCGCTCCCCCCTCACCGGCGACGCGCCACCCGAGTCGTACGGCCCGCGGTTCGTCGACCTGACTGATCTCTACTCGCAACGTCTCCGCGACCTCGCGCGCGCGGTCGACCCAACGCTCGAAGAGGGCGTGTACGCCGCGCTCCCCGGCCCGCACTACGAGACGCCCGCCGAGATCAGGATGCTGCGAGCGCTGGGCGCCGACCTGGTCGGCATGTCCACCGCGATGGAGGCGATCGCCGCCCGACACCTCGGCGCCGAGGTCTTCGGCATGTCGCTGGTCACCAATCTCGCGGCCGGCATCACGGGCGACAAGCTCGATCACGCGGAGGTGCTCGAAGCCGGCGCGGGCGGCGCGAAACGGATGGGGGCCCTCCTTGCCGAAGTCGTCCGCGGCCTTGCCTGAGGACCTGGCCGCCCTCGAACCAGCGATCCGCAGCTGGCTCGACGAGGATCCCGACCCCGACACCCGCGCCGAACTGAACGCGGCGCTCGCGACAGGCGACGTCGCGGAACTGACCGACGCGTTCACCGGCCGGCTCGAGTTCGGCACCGCGGGGTTGCGGGGCAAGCTCGGCCCGGGGCCCAACAGGATGAACCGCGCGGTCGTACGCCGGGCGGCGGCCGGGCTTGGCCACTACCTGCTGGCGACCGATCCCGATGCGCAGCGGCGCGGGGTGGTCGTCGGCTTCGATGCGCGGCGCAAGTCCGATGCCTTCGCCGAGGACACTGCCGCGGTGATGGCGGCGCTGGGGTTCCGGGTCTACGTCATGCCGAGACCCCTCCCGACGCCTGTGCTGGCGTTCGCCATCCGGCACCTCGACTGCGCCGGCGGGGTGATGGTCACGGCGAGCCACAACCCACCTGCCGACAACGGCTACAAGGTTTACTTGGGCGACGGCGCGCAGATCGTGCCCCCGGCGGACGCCGAGATATCCGCGGCGATCGACGCGGTCGGGCCGCTGTCCGGCGTACCGCTGGCGCCGGCCGACGACCCGCTGATCGCTCGGCTTGGCGAGGAGGAGCTCGAGGCGTACGTCGACGCGGTCGTGGGGCTGTCGATCGCACCGACGTCGCGCGACCTGACCACGGCCTACACGCCGCTGCACGGCGTCGGTCGCGACGTGCTGCTCGCGGTCTTCGACCGGGCGGGATTCCCTGCGCCACAAGTGGTTGCGGCTCAAGGCGACCCCGATCCGACGTTCCACACGGTCGCGTTCCCCAACCCCGAGGAACCCGGCGCGCTAGATCTCGTGATGGCCGAAGCGACGGCTGTCGGCGCCGACCTGGTCATCGCCAACGACCCCGACGCCGATCGCCTCGCGGTCGCGATCCCCGACGCGTCGACCGCGAAAGTCTGGCGCGCACTTCGCGGCGACGAGATCGGTGCGTTGCTTGCCGACTACCTGCTCACGCACACAGAGGGCGATGACCGGCTGGTCGTGACCACGATCGTGTCGTCGACGCTGCTGTCACGAATGGCCACTGCCGCCGGCGTTCACTACGCCGAGACGCTAACCGGCTTCAAGTGGATCGTGCGCGCCGCGCTGGATCGTCCCGACACACGCTTCCTGTTCGGCTACGAGGAGGCGCTCGGCTTTTGCGTCCTCGACGTCGTACGCGACAAGGACGGCATCAGTGCCGCCCTGATGTTCGCCGAGCTCGCCGCCGAGTCGAAGCGCGAGGGGGTGCCGCTCGCGGATCGCCTCGACGACATCGCGCGGCGCTTCGGCCTGCATGCGACGGATCAGTGGAGCGTCTGGCTGCAGGGCGCCGACGGGTCCGCGCGCATCCAGTCGGTCATGGCCGAGCTGCGCGAGAAGCCGCTGCCCCCGACTCTCGCCGGACGCACGATCGAGTACGTCGACGACCTGGCCGTCGGCGTACGACGTGGTGAGTCGGGCGAGACCAAGCTCGACCTGCCGCCGTCCGACGTCATCACGTTGCACATGGACGGTGCGCGGGTCGTCGTGCGCCCGAGCGGGACCGAGCCGAAACTCAAGGTGTACTTCGAGGTCGTCGTGCCGGTACGTCGCGGCGACACGTCCGTCGACACCGCCCGGGAGCAGGCGCGCCGCGAGCTGGCGGCACTGCGCGAGGACATGGCCCTGCTGACCGGCCTCTAAGGCCGCGCTCGCCCACGCCCCAAGATCGTTGCTAGACGCTGCCGAACTGGCGGTCGCCGGCGTCGCCGAGCCCGGGCACGATGTAGGCCTTGTCGTTGAGTTTCTCGTCGATCGACGCGGTCACGATCTCGACGACCAGACCCGACCGTTCCATCCGCTCGAGGCCTTCTGGCGCCGCGAGCACGCACACAACGATCTGCCGTGCCGCCCCGCGCTTAGCGAGCAGTTGGCACGTGTAGTCGAGCGACCCACCGGTCGCGAGCATCGGGTCGAGCACGATGACCGTGCGCCCGTCGAGCCGTTCGGGCAGCGCCGCCAGATACGACTTCGGCTGGAACGTCTCGTGGTCGCGGGCGAGCCCGATGAAGCCCATGACCGCCTCGGGCATCAGCTCGAGAGCGGCCTGGGCCATGCCGAGCCCGGCCCGCAGGATCGGGACCAGGATCGGCGGCGACGCGAGGCGTACGCCGGTGGTCGCCTGGATCGGGGTTTCGATGTCGATGTGCTCGATCGGAAGGTCACGCGTCGCCTCGTACACCAGCATGCTCGACAGCTCGTGCAGGGCCTGGCGAAACCCGGCGAAGTCGGTGTTCTTGTCCCGCAGGTGGCTGAGGCGGCGGGCGGCGAGCGGGTGATCGATGACGCGGACGTTCACAGGCACTCCCCTGTACTCCGACGGCGCGACGCTAGCGCACGCACCCGACCGCCGCCGTATACAAGCGGGTTGATGGCGACCATGCTGCGGGATGCAGTCATCTCCGAACGCCTGCCGCCAAGATCGGCACTCTGTGAAGCGAATCGTGCTCGTAACCGTCTCGTGCCTCGTGCCCATGGTCGTCGCACCGCCGGCCGGCGCGGCACTTCCGAAACCGAAGGCGTATCCCAACTGCGCAGCACTGAACAAGGTGTATCCGCACGGCGTCGCCAAGGCCAGGACCGTGGTCGACAAGACAACGAGCAGTTACAAGGTCCGCAACTTCGTTGTCGACGCCAAGACCTACGCGCTCAACGACGGTCGCGTGGCACCGCTGCAGTACGACCTGGACCGCGACAACGACGGCATCGCCTGCGAGAAGCGCTGACCAAGCAGCTCGTCGGGCCGGCCTTGCTCGACGACGGCCACGGTCGATAGCAAGGCGAACCCACCGGCCAGGTCCTCACCGTCGACGTCGCCTCCGGACATGCCGGCCACCCGTAGTCAGACCCGAAACCCAGTTCGCTGCCAGGACCGAAGGTTGCGCAGGATCACCAGCGTGTCCGGTCCCGGCAACAGATGATGAGTACGGCGGCGGCGGCGAACGCCTGCAGGTTCCTCAGCATCCGTCCACTTTGGCGCGCGCCGGCCGCAGGTCCCTGCCGATAACCGCGCGCGTAAGCTGCCTATATGACCCAGCTCGCCCCATTCCCCGCAGTGAGTGGGCTCACCGACGTCGCCGCCACCGAGTCGTCGTTGCGGCAATTCCTGCACGGGTTGCCGGGCGTCGACCAGGTCGGCGCGGAGGGCCGCGCGGCGACGCTGGGCACCCGCTCGATCAAGAAGGACGCGAAGCTGTGGGCGATCGACACAGCCATCCGCATGATCGACCTGACGACGCTCGAAGGCGCTGACACCCCGGGCAAGGTCCGCGCGATCTGCGCGAAGGCGCAGCGGCCCGATCCCACTGACGCTACGGTGCCGCCGGTAGCCGCGGTCTGTGTGTACGGCGACCTGGTGCCGATCGCAGCCGACGCACTGAAGGGCTCGGGCATCCACATCGCGGCGGTCGCGACGGCGTTCCCATCGGGTCGCGCGTCCCTGCCGGTGAAGCTCGCCGACACTCGCGACGCGGTCGTGTCCGGCGCCGACGAGATCGACATGGTCATCGACCGCGGCGCGTTCCTGTCCGGGCGCTACCAGCAGGTGTACGACGAGATCGTGGCGGTCAAGGAAGCGTGCGGCGGTTCGCACCTGAAGGTGATCCTCGAGACCGGCGAGCTGGTCACCTACGACAACGTGCGGCGCGCGTCGTGGCTCGCGATGCTTGCCGGCGCCGACTTCATCAAGACCTCGACCGGCAAGGTCGCGCCGGCCGCGACGCTTCCCGTCGTACTCGTGATGCTCGAAGCAGTGCGCGACTTCTATGAGGTGAGCGGGCGCGCACGCATCGGCGTCAAAGCAGCTGGCGGCATCCGCACCGCCAAGGACGCCATCAAGTACCTCGTGCTCGTCAAGGAGACGGTCGGCGACGACTGGCTGACGCCCGACCTGTTCCGCATCGGCGCGTCGACTCTGCTCAACGACCTGCTGATGCAACGCGCCAAGCAACGGACCGGCGCGTACTCCGGTCCCGACTACTTCACCCTGGACTGACCATGACCTGGGACTACGCACCCGCACCGGAATCGCGCGAGATCGTGACGCTGCGCTCGTCGTACGGGCTGTTCATCAACGGCGAGTGGAGCAACCCGCAGGACGGCGACGTCTTCAAGACGGTCAACCCCGCCACTGAAGAGGTGCTCGCGCAGGTCTCCTCCGCAGGCGAGCGGGACGTCGACCGTGCGGTCGCAGCCGCGCGCACGGCGTACATCAGGGTGTGGGGGCGGATGCCCGGGTCGGAACGCGCGAAGTACCTCTACCGGATCGCGCGCATCGTGCAGGAGCGAAGCCGCGAGCTCGCAGTGCTCGAGACACTCGACAACGGCAAGCCGATCCGCGAGTCGCGCGACGTCGACGTACCGCTCGCCGCGGCGCACTTCTTCTACTACGCCGGCTGGGCCGACAAGCTCGAGCACGCCGGCTTCGGCGCGGCCCCGCGGCCGCTGGGCGTTGCGGCGCAGGTGATTCCGTGGAACTTCCCGCTGCTCATGCTCGCCTGGAAGATCGCGCCCGCGCTGGCGTGCGGCAACACCGTCGTACTCAAACCGGCTGAGACGACGCCGCTGAGCGCGATGCTGTTTGCCGAGATCTGCCAGCAGGCGCAGCTGCCCCCGGGCGTCGTCAACATCATCACCGGGGCGGGCGCGACCGGCGCCGCGCTCGTCGCGCATCCGGACGCCGACAAGGTCGCGTTCACCGGCTCGACCGAAGTCGGCAAGGCGATCGCGCGCACCGTTGCGGGCACGAAGAAGAAGGTGACGCTCGAGCTCGGGGGCAAGGCAGCCAACGTCGTCTTCGAGGACGCGCCGCTCGACCAGGCAGTCGAGGGCATCGTCAACGGCATCTTCTTCAACCAAGGACATGTCTGTTGCGCGGGCTCGCGACTGCTCGTGCAGGAGTCGATCGCCGACGCGCTGCTCGACCGGCTCAAGAGGCGGCTCGGCACGCTGCGGCTCGGCGACCCGCTCGACAAGAACACCGACATCGGTGCCATCAACTCGGCTGAGCAGCTGGCGAAAATCCGCGAGCTGTCGGACGTGGGCGAGAGCGAGGGCGCGGAGCGCTGGTCACCCGCCTGCGAGCTGCCGTCGCACGGCTACTGGTTCCCGCCGACCGGCTTCACCGGCGTCTCGCAATCGCACCGGATCGCACGCGAGGAGATCTTCGGGCCGGTCCTGTCGGTGTTGACTTTCCGCACGCCGCAAGAGGCGGTCGAGAAGGCCAACAACACGCCGTACGGCCTGTCGGCCGGTGTCTGGACCGAGAAGGGCAGCCGCATTCTCTGGATGGCCGACAAGCTGCGGGCCGGTGTCGTATGGGCCAACACGTTCAACCGCTTCGACCCGACGTCGCCGTTCGGCGGCTTCAAGGAATCGGGCTACGGCCGCGAAGGTGGTCGGCACGGGCTGGAGGCCTACCTTGACGTCTGAGCGGCTCGACGTACGCAAGACCTACAAGTTGTACGTCGGCGGTGCGTTCCCGCGCTCTGAGTCCGGTCGCACCTACGAAGTGACCTCGCACGACGGCGAGTTCCTCGCCAACGCCGCGAAGGCCTCGCGCAAGGACGCTCGCGATGCCGTTGTCGCTGCCCGTGCGGCGCTGCCGGGCTGGTCGGGCGCGACGCCGTACAACCGCGCTCAGGTGCTCTATCGTGTCGCCGAGTTACTCGAGGGCCGCCGGGAACAGTTCGTCACTGAGATCCGCGCCGGCGAAGGGATCTCGGCGAAGGAAGCGGAGCGCGTCGTCAGCGCCGCCATCGACCGCTGGGTTTGGTACGCCGGGTGGGCCGACAAGATCGCGCAGATCGCCGGCACGGTCAACGCTGTAGCCGGCCCGTACTTCGACTTCTCGCTGCCGGAGCCGACCGGCGTCGTCGCCGTACTCGCACCGCAGGAATCGTCGCTGCTCGGCCTGGTCAGCGTGCTCGCGCCGGTCATCGTCAGCGGCAACACAGCTGTGGTGGTCGCCGCCGAGTCGGCGCCGCTACCGGCGGTGACGTTGTCCGAGGTGTTGGCGACATCGGACGTGCCCGGCGGCGTCGTCAACATCCTCACTGGCAGCACCGCGGAAATCGCGCCGCACCTCGCTGCCCACATGGACATCAACGCGATCGACCTCGTCGGCGCGCCCGCTGATATCGCCACCGACCTCGAGCGGGCGGCCGCGGACAACCTCAAGATCGTCGTACGGCGACCCGACGACTCGCCGGATTGGCTTGTGGCGCCGTCGACGCGGCGACTACTCAGCTTTGTGGAGACCAAGACCGTCTGGCACCCGATCGGCGTCTGAACAGCGGTCAGCGCCGGTTTGGGTCAGCCCAACCCTGCGGGTACGTGGGGGCCTGGTAGCCAGTTGGCGCGGTGTACCCGGTCGGTGGAGGCGTCTGCGCGCCCCACGAGGTGTAGGCGCTGCCCGGCTGCGGCACATGCGACGCCGCCACGTAGCGGATGCCGTTTCGCTCGTCACGCCGTCGGCGGAGCGCGTTCTTGACCAGTTGCGCGACGCCGTACGCGATCGCCAACGTCATGCCCAGAGAAAAGAGCAGCTGGCCTAAGGCGTAGCCGGTCTGGTACGCCGGATCGGCGCTGTTCGCGAGCAGCGTCATCGTTCCTCCGAACACGGACGGATGGGCAGTCGGGGACCCATCGACCGGAACACGGCGCGGCCTTTAGTTGTACGGCGACCTGAACGACTCGCCGGAACCGCTTGCGGCACCGTCCGCGCAACGGCTGCTTAGCTTGATTGCTTGGTGTCTTGAGCAGAGATGGGTTGAGCGTCCGATTTACGGGGCGGGCCCGCCCGCGGTTTGCCGCATGTGCAAAGCCGGTCACGCGAGGTAACGAACGGTTTCGGAACGACCCGAGGTCGCACTAGGTTCGTCCCACCGACGTCCGCCCCCAGAGGAGTTCTCCACATGGTCAAGCTGGCAGTCCGGGCAGCAGCGGCAGGCGCGCTGACACTCGCCGCCATCACTCTCACCGCCACCGCGGCCTCGGCGCACCACGCCGACATCACGGCATCCGCGAACTGTTCGGGCGTCGTGTCGTTCACCGCATCGGCGTGGGAGGGCCAGGGTGCGCCCGGCAGCGCCGAGCTGGAGGGGTCGCGGACCAACCCGACGATCGAGGTCGCGTGGGGCACCGGCGGCGAAGCGGGTGCGTTCACGGTGCTGCCGCACAAGCCCGCGTACCACGTCGGGGCTGACAACGGCTACGCGTTCTCCGACACGATCACGCCGGCACCCGCGCTGGCTCCTGGCACAGTGGTGACGGTGCGCGTGCGCGCGGCGGCGCCGTTTGCCAATGGCGTTGTCGACGGCCAGTTCCGCTACGCAACCGCGACGATCCCGGCCCCATGCACGGTGCCCACGGTCGCCGTGACGTGCCCTTCATCGGTCGTTTTCGGCACTGCCGCGACCTACACGGCCGTCCCGACCGGCGACGGCCCGTTCACCTATCAGTGGACCCTCAACGGGGCACCGATCAGCGGCGCGACCGCTAACACGGTCTCCGTCACCCGCAACTCGCCGAGCGACGCCGTCGCCGTCACGGTGACCGACTCGCACGCGCAGAAGGCAAGCGCCTCGGCACTGTGCTCGGGCACCTACCCCGGCCCGGCGGTCACGATCTCCTGCCCGCAGGGGATGACCTTCGGCCAGCCTGCGACCTGGACCGCGGTCGTCACGACCAACCCGAGCAACCCGGTGACCTACCAGTGGTCGCTCAACGGCACCCCGATCAGCGGCGCGACTGCCAGCACTGTCACGACGACCGTCTCGTCGGCGTCCGACACCATCTCGGTCACGGTGCGCGACTCGCAGACACCCGCCCTGATCGCGACGGCGACGGCGTCCTGCATGGGCACTGTCCCGCCGACGATCGTGAGTCCCAACACCGACACCTCTGTTCCGGCCTCAACGCCGCCAGCGGCGCAAACCGACGATGCCACCGACGACACCGCGACTGACGACTCCGAGGACGCCGACGAAAGCGCTCAGTCCGGAGAGGCCGGGGACCTCGGCGTCGAGGGCACTGCGCTGGAGTCGGACGCCGCTGCCGAAGCCGGAACGCTCGCGGCGACCGGCAGCGACGTCAGCGGCCTGCTGCTCTCAGCGCTCAGCCTGCTGGCAGCCGGTGCCGCGATGATGGCGGCGCCACGGCTCAAGGCGCGCCGCCGCTAGAACTGCGGTACGACGATCTGCGGGTCTGCCTGAACACCGGGCAGGCCCGCAGCTTTCGTTAGCGACGGATGATCAGAGCCGTTCGATCGTGAACTCGATGAGTTGGGCCATGGCCACGGCTGCCACCAGGAACAGTCCAAGCTGGCGCCAGCCAGCTCGCGCGCAGAAAACCGACGCGACTCCCGCTCCAGCAATGAGGCCGAACGCGGTGACGGCGAAGAGCAGCGCCTGCAACAGATCTCGTTCAGAGCAGTCGTGCCAGCAACTCGTGATGAGAACTCCCCCACCAGCCAGCACGGCTAGCGCGAAGAAGCACCCGGCGACCAGGACGGCAGCCACCACTCGCCCGGGTGACCACCTCGAGGGTGGGAACGCTGGTTAGCGGACCGACGCGGAGGTCGACACCTCGGCTGCGCGCAGTCGCGCGAACCCCGGCTTGATCCGCTCGTTGATGAGACGCAGACGCTGATCGAACGGCGCGAACGCGCTCTTCATCGCGTTGATCGTGAGCCATTCGATGTCGTACCAGCCGTAGCCGAAAGCCTCGACCAGGGCGAGGAACTCGCCTGAGAGCGACACGTCACTCATCAGGCGGTTGTCGGTATTGACCGTGACGCGGAAGCGAAGGTCGCGCAGCAACCCGATCGGGTGTTCGGCGATCGACGGCGCAGCGCCCGTATGCACGTTCGACGTCGGGCACATCTCTAGCGGCACCCGGCGGTCGCGCACGTACGACGCCAGCCGGCCGAGGGTCACGCCGCCGTACGCGTCGACGGCGATGTCATCGACGATCCGCACGCCGTGCCCGAGGCGGTCGGCGCCGCAGTACTGCAGCGCCTCCCAGATCGAGGGCAGCCCGAATGCCTCGCCGGCGTGGATGGTGATGTGGAAGTTCTCCCGCAGGACGTACTGGAAGGCGTCCAGGTGCCGGGTGGGCGGGAAGCCCGCCTCCGCGCCGGCGATGTCGAAACCCATGACTCCCGCATCGCGATGGCGTACGGCGAGCTCCGCGATCTCCATCGACCGCGCGGCCGAGCGCATCGCCGTCAGCAACGCGCCGATCTCGATGCCGGTATTCGCGCTGCCGAGCCGGAACCCTTCGAGCACGGCGTCGACGACCTCGTCGAGAGTGAGTCCCTTCGTGACATGCAGCTCAGGCGCGAACCTGACCTCGGCGTACACGACGCCGTCAGCTGCGAGGTCTTCGGCGCACTCGGCAGCAACGCGCGTCAACGCGTCCTTCGTCTGCGTGACGCCGACGGTGTGCTGGAACGTCTCGAGGTAGAGCTCGAGACTGCCCTGGTTGGCGCCGCGGCGGAACCAGCTGCCGAGTTCCCCCACGTCAGTGGTCGGCAGTGCGTCGTAGCCGTTCTCCAGCGCGAGCTCGACGACCGTCTGTGGTCGCACCCCGCCGTCGAGGTGGTCGTGCAGCAGCACCTTCGGTGCCTTGCGGATCTCGTCGAGAGTCAGCGTCCGCTTCACCTGCGCTCCTCGTCGTAGCCTCGCGCCGAACGTACTACGCCCCTGTCCGCGCGGGTTTGGCAGACTCGCGCCATGGAGGTTGCAGACCACATAGAAGCCTTGCGCGCAGAGGGAATCCGGCTCGCTGACGCTGCTCGCCGGACGGCGGTCGCGGCCCAGGTGCCGACCTGCCCCGAGTGGGACGTCGGCGACCTCGTGACTCACACCGGCCAAGTGCACCGGTGGGCGACGGCGTACGTCGCGGGTCGGCGTACGACGGCCATGTCGCCGGACGAAGGGGAAGACGCGTGGGGCCCCGAGCCCTCCGACGAGCACCTGGTCGAGTGGTTCGTCGAAGGCCATGCCGACCTGGTCACCGCGCTGACCGACGCACCCGACGACCTCGAGTGCTGGAGCTTCCTGCCCGCGCCGTCACCGCGGGCGTTCTGGGCCAGGCGACAGGCGCACGAGACCGCGATCCACCGCGTCGACGCCGAGAGCGCGACAGGTGCCACCACGCCCTTCGCGCCCGCATTCGCGGCGGACGGCATCGACGAGCTGCTATTGGGTTTCTACGCCAGGTCCGGCCGCGGCCCGCGCGTCGACGTCGACTGCACGCTGCAGATCAGCACGACCGACACCGGTCAGTCCTGGCTGGTGCGCATGGGACCGGCGGGCTACCAGGCCATACGCGACATCGGTACAGCGGACTGCACGGTGACCGGGAGTGCGAGCGACATCTACCTGCTGCTCTGGAACAGGGGTACGGCGGATCCGCTGACCGTTAGCGGTGCACCCGGCGTACTCGATCAGTGGCGCAAGGGCGCCACCATCCGCTGGAGCTGAACTCCAGCCTCAGGCATTGACAGGGGATTGCCAGGATCAGCCCGGCTGGTCGTCAGGTCCGGCTCGAAGGATGGCTGCAGCGGTCGCCACCAGGCGGTCACTGATCTGGAGGTACCTGATGACCGACGACCACGGCACAGTCGAACAGAGCGCAGCCGAACAGAGTCGTGCGCGACGGTTTGCCCGGCCCGCCGCTCTCGTCGCGGCGGGCCTGCTCGCCGGGGGAATCGCGGCGGCGACCGTGAGCGCTTCGGCGCAGAGCACACCGACGCCGGCCCCATCGAGTACGGCGACGCCGGGCGATCCGGACGGCTCGAAGTCCCGCGGTGACGAAACCGAACTGACCGGCACCAACGCCGAAAAGGCACGCGCGGCCGCGCTCAAAGCCGTTCCGGGCGGCACGATCATCCGCCTCGAGACCGACTCGGGACCGGCTGAATACGAAGCCCATATGAGGAAGGCGGATGGCACTCCCGTGACCGTGTTCTTGGACGCGAACTTCGCGGTGACCTCGGTCGAGGAGGGCAGGGGCGGCTGCGGACCTGGCGGTCGCGGTGACGGACAGGGCAGCACCCCATCGGCGGGACCGGCCAGCGCCTGAGTAGCAGCCGCTCCCGCCCACTAGTCGCGGGGGACGGTCAGCTGATGCGTTCGATCACCAAAGGCTGTGGTTCGGGCGGTTCGGGCCCGATCTCGAAGGCGCCGACAAGTGCCGCCTGCGCATCCGCGACACGAGCGGGGTCGTCGACGTGCAATTCCAGCAGCGGCTGGCCCTTGGTCACCTCGTCGCCCGGACGCGCATGCCAGAGCACGCCCGCAATCGCACTGACCGGGTCCTCCTTGCTCGCACGGCCTGCCCCGAGCCGCCACGCAGCGATGCCGACGGCATACGCATCGAGCCTCGTCAGAAAGCCGGACTGAGGAGCGGGTACGACGACGCGTTCCGACGCCTCAGGCAGCGCCGCATCAGGATCGCCTCCCTGCACTCGCACGATCTCGCGCCACGACTTCAAGGCCGCACCGTCGGCCAGCAGCACGGCGGGGTCGGCATCGATCCCGGCCAGTGACAACATCTCCGCCGCCAACGCGACAGTGAGCTCGACAACGTCAGCGGGACCCGCGCCCGAGAGCACCTCAACCGACTCACGGACCTCCACAGCGTTGCCGGCGGAGCACCCGAGTGGCGTGTCCATGTCGGTGAGAAAGGCCGTCGTCCGTACGCCGTGCGCCCGGCCGAGCGCGACCATCGTCTCGGCGAGAGTGCGCGCGCGCTCGACGGTCTTCATGAACGCACCCGAGCCGATCTTGACGTCGAGCACGAGCGACTCGGTGCCCTCGGCGATCTTCTTGCTCATGATCGAGCCCGCGATCAGCGGAATCGACTCGACGGTGCCCGTCACGTCGCGCAGTGCGTAGAGCCTGAGGTCGGCCGGCGCGAGTTCGGGCCCGGCTGCGCAGATGACGCCGCCGACGTCGCGCAACGCCTGCAGCAATTCCTCAGGTGTCAGCAGCGCCCGCCAGCCCGGGATCGACTCCATCTTGTCGAGCGTGCCGCCGGTGTGACCGAGACCGCGGCCCGACAGTTGCGGCATCGCTGCCCCGGACGCGGCGATCAGGGGCGTTAAAGGCAGCGAGATCTTGTCGCCGACTCCCCCCGTCGAGTGCTTGTCGACCGTCGGCCGGCCGACCGACGAAAGGTCGAGTCGCTCCCCCGACGCGATGATCTCGGCCGTCCAGGTGGCGAGCTCGTCGGCGTCCATCCCGCGCCACACGATGGCCATCAGCAGCGCGGCCACCTGCTCGTCGGGAATGCCGCCAGCGACGTAGGTCTGCATCAGCCAGCCGATCTGCGCATCGGACAACCTTCCGCCGTCGCGCTTGGCGATGATCAGATCAACGGCGTTCACGGCGTACGGCGCGCAGTCAGGTCGTCGGCGGTGAACGCCTCAGGCAACAGATCGCCGAGAGACCGAGGGCCGCCGGGCCGGTCGACGAGCAACTCTCGTCCGCCGAACTCCATCAGCACCTGCCGGCATCGGCCGCAGGGCGCAAGCAGCTCGCCCTGCCCGTCGACACACGTCACGGCGACCAGCCGACCGCCGCCGCTCGACGCGAGCGCCGACACGAGTCCGCATTCGGCGCACAACCCGAGGCCGTACGACGCGTTCTCGACGTTGCAGCCGACAACCACACGACCGTCGTCGACGAGCCCTGCGGCACCTACGGGAAAGCTCGAGTACGGCGCGTACGCGCGCCCCATCGCCGCGATCGCCTCGCGGCGCAGCAGTTCCCAGTCGACGCCGCTCACCCGGATTGACCACGTCGATACGGCAAGCCGTCGGCCGCGGGCATGCGCAATCGTTGCGAGGCGAAGAACAGCACCAACAACGTCATCAGGTGCGGTGTCGAGCTCACCAACTGGCTCGGCACGTCGTCCGTCGCGAAGAACCACCACAGCGACAGAGCCGCTCCCACGAGACCGGCGCCGGCCGCGACGTACCGCTTGCTCAGGACATTTCGTACGGCGAGGGCGGCGAGCACCAGAGCGACGACCACGAGCAGCGGGTGCACGGCGTCACTGAGCTGCAGCTTGTCGGCGTACCCGAACAACGCAGCGCCCGCCGCCAACCCGGTCGGCCGCCAGTTGCCGAAGATCATCGCTGCCATACCGATAAAACCGCGGCCGGCCGTCTGACCCTCCTGGTAGTTCGACGAGGACACCGTGACGAGGAACGCGCCTCCGAGGCCGGCCAGTGCGCCGGAGCACACGACCGCGGCGTACTTCATGCGGTAAACGTTGATGCCCAGCGACTCGGCCGTGATCGGACTCTCGCCGCAGGCCCGAAGCCGCAGCCCGAAGGCGGTGCGCCAGAGCACCCAATACGTCAGCGGCACGAGGAGGATGGCGAGAATCGTGAAGTGCGAGACGTTGTGCGTCAGCCCGCGGACAACGCCCGCGAGGTCGGCCGCGACGGGGATGCCCGTGCGCTCGACCGCGCGAAGCGCATCAGGGCTCTGCCAGCCGAAGATCCGGCCGCCTGAGAGCACTGGCACAGTGAAGGTGCCGATCGACTCCACCGGCGGCGAGTTGGTCGGGCCGCCGCCAGGTTTGCCCACGAAAGCGACGACCGAGAGGTACCGCGCGAGGCCCCCTGCAAGGATCGTGATGGCCACACCGGACACGATGTGGTCGACACCGAAGGTGACAGTCGCTATCGCGTGCAGCAGGCCGCCGAGCGCGCCGAACGCCAAGCCGGCAACAACGCCCCACCACGGTCCCCACTGGTAGCCCGCCCACGCGCCGCCCCACGTGCCGAGAATCATCATTCCCTCGAGGCCGATGTTGACGACGCCGGCGCGCTCGGACCACAGGCCCCCCAGCCCGGCAAGCCCTATGGGTACGGCGAGACTCAGCGCGCCCGACATCGTCCCGGTCGACGTGAGCTGATTGACGTCGGTCGCCCACCGCACGAGCGCGAGCGCAACGAAGCCGACGGCGACGACAGCGATGATCGTCGTGCGGCTCATCGGACCGGAGCGCACCTTGCGTAGTCCCATTGCGACGGGCTTCTCCAGGCTGGTTGTCATGCGCTCGCTCCCGTGGCAACGGGTTCATCGGCCGCGAGCTGCTCACCGACCGCGCGGAGCTGCTGCCTGAGGCTGTACCGGCGCACGAGCTCATACACGACGACCACGGTCAGCACGACTGTGCCCTGGATGATCCGCACGATCTCAGGCGAGACGGACAAGAGGTCGAGGATCTGCGACGACTCCTCCAGAAATGCCCACAGGAAGGCCCCGACGGCGATGCCGATCGGATGGTTTCGGCCGAGCAGCGCAATCGCGATGCCGGTGAAGCCGATGCCGGCGGGGAAGTCGAGCGAGTACGAGTAGGAACTTCCCATCAGCTGGGGCATCCCCACGAGCCCTGCGACGGCACCCGACAGCATCATGGTGGTCAAGACCATGCGACGTACGTCGACGCCGCTGGCGACTGCGGCCGACGGCGACAAGCCTGTGGCCCGCAGGTCGAAGCCGAACCGGGTGCGGTTCAGCAGCACCGAGTAGCCGATGCCCACGACGACCGCCAGCAGGATGAGGCCGAAGACCTTGTTGTCGCTGCCGGAGATGATCGGCAGGCCTTGGACCCGAGCCGTGCCCGGAAGCGGCTTGGTGCCGATGTTGTTGCTGCCGGCCACGGAAACCGCAAGGCGGTCGGGGTGCAGCAGGTAGGCGACGATGCTTCCGGCTATCGCGTTGAGCATGATCGTGGAGATGACTTCGCTGACTCCGCGGGTGACCTTGAGCAGAGCGGCGAACCCCGCCCACACCGCGCCGATGACCATCGCGGTGAGGATCACGACGGGAACGTGCAGCGCCGCCGGCACACTGATTGCCGCGCCGAAGGCCGCTGCCAGCATGGCGGCTAGCCGGTACTGACCGTCGACGCCGATGTTGAACAGACCCATCCGGAAGCCGATGGCGACTGCGATCGCGGACAGGTAGTAGCCCGTGCTCTTGTTCAGCATGTTGACCAGCTGGTCGGGTTTGCGGCCGTACGCGACCACCTCCCGGAACACCTCGAGGGGATCAGCGTTCGAGAGCAGCAAAACGATCGACGAGATACTCAGCGAGAAGACCAGAGCGACGAGCGCACCCGCGATCATCAGCAACATCGGCTGCGCCGCCAGCCGCCTGTTCATGCGCTTTCCGCCAGTCCGGTCATAGCGGCACCGAGTTCCTCAGGGGTGACGGTGCGCGGGTCCGCATCGGCGACGAGCCGCCCGCGCAACATGACCTTGATGGTGTCCGACATGCCAATCAGTTCATCCAGATCCGCCGATACGAGGAGAACGGCCAACCCCGCAGCGCGTGCGATTCGCAGCTGCTCCCAGATCGCCGCCTGCGCGCCCACGTCGACGCCGCGCGTGGGGTGCGAAGCGATCAGCACGCTAGGGTCTCCGCTCATCTCCCGCCCGATGATGAGCTTCTGCTGATTGCCGCCCGACAACGCCGATGCCGGTACGTCGATGCCGGGCGTGCGAACGTCGTACTCGCTGACGATCCGCTCGGTATCCGTGCGTGCACCGGACTTGTCGATCCAGCCGTGCGATTCATTGGGCCGCATCGTCTGGTGTCCGAGGATCCGGTTCTCCCACAGCGGAGCGTGCAGTAGCAGCCCGTGCCGATGCCTGTCCTCCGGGATGTAGCCGATCCCCGCCTCGCGACGCCGGCGGGTGCTCCAGCTGGAGATGTCCGTGCCCGCCAGCAGAACCGATCCCTTCTCGGCCGCGAGCATGCCCATCACGGTCTCAACCAGCTCGGCCTGCCCGTTACCTTCCACGCCTGCAATGCCCACGATCTCGCCGCGATGAAGAGTCAACGTGATGTCGTCGACGACAACGCGGCCGTCCGCCTTGCGAACGGTCAGTTCGATGACCTCGAGTTGCGCAACGTCCGTCACCGTCGACTCACGCAGCTCCGGCACCGGTAGTTCGCTGCCGACCATCATCTCGGCAAGGTCGCGCGGCGTGACCCCATGGGGGTCGACAGTGGCGACTGTCGTGCCGGCGCGAATCACGGTGATCTGGTCTGCGACCGCGAGTACCTCGTCGAGTTTGTGCGAGATGAAGATGACCGCGAGACCCTCGGCGCGCAGCTCCCGCAGATTGTCGAACAGCTCGTTGACTTCCTGGGGGACGAGTACCGCGGTGGGCTCGTCGAGGATCAGGATGCGCGCGCCGCGGTAGAGCGCCTTGAGGATCTCGACCCGCTGGCGCTGACCGACGCTCAGCTGCTCGACCAGCCGATCCGGCTCTACGTGCATCCCGTAGGTGTCGGAGATCTCCTTGATGCGCCCGCGAGCGCGGCCGAAATCGATGACGCCAGCCCGCGTCGGCTCACTGCCGAGCACGACGTTCTCCAGGACGGTGAGGTTGTCAGCAAGCATGAAGTGCTGGTGCACCATGCCGATGCCCCGGGCAATCGCGTCCGCGGGGGACGTGAAGCTCACCTCCTCGCCGTCGATCAAGATGGTTCCTTCGTCCGGGCGGTGCATTCCGTAGAGCGTCTTCATCAGCGTCGACTTGCCGGCCCCGTTCTCCCCGACGATCGCGTGCACCGATCCCTTGTCGACCGAGATGTCGACGTCGTGGTTGGCAACGACGCCGGGGAACCGCTTCGTGATGCCCCGCAGCTCAACCACGCGGGTCTTGGTCTTGTCGGGCTGCTCAGATGCCTCGGAAATGGCGGCCTCCTCGAAGATGCGTCAGGCCCGAGGCTCGCGCAGCGCGCGCTTCTCGGGCCTGACGGTTCACGCCTGGGTTAGGGCGCTTCCGGCACCTTGATCTTGCCGTCGATGATCTGCTGCTTCAGATCCTCGAGCTGAGCCTTTATGTCGTCGATCTTGCCACCGCTAGTTGAATAGCCGACGCCCTCTTTCGACAGGTCGAAGCGTTCCTCGCCCGCCTTGAAGGTGCCGTCTGCCACGCTCTTGACGAAGGTGAAGACGGCAACGTCGACACGCTTGATCATGGACGTGATGATCACGTCCTTGACCGCCGGCGCTGCGGATAGGTAAGCGTCGGAGTCGACGCCAATGGCGAGCCCGTTCGCAGCCTTCGCCGCCTCAAACACGCCGGTACCGGAGCCACCGGCAGCCGCGTAAATGACATCGGCTCCCTGGTCGAACATTCCGCGCGCCGTCTCCTTGCCCTTCGCCGGGTCGTTGAAGCCGGTGAAGTCCGGCGGCTGGGTGAGGTACTTAACCTGGATCTTGACGTCCGGCTTGATCTGCTTGGCGCCGGCCGCGAAGCCGGCCTGGAACTTCTTAAGCAGCGGCACTTCAACACCGCCGATGTATCCGAGGGAATTCGTCTTCGACTTGAGCGCCGCCGCGGCTCCAACGAGGAAGGATCCTTGCTCCTCTGAGAAGACCAGGGCCACAACGTTGGGCGCCTTCACTGTGGCGTCGTCGATGATGCCGAACGTGGTGTCCGGGTACTTCGGCGCAACCTTCCCAAGCGCGGTCGCGTAGGCGAAGCCAACCGCGACGATCGGATCGAAATCGCCGTCAGCCAGCAGTTTGAGGCGCGCCTCCTTGTCGGCGTCGGTCTCCCCGGCCTTGGCCGAGAGTTCCTGGACCTCCACGTCGAGCTCAGACTTGACCTTGTCGAGTCCGACCGCGGCTGAGTCGTTGAAGGACTTGTCACCGCGGCCGCCAATGTCAAAGGCCAGGCCGACCTTGATCTTCTTCTTCTCGGTCGGAGCGGCGCTCGTGTCTGTGGCGGCCGCGGTCGTATCGGTCGCTGGTGCCGCAGGGGTGTCCTTCGTGTCATCGCCGCAAGCGGCGAAAAGCATGGTGCCGGCGACTACTAGAGATGCGAGGCGCAGGCCACGGGGTTTACGCACTGTGATGCCCCTCTCTAGCCGGTCGCGAAGGCCGCAGCCGGACCTTGGTCTGGACGTTAGGCCCCGCCCCAGCCGTTGACAACCCTTGCCGAACGCCCGTCGCCGCACCGTTATAGAGGGATTTGTAACCGAACAATCGGCGCACTGTCGGCGGCGCGCGCGCTCTCGCCCGATGTGCTCCCGGCGTACCCGTCGATATACATTCCCCGGCAGCGGTAACTGGTCCCATCACTCACCGGAGGGGCACTGTGGCGGCGCCACGAGGCACGCTCTACCGCGGGCGCGAGGGCATGTGGTCCTGGGTGGCGCACCGCATCACGGGGGTCTTGGTCTTCTTCTTTCTATTCGCGCACGTTCTCGACACCGCGCTGGTGCGCGTATCCCCCGAGAGCTACAACGCGGTCATCGAGACCTACAAGAACCCGATCGTCAACGTGTTCGAGGTCGGGCTCGTCGGGGCAGTCCTGTTCCACGCCTTCAACGGCGTGCGCATCATGCTGATCGACTTCTGGTCCAAAGGCGTGCGACTGCAACGCCAGATGATGTACGTCGTGCTGACGCTGTTCGTGGTGCTCATGGTGCCCGCGACGTACTTCATGATGCGCCACACCGTCGAAGAACTGTTCGGGTCGTAGCCGCCGATGACTGACGTTTCGTTACGGCTCGAGCGCCCCCGCTCGCGCATGCGGTCGCGCTCCAACTACGAGCTCTACAGCTGGATCTTCATGCGAGTGTCGGGCCTGCTGCTGATCATCCTCGTGCTCGGCCACCTGCTGATCATGAACATCCTCGACGGGGGTGTGCAGCGCATCAACTTCGGCTTCGTCGCCGGCCGCTGGTCGTCACCGTTCTGGCAGACGTGGGACCTGCTGCAGCTCTGGCTGGCCGAACTGCACGGCACCAACGGCCTGCGCACGATCATCAACGACTACGCGACCAAGGACTCCACGCGGTTCTGGCTGAAGGTTCTGCTCTATACGTCGGCGCTGGTCATCATGGCGCTCGGCACGCTGGTCATCTTCACCTTCGACCCCAATCTCAGGGGCTAGACGATGCAGTTTCACAAGTACGACGCCGTGATCGTGGGCGCCGGCGGCGCGGGCCTGAGGGCCGCGCTGGAGTCGGGCACCCGCTGCCGGACCGCCGTACTCACCAAGCTCTACCCGACCCGGTCGCACACGGGAGCGGCGCAGGGCGGCATGTGCGCCGCGCTCGCCAATGTCGAGGAAGACAACTGGGAGTGGCACACCTTCGACACGGTCAAAGGCGGCGACTACCTCGTCGACCAGGACGCCGCCGAGATCATGTGCAAGGAGGCCATCGACGCGGTCTACGACCTCGAGAAGTTCGGCCTCCCGTTCAACCGCACGCCTGCGGGCCGCATCGACCAGCGGCGCTTCGGCGGCCACACGGCGCGGCACGGCGAGACGCCGGTACGCCGGGCGTGTTACGCCGCCGACCGCACCGGCCACATGATTCTGCAAACGCTGTTCCAGCAGTGCGTCAAGCACGAGGTCGAGTTCTACAACGAGTTCTACGTGCTCGACCTGCTTCTCAACGAAGGCCGTACGGCGGGCGTCGTCGCGTACGAGCTGGCCAGCGGCGAGATCCACGTCTTCCAGGCCAAGTCGGTCGTCTTCGCCAGCGGCGGCTTCGGCAAGATGTTCAAGGTCACGTCCAACGCGCACACGCTGACCGGTGACGGGCCCGGCATCATCTGGCGCAACGGTCTGCCGCTCGAGGACATGGAGTTCTTCCAGTTCCACCCGACCGGCATCTACAAGCTCGGCATCCTGCTGACCGAGGGCGCCCGCGGCGAGGGCGGCATCCTGCGCAACAAGGACGGCGAGCGCTTCATGGAGCGTTACGCGCCGACCATCAAAGACCTGGCGCCGCGTGACATGGTCGCCCGCGCGATCTGGCAGGAGATCCGCGAAGGCCGCGGTTGCGGGCCGGGCGCCGACTACGTCGTACTCGACCTGACGCACCTGCCGCGCGAGCAGCTCGACGCGAAACTCCCCGATATCACCGAGTTCGTGCGCACCTACCTGGGAATCGAGCCCTACACCGAACCGATTCCGATCCAACCGACCGCGCACTACGCGATGGGCGGCATCCCCACCAACGTCGACGCCGAGGTGCTGAGCAACAACACCGACGTCGTACCAGGTCTGTACGCCGCCGGCGAGGTCGCGTGCGTGTCGGTGCACGGCGCCAACCGGCTGGGCACCAACTCGCTGCTCGACATCAACGTGTTCGGCAAGCGCAGCGGCATCAACGCCGCGGTCTACGCCAACGCCACCGAGTTCGTGGAGCTGCCCAAAAACCCCGCGGCTCGCGTCGAAGCCATGCTCGACAAGCTCGTTGACAACGAGAACGGCGAGAACATCGCGGCGATCCGCCTGGCGTTGCAGGAAACGATGGACACAAACGCCGGCGTCTACCGCACCGAGGCGACCCTCAAGCAGGCACAGAGCGACATCGCCGGCCTTCACGTGCGCTACGCCAACGCGTCGGTCATGGACAAGGGCCTGCGCTACAACACCGACCTGCTCGAGGCCGTCGAGCTCGGCTTCCTGCTGGAGCTGGCCGAGGTGCTCGTCGTCTCCGCACTCGCGCGCAACGAGAGCCGCGGCGGTCACTACCGCGAGGACTACCCCACGCGCGACGACACGAATTTCATGCGCCACACGATGGCCTACAAGGACGACGACGCCATCCGTATCGACTACAAGCCGGTCGTCACCACGCGCTACCAGCCGATGGAGCGCAAGTACTGATGGAGCGCCAGCACTGATGGACGTCACCCTTCGCATCCGGCGCTTCAACCCGGAAGAAGACGTCGAGCCGCACTGGGAGGACTACGCGGTTCAGGTCGAGCCGACCGACCGGTTGCTCGACGCCCTGCACGACGTGAAGTGGAACGTCGACGGCACGCTGACGTTCCGCCGGTCCTGCGCCCACGGCATCTGCGGGTCCGACGCGATGCGCGTCAACGGCGTCAACCGGCTGGCGTGCAAGGTGCTCATGCGCGACCTGGGGTCGACCGTGACGGTCGAGCCGCTCAAGGGTCTGCCGCTCGAGAAGGACCTTCTCGTCGACATGGAGCCGTTCTTCGAGGCCTACCGTGCGGTCAAGCCCTTCCTCATCGCCGATGACAAGGAGCCGGCGGCCGAGCGGCTGCAGTCAGCCGAAGACCGCGAGCGCTTCGACGACACGACCAAGTGCATCCTGTGCGCCGCCTGCACGTCGTCCTGCCCGGTCTACTGGACCGACGGTCAGTACTTCGGGCCGGCCGCGATCGTCAACGCGCACCGGTTCATCTTCGACAGCCGCGACACCGGCGCCGAGGAGCGGCTGGAGATCCTCAACGACAAGGAAGGCGTGTGGCGTTGCCGCACCGTCTTCAACTGCAGCGAGGC
>JBKJZO010000027.1:0-9143 GCA_046715235.1 Mycobacteriales bacterium
GTTCCCATTGGCACTGTGCCGATCTACCAGGCGCTGGAGAAGGTCAACGGCAAGGCCGCCGACCTCACCTGGGAGATCTACCGCGACACCCTCGTCGAGCAGTGCGAACAGGGTGTCGACTACTTCACCGTGCACGCCGGCGTACGGCTGGCCTATGTGCCGATGACCGCCAAGCGCAAGACCGGCATCGTGTCGCGCGGCGGATCGATCATGGCCGCGTGGTGCCTCGCGCACCACAAGGAGAGCTTCCTCTACACGCACTTCGAGGACATCTGCGAGCTGCTCAAGCAGTACGACGTCGCGTTCAGTCTCGGCGACGGGCTGCGGCCCGGGTCGATCTACGACGCCAACGACGAGGCGCAGCTCGCGGAGTTGGCCACCCTCGGCGAGCTGACCGAAATCGCCTGGCGGCACGACGTACAGACCATGATCGAAGGCCCGGGGCATGTCCCGATGCACAAGATCAAAGAGAACATGGACCTGCAGCTCGAGCTGTGCCACGAGGCGCCGTTCTACACGCTCGGCCCGCTGACGACCGACGTCGCGCCTGGCTACGACCACATCACGTCGGCGATCGGCGCGGCGATGATCGGCTGGTACGGCACGGCGATGCTCTGCTACGTGACGCCCAAGGAGCACCTCGGCCTGCCCGACCGCGACGACGTCAAGGAAGGCGTAATCACCTACAAGATCGCGGCGCACGCGGCTGACCTGGCCAAGGGCCACCCGGGGGCGCAGGCGTGGGACGACGCGCTGTCGGACGCGCGTTTCGAGTTCCGGTGGGAGGACCAGTTCAACCTCTCGCTCGACCCCGACACCGCCAGGCACTTCCACGACGAGACGTTGCCGGCCGAGCCCGCCAAGACCGCGCACTTCTGCTCCATGTGCGGGCCGCACTTCTGCTCGATGAAGATCACCCAGGACGTGCGCAAGTACGCCGAAGAGCACGGCGTCGACGGGAGTGCGGCGATCGAGCTGGGGCTGAAGGAGAAGTCGGCCGAGTTCGCCGAAAAGGGTGGGTCGGTCTACCTGGCCCCGGAGAGCTGACCGCCCGCGGCCCTTGTCGGACGGCCTTAGTAATCTCCGCGCCAGGGGCCACGGGAGGTAGCCAATGGCGACGCATTCGTCCACCGATGTCCGAGAGGTCTATGACCGGCTAGCGGCGGAGCACCTCAGCACGGATGGCGTGACGATGGGCCGAGCGCTCAGCAATGACGTGCTCAAGGTCAACAACAAGATCTTCGCGTTTGTCATGGGCGAGCGGTTGGTCGTCAAGCTGCCGGCGGCTCGCTGCTCAGCGCTCATCGCCGATGGTGAGGCGGGCCCATTCGGGTCGGGGGGAAGAACCATGAAGGAGTGGGTCGCGGTCGACCTGCCGCCCGGTAATGCGGGCGAGAAGGCCTGGCGAGGGCTGATGGGCGACGCCCGCGCGTACGTCGGCGGCTAGCCCCCGTCACTGATCGACGTCGACATCCCAGTCGAGCATGCGCCGGGCCGTGTCGTCCCAGGTCTCGTCGATTCGGTAGTGCTGGATCCGGTCGGCGACCGGTTGCGCGACGATCGCCTGCACGCGGGCCGGGTAGGTGTCGAGCAGGTGCACGAACGCCGGCAGTGTGTCGCGTGTGATCAGGTCCCAACGTTGCCACCGGTCGGCGATGTTGCCGTCGGGCAAAGGCGTCGTCACGGTCACCTTGCCCTGCAACGGATTGTCGACGCGCGCGTCGAGCTGCCGCGGCATGAGACCGACCGGCAGCGGCGTCAGCGTGCCGAGCACCCCCAGCACGCCGACTTTCTCCGGCCCTGGTGTGCGCACCTTTCCGGTGAGCGGAAAGACCTCGCCGTAGCTCCGCGCACCAGGAATCGAGGGCGCGCCGACGACGGTCATCAGCCACGTCATCGCCTCGCCGGTTGGCGCGTGCGCGCGCATGGTGTCGTACGAGCCGCCGATGATGTCGAACTGCTCCCGGTGCAGCAGGGCTGCATTGCCTCGGCGGATCAGCCCGACATCGCCTCTGAGCTTGCCGGTGTCGATGTCGTGCCACGCGCCGGCAATCGACGAGTCGAACAGGCCTGCTTCTGACAGTTCGTCAATCGCGGCCAGCCCACCGCGCACGTACGCCGCGTGCATCGCGCCCTGATCCATGAAGATGTCGCGCTGCATCGTGAGAAGCGTCGTCTCGTACCAGGCGAACTCCTCCGACGACAGCTGCGCCAACTCGCTCACGCCGGGCGGCAGCTGAGCTCGAAGCGGCTGCGGAATCCGCGCGAGATCACGCGCGACGCGGCGGAACGTCGCCAGGTCGAGGAAGCCGCCGGCGAACGACGGCCCGATCATGTTGGCCATCCCGGCCCATTCGAGCTCGGGGTGCTGCAGGTAGAGGTCGCCGTAGTAGCGGTAGACCGCTTCGATGGTCGTGCGATTGGCGTCGGCACCCGCCGAGGGATTCCAGGTGGCGCCTTCGATACCGGCGTCACGCAGCGAGACCGATCGCCAGTACGACGACAGCGCGCCGGCGTACTCGGCCGGCGCGAAGCCGGCAGCGCGGGCTTGGGCGAGCAGCGCGGAGAGAGCATCCAGGTCGGCGGGTGGGCGGCGCAGCGCCGATGCGAGCTGGGCCAGCGGCAGGTCGGTGAATGCGCTGCAGCCCGACGGTGCTAGGAATGCCGCCGCGGCACTGCCGAGAAAACCGAGGCGTTCGTACGCGGCCGCGGCCATTGGCGAGACCGCGACCACGACGGCGTGGGAGAGGGTCTGCGCTGCGACGCGGGTGTGGTGATCCAGGGTGCGGACCAGGACGTCGTATTCCGCCTGCAGCTCGTTTTCCCGCCGTCGCCGCGCCGCGTCGGCGTACGCGAGTTCGGGCCCGAGGCGCGGGTCGGACTCGTCGTACGCGCGATGCGCCGCAAGGATCGCGTCTTCGTGTAGCGACTGCACCCGTGCCCACTCATGGTTGAGCTGCGGTAGAGCGACGTCCGTCGCGTCGGCGTACAGCCTCGACAAGCGGCGCAGCGCTTCACTGGCGTGCTCGAAGTGCGTTGCGGCAGCGGCGACATGCCCTCCGAGCGCATGAGTCTCGCGGCTCGCGCTACTCGCCGCCCGGCCGCTCCAGGTCGTGCCGAGGGAGCGCGGAACCGCCACGATCTGCCGACCGCGCAGCGTCAGCAGTCCTGAGTAGTCGCCGATCTCACGAGCAGCCGCAGCGACAGCGGCGCTGTCGATCTCGAGAGTGAAACGCCTTGCTATCGCAGGCTCCGCGGGCACAACTGTGCGGCGACTGCCGCGTCTGTGGCCGAGTAGACAGCTGCCGCCTGCCGGGCCACCGATCCGATCGATGCCGCCGACGCGGCGAACACATCGAGAGCCGCGCGCCACGACAGCACGAACGTCGCGACGCCATCGTCGAGCGACCCGCCGAACTGCCCCGCGCCGCCGACGGCGCGACGGCCGATGCCCGCGAGGGGGGCGCCCGCGTCAGACATCCCGTCCGCGCAGCGGCGAAACTCGTCGCCTGCCGCCGCGAGAGAGGTGCAATCGACCGACAACGACGGTTCGCGCATCGCCCACCCCCTGATCGAACCGCTTCCGCGCGTTCACCAGGGCTATGAAAACCCGTCAGCGTTGTCATCGGAGGCCGTCATCCACAGACGAGGCCGCGACCGTGCGCTAGTCGCAGGCCGGCAGGGCCAGCCAGTCCTGCCAGCTGATGTCGCGTCCGACGTACCGCGGCCGGCTGAACGGCCAGCGGGCCGCTATCCACTCCGGTACGGCGGCGTCGAGCGCGGCCTCTACGTCGCTGCCGACCAAGTCGTCCACGACCCACCACGAGATCTCGGCGTCGGCGCCCAGCTTCTCGGGCGGGTCGATGTAGACGCAGCCGAGCAAGGCGGTCTCGGCGGCATCGAACACCGCGTAGTTGAAGGATTCGTGCGCCTCGATCTCGGCTTCGTGCCGGGCGAGGTCGCGCCGGTCGTCGTCGTACGACATGTCGGCCGGTGGCCAGCCCCACGCCGCGCCGTAGATCGACCACAGCCGCTCCCGCGAACCCATGACTGCCGGCATGTCGAGGTCGACGTCGGCAGCGCGGATCGGTCGCAGGCGATGGCCGGTTGGCAGGTCGAGCCGGGTCGGGTGCTCGAAGTCCGCGGGCAGCCAGGACACGCAGCAAGTATGCCGACGCTCCCATCCGAATGGCCTCTTGCGTCCGAAGACTGTGCGGCGCACCGTGAGGGCGACAGAAAGCCTTGGAGGCGGACATGACTGACACCACCCAAAGACAACGCCAGCGGCAGCGGATCAGCGCGCGGATGGCGACCAACGACCCAACCTGGGAGATGTACGCGGCCGGCACGGGACTCGTCGCGGCGGCGTTCATGCTGGCCAGCTACCTGATGCTGCTGGCAGCCGACATGCCTACCAGCGCCGCGGACCTGACGGCGTTCTACGCCGACGAAGGCAAGCGCAACCTGCTGGTCTCCAGCTGGCTGATGGTCTGTTTCGGCGCCGCGTTCTCGTCGTGGTTCCTCGGCACACTGCGGTCAGTGCTCCGGCGCGCCGAGGGCGACCAGGGCCGTTTGTCCGGCACCGCCTACGGCGCCGGCATCGCGTCGGTCGTCCTGTTCGTCATCGGCTCGTCATTGAAACTGCCGATTGCGGGCTCGCTGCAGTTCGACGACAACTTCGCGTTCAACCCGGCGCTGGACACGCACGTGCAGAGCCTGCTGAACACGATGTCGTACGGCGTGCTGGCGCCGGCTGGAATCCTCGCGGCGATCCTCGTCGGCGCGACGGCATTGGTGACGATGCGAACCGCGGTGTTCCCGCAGTGGTTCGCATACGCGAGCGTCATCACGGCGGCGCTGCTGCTGGCGACACCGTTCCTCGATCTGCTACCGGTCGTGCTCATCCCGATCTGGACGATCGCGGCGAGCCTGCTGTGCATCGCCGAGATCCGCAGCAGGGACCGCGTTGTCGACGTCGCCACGCCGTCACCGGTCGCTCCCGGCTGATCGGATGAGCGCCCTGGGCTGAGCATGATGAGGCCCGTCAG
Source organism: Mycobacteriales bacterium (assembly GCA_046715235.1). Classification (GTDB taxonomy): domain Bacteria; phylum Actinomycetota; class Actinomycetes; order BP-191; family BP-191; genus JBKJZO01. The sequence continues at coordinate 5,049 of JBKJZO010000027.1, forward strand.
CCCAGGGCCTCGTACTGCGCCTGCAGGTTCCGCAAGTCGCGCAGCCGCTTCTCGTACGTCGCGCCCACCAGCAACAGGACGACACCGGCAGCCGCGAGGCTGACCCATCGCGGCAACGCCGCGGCGAGCGGCGCGACCTGGACGATCGCGTCGACGGCGAGTGTCACGCCACCGAGAACGAGCGGCGCTTGCAGGCGCTCCCGGGCGCCGAAGAGCACGACCGCGAACGCGCCCGCTCCCAGAAGAAGCGGTCGAGCCAGACCCGGGTCGCTCAGCGTCATGACGAGCGACGGCTCGAGGGCGAGCGCCAAACCGGATGCGTACGCCTTCCACGAGCCGATCGAGGGGTCGCTTCGCCTGCGCAGGTGACCGAACCCCAGGGCGAGCAGAGCGACCGGGAGCAGGTAGGGCTCGGGTGCCCTGACGTCGGCCTCGGCCAGGCGCAGCCACAGCAGCGCAGTGAAGAGCGCCGACCCGGCGTAGGCAACAGCCCGGCGGTCGGGCCGTACCGCAACCGCGAAGCACGTCACGCCACCGGCCGCGAAAGCCCACGAGAGCATCGCCCGGTCCTCATACGTCGCGACGACACCGACGGCGTACGCCGCCACCGCAACCATCTCGATGTACTCGCCGGCCCGATGCCGCAGCAGCCAGGCCACGCCGGCGCATGTGCATGCGGTGACGACGACTGTCATGCCGGCCTCGGGGATCGTTGCGCCGAGGGCGATCGCGCTGGTCCATGCACCCCCGACTGCCAGCGCAGCCGCGACCGCCGCGGCGTGCATCCGGTCGTCCCGCGCTGACACCGAGGCCGCGGTCGCGGCTCCGGCCAGCAACGCCCAGGCCAGCAGCGCGATGTCCTCATACGTCGCGACGACACCGACGGCGTACGCCGCCACCGCAACCATCTCGATGTACTCGCCGGCCCGATGCCGCAGCAGCCAGGCCACGCCAGCGCATGCGCATGCGGTGACAACAACCGCCATACCGGCCTCGGAAATCGTTGCGCCGAGGGCGATCGCGCTGGTCCATGCACCCCCGACTGCCAGCGCAGCCGCGACCGCCGCGGCGTGCATCCGGTCGTCCCGCGCTGACACCGCGGCCGCGGTCGCGGCTCCGGCCAGCAACGCCCAGGCCAGCAGCGCCATGTCCTCATACGTCGCGACGACGCCGACGGCGTACGACGCCGCGGCGACCGCCTCGATGAGTTCGCCGGCCCGATGCCGCAGCAGCCAGGCCACGCCGGCGCATGCGCAGGCGGTGACAACAACTGTCATGCCGGCCTGGGCGGTCGTCGCGCCAAGCGCGGTGGCGCCGAACCACGCCGTCGCGACGGACAGGCCCGCCGCGACCGCGCCGGCGAACAGGCGGTCCGGCCGCAGCGCGACCGCTGCCGCGGTGGCGGCACCCGCAAGCAACGCCAAGGCGAGCAGCGTCTGGTCGGTCGTGGCCGCGACAACACCGAAGCCGTACGCCGCCACGGCAACCAGCTCGATGTAGACCCCAGCGCGATGCCGCAGCAGCCAGGCAACGCCCGCGCACGCGCAGGCGGCAACAACGACCGACAGCCCTGCTTCAGCGGTCGACGCATCGAGAGCGATTGCGCCGGACCAGACAGCTGTGACCGCGAGTCCCGCGGCGACGGCGCCGACATGATGTCTGTCCTGGCGAACGGCCACCGCAGCTGCTGCCACAGCGCCCGCAACAAGCGCGAAGCAGGCCCACGCCGGTTCGTAGACCGTTTGCGAAAGGCCGATGCAATACCCGCCGGTCGCGATCACCTCGGCGGTGAGCAAGTCGACCGGCGGCACCCATTCGCGCAGCGCGGACACTGCGGTCGCGAGCAGCAGCAGGCTGGCGCCGAGTGCCAGCCAGAAGCAGGCCACCTCGATGCTGGCTCCGGCAGTTCGCGCGATGGCGAACACCCAGCCGAGCACCGCGGGGACGCAGATCGCGCTCGCGGGGACTCGAAAGACCGGGCGGACCGCTGCCGTGACCGCAGTGGCGACGACCGCCACGGCCAGCCCGACATGGGTCATTTGCTCATTCGCAAGCGACCACGGCAGTGCGTGGGCGATCAGGAGTACGCCGCCGCCCCCAGCAGCCGCCGTGGCGAAAACCGGCCGGCTGACCGTCGTACGGATGGCGAATGCGGTCGCGGCAACGACGAGCATGAGATCCCAGGCAACCGCAACCGCGTAGGGCCAGTTCAGGGACAGCGGCGCGATGACGGCAGTCGCTACGAGAACCGAAGCGAACAGAGCCCGCCACAGGAGGCTGGAGCGGAATCTGATGCCGAGAAGGGCGGTGGTCAGGGCGGCCGTGCCTACCGTGACGAGAACCGAGGGCGGGCCGTGCCACGCCTGGTCAGGTATCAGAACCGTGCGCGCCGCCGCGCCGAGGTCGGATTGCGACCACGTCCGGCCGAGCCAGGCTAGCGGCGCGACCGCCGCTTCGCCGATGCTCTGGAACTCAAAGGCCACTGCGAGAGGGGCGATCGCTGCACCGAGCGCGAGGGGGCCTTCGTCCCACGGGGCGGGTAGGAGCAGGGTCAGCGCGACGATTCCCAGCGCACACACCGCCGCCACCGCGGGGAGCGTTCCGGCGTCCATTGTCGGTTTGGCAACCGCGACCACCGCGGCGACGGCAGCGGCCGCTGCCGCAGCGCTCGAGACCTGAACCACGGACAGACTCCGGCGCAACAGCCAGCCGACCCACACGCATGCCGCGCCGGCGGCAAGCAGCGCCAGGGCCCCGGGGAGCGCCGAGTTGAAGTCCGTCGCTTCGTCGCCGTACGCCGCCGACACGGCGAACGCCACGCCGGCCGCTCCGGTCAGTGCGGCGCCGAGGGCAAGACATCCGAGGATCGTCGGCCGTTGCCAGCGGGTTGCGGCGTACGCCGTCACTGCGGTCTGGGCAAGCAGGACGACCGCGGCGGTAGCCGGGTCCTCGACGCGCAGCGCAACCAGCACTCCCGGCACCTGCGCGGCGACTGCCGCCGAAAGCCGAGGTGCCTCGAGAAGAACCGCCTTCGAGTACGCCGCGCAGAGCGCCGCGATGACCGCGGCCGCAACGGCCCAGTAGACGCGAACGTCTATCTGCTCGAGAGACGGCCACGACCGGCGTGCTCCCTCCGCGTCGATGAGGGCGAACGCCACGGCCAGCGCGGCCAGCGCCTCGGCGGTTGCGTCGAGTCCCCGGGAGAGCGCCGCAGGCGCAGCCGACGCCGCGGCGGCAGTAGCCGCAAGCAAGATCCCGGCCCGGCCGAGAACCTCCAGGTCACCCCAGGTGACGACGGTGAAGATCAGCGCCGCGATGGCGAGCAGCAGGGCGCCAAGCGCGAGCAGCGCGTTCTGCACCTGGCGATGCGACCACTCCCTTCTGGGTCGCGGCGCCTGTGTCGACGAGTCAGTGCCCGGTGCGTGCGCGAGCGGCGCCTCATAGGCCGGCTCGGACGTCGGGTGGTCAACGGGCGGAGGCAGCGGCTCCGTCGCACGCGCCGGTGTCGGCGTCGGTACCGGCCGCGGGGGTGCGGCTGCCGAACGGAGCTCGGACAGCAACTGGGCACGTCGTCGTAGCAGTTGCTCGGCGTTCTGCGAGACGCGCCAGAGTTCGACGGCCAGCGGCCCTCGCAGCGGCAGTTGGCAGTGCGCACAACGCGCCGCCGCCGCCGTGCGGCTCCCCGCAGTCGGGACATCGGTCCGGGTGCGCGTGGAAGTCCATGTGTGCATCCTCGGGTAGTGCGGGCGCTTGCTGGAGTTATCAACAAGCCATTCCGTCGTATGACCCGGGCAGGGAGGTTCGCGCTACCGCGGTAACGCCGGCAGCAGCCGCAAAACAGAGCGAGATTCGGAATCACCGCACGAGCGCGCGAGCTTGATCTCGGAGCTTTCGCTGCGGCGCGCGGCCTGGGAGTATGTCGCCTCGATGGCGGTTAACGACGATTTTGCCAGCCGTGTCGACCTGCTCGTCGACGCTGCTCCGAGCGCGCTGGTCCTCCTCGATGGTGACGGTCGCGTCCTCCGTGTCAATCCCGCCGCCGAGCGGTTGCTGCGCCTGCCCGAGGGCGACGACCCGGGCCCGATGCTGCTCGAC
>JBKJZO010000028.1:0-1236 GCA_046715235.1 Mycobacteriales bacterium
TCATGGCCGGCGACCGCCGGGCCACCATGGGGCTCGCGATCGCCCAGCGTGACATCGAGAAGGTGTTCCAGACCGATGAATACTCCGCCGTCGGTATCGCCGGCACGGCCGGGATCGCGGTCGAGATGGTCCGGCTCTTCCAGGTCGAGCTCGAGCACTACGAGAAGATCGAGGGGTCGACGCTTTCGCTGGAGGGCAAGGCCAACCGGCTCTCGACGCTGATCCGCTCCAACCTGTCGATGGCGATGCAGGGACTGGCCGTCGTGCCGCTGTTCGCCGGCTACGACCTCGTCACCGGTGCCGGGCGCATTTTCAGCTACGACATCACCGGTGGTAAGTACGAAGAGCATTCGTTCTATGCCGTCGGCTCGGGTTCGGGCCCTGCCCGCGGCGCGTTGAAGAAGCGCTATCGCGAGGGTATGACCGAGATGGAAGCCGTGCAGGTGGCAGTCGACGCGTTGTACGACGCCGCTGACGAGGATGCCGGCACCGGCGGCCCCGACCTGATCCGCAAGATCTACCCCGTGGTCGCCGTCGTCACCGACGAGGGCTACCACCGGGTATCCGACGACGAGGTCGGCGAGATCGTCGAGCGCATCGTCGTCGAACGTCACGAGCGGATCGGCGGCTGAGCCGCACACCCGTCGAATGAGCGAGAGGCTCGCCCGTGTCCATGCAGTTCTACGTCCCCGCCGAGCAGCAGATGCGCGACCGCTCGGAGTACGCGCGCAAGGGCATCGCGCGCGGCCGCAGCGTCCTCGTGCTGACGTACGCCGACGGCATCCTGTTCGTCGCGGAGAACCCGTCCAGTGCTCTGCACAAGGTGAGTGAGATCTACGACCGCATCGCGTTCGCCGCCGTTGGCAAGTACAACGAGTTCGAGAGCCTGCGGGTGGCCGGCGTCCGGCTGGCCGACATGCGCGGCTACGCCTACGACCGCCGCGACGTCACCGGGCGCGGACTCGCCAACGCCTACGCGCAGACACTGGGCACGATCTTCACGCAGGAACCCAAGCCGTACGAGGTCGAGATCGTCGTGGCCGAGATCGGGGAGCAGAGTTCCGGCGACCAGATCTTCCGGCTGACGTACGACGGCTCGGTGGGCGACGAGCGGGGTTTCGTCGCGATGGGTGGCCAGTCCGAGCCCCTGGCGGCGTACCTCAAGGAGCACCACCACGAGGGGCTGACACTTGCTGAAGGCATTTCACTCGCGGTGGCGGCGCTGCGCGCCGACAC
>JBKJZO010000029.1:0-5966 GCA_046715235.1 Mycobacteriales bacterium
TCACCGAGGAGCGCGTGACCTTGACACCAGTGGCCGAGATGGTGAGGGAGCCGTTGATCTGCTTGGCGTCGATCACCGTGCCGGGCGTCGTGATCGTCATCGGGCCCGAGTAGGGCGTGAGCGCCACACCGGCAGGGACGCCGGTGTTGGACGCGTCGGGGAAGCCGACGGGTGTCGGGTCCGGCGTCGGCGTCGGCGTCGGGGTGGGCGTCGGGGTCGGAATAGCACCGGTCGGCAAGACGACCGTGGCGCCGACCTTGGCGTTGTTCAGCAACCAGGTGCGAGCGGTCCCATGGCCGCTCAGGACCACGCCGCCGGCCGGAACCTTCAGTGGGTTGGCGGTCCAGTATTGATCGCGAAGCGCCGTGACCTTGCCATTGACGACCGAAGCCTCGGCCCCACGGTTGCCCGCGGGAGAGATCGTCAAGGGCGAGCGATAGATGACCAGCTTGTTCGAGGCACGCGAAATGTTGAAGCCCTCGACAGAGAAACTCGAGCGGCCGATCTTCACACTTCCGACAGCCGCGGTAGCACTGCCCGCTGCCGGAACGACGAGACAAAACGCGGTCAAACCTACGAGCAGCCCCCTGCGCATCCCCTTGCCTCTTTCTATGTCTTTGACGTGCGTGGACGCATTTGTCGACGGCCACCCCAAATGCCGTCGAACTAGGCGTCGGCCCCCCGACTCCTGCTACGCACGGTAACCATGGCGAATGCGGAGAGTGCTCAGTTCGCGGGACGATGACTCGAATTGACCAGTCGGCATGGTCCGGATCGGCACGTATGCGCAGTGGGCAGGTCGCGGTGAAGACTGCGGTCGCGCTCGCGGAGATCACCGACGACCTCGACGTGCTGCTCGCGTTCTACGACTACCCGGCCGGGCACTGGGTGCATCTGCGAACCACGAACCCGATCGAGTCGACCTTCGCGACCGTCCGGCTGCTCCAACGAATCACCAGAGGACCCGGCTCACGCGCCGCCGGGATCGCGATGGCGGTCAAGCTGATCGAGTCCGCGCAGACCAAGCCAACGCACCGCACCTCGTCGCACTCGTCCGCGCCGGCGCCACCTTCGACAGAGGCAAACTCGTCGAACGCCCAGAAGAGTCAGGCGATGATCAGCTGGTCGCGTGACACGCCGATCCACAGGCCTTGACTCTTGCTCTCGATGTCGTCGACACGCTGCACCAGTAAGGGAATACTTACCCGTCCGACACGGCTAGATCGACGAAGGGCTGGTTGTGCTGAGTCCGGTTTCTTCCGATGTGCATGCTGCCCCTGACGGCAGCAGTGTCAGATTCACGTGCTCGGCATCTCTCAAGCCTTCTGCCTGGACGTGGAATCTGCGCGTCACTACTCGGACCTCCGCGGTCGGAATGACGATCACGACGCTGGCCGAACTCGATAGAGAGCCACGGCCCGATGTCCCCCCAGTTGCCGAACTGGTATACGTCGGACGGCAGCTCCACCTACGTCGGGCGCGTGAAGGGGAATCCTGGATAGCGACTTGGCGGGGCCCGCATCACAGCCTCAGTGTGGCGATCTCGTACCGACCCGATCTGAGCACGGTCGTCAGCTTGCTTGACGAACTGAACATCGCCGATGCGCCGCAAGGTTTGCGGCTCCGCCCCAAACCCGGCAGCGGAGCGACAGTCTGGAACCTGCAGGGTTGGCGTTACGTAGCGGGAGTTGGACCGGCGACGATCTACCCTCGCCGCGAGGCAGGGGGTCTGGTACCGCCGATCCCCGGAACGACTGTAGGAGACGCGAGCCTGTGGCGAATCGCGCTGGAGGCGCCGGGGGTCAATCGTGGGCAAAAGTACCTTCACGCTGGTCCGACCGCGGTTACGACGTTGGACGACGCCATCGGGGCCGACCCACGAGCCAGCGCGGAGGGTGTCGAGGAGTTCCTTAGGACCTTGCGAGTTGACTGGATGAGCCCGAGCAGATGATGGCCGTTCTGATTGCCTCTGTCGCTACCTCTTGGGTCGTCATTCTCTTTCTGACACTGGGCTACGCCCGGCTGGTCCACGACATGCGTCAACTTCAGTCCGGCCAAGGTACCGGCGACATTGGCCGGCGGCACGTCGAACTCGCGCCCGCAGTCGAGGAGAGAACGTCGGTCGTGCTCGTTCTTTCGAGCACCTGCAGCACGTGCGAGAAGGTCTTCGCGGCGTGGACCGATATCGCGCCGGCGCTGCGTTCAGCCGGGCACCGTGCGGTCATTCTCGGGATGGATGACTCCGACCGCTGGGGACCTAGAGACGGCCGGACCATTTTGGCGGTGCTTGAGCTTGAAGGGCCGCCGCTGCTGGCATACCAGCCCGCCTTGTTGGTGGTGAACCACAACGGGAATATCACTTCGGCTGCGCCTTTAGGGTCTGCGGAAGATCTCGTTGAACGCTGCGCGCCTCTCATCGACCTCGCGTCCGCTGAGCATTTGAACCGAAAGTAGCGTGCCCGATGACCGCATTCCTCGACGACCTACCTGTGTACCCGATCAATTCGACCACCAGACGGATGAACAACGCCGTGACGGCAACAAGTCAGAGCGCGTCCTCGCCGGAATACTCCGTGCCGGAGGATTTCTCGCGTCGCGCCTTCATGCTGCGGACTGCCCTCGTAGCGGGCGGTGCGCTGGCGATCACGTGCCTCGCGTGGATCGGCGAACGCACGCGCGCTTTCGCAGTAACACGCACGAGCCGACACCCGACTCACTGTATCGGCGTGAACAGACCGGGTGACGTTGCGTGCTGGGGACGGACCTACATCAGCAACAAGTACTGCGCGTCCGACGGCTACCACCGGACCGATGCTTTCTACATCGGGAGTACGCTGCGTCGGTACTATTGGGAGCCTGCTTGCCAGGGTTACGCGGGCTGGTACTGGTACTCGTCGAACTACGGTACTTCGAGTTGCTGGGACGGGTACTGGGTCGACTACTACTCAGGGGTGCCTTCTGGCAGGTACACCACGAGTTGCATACGCTCTGGGTCCTGATGTCTGCCCTTTCTGCCGCAGAACGACGACCGGGATTCCTAGCGCGGCCCTTGCCACTCAGCGCGGCGATCGCTGCGCTTGCAACTGCTGCATCCGCCGCGGCTGCCCTTGTCCCGATGCGATTGCCAATGGTCGTGCTCACCGCGGCGCTCATTGCCGCCATCGCGGGATTTTCCACTTCAGGCTCGGTTTGAAGCTACAACTCAGCATCTTTGCTGACCTCGTCAGTCTGGCGAGACAAACACAACGAGCGTTGCTTCAACTTGGGTCTGCTGCTCGGTGGCGCGGTCACCGGGACGGCCCTGATGCTTCCTGCCGCTCTCGCGCACGAGCTCTTGTCTCGTGAACTGCGACTCGGCGCACTGGCGACTCTCGTCCTGCTCGCGCTCATGTTCGACATGAACCTCCTTCCCTGGCGGCTTCCGCAGAACGCTCGCCAGGTGCCCTCTTCAATCATCGCGAGAACCGACGGGTCGGGAGCCCTGCAGTTTGGATTCGAGATGGGGACAGCGCTGCGGACATTCGTTCCCACACAACTGCCGTACGTCGCAGCGGCTGCCGCGCTCCTGGTATCGCCGTGGTGGGCAACGACACTCATGGGGGCGGGTTTCGGCGGCGGCCGAGTCATCATGGTGCGTTCAACGGTTTCGGCGGGCAGCGCAGAATGGTGGAGTGCGAGGTTCCGAGAGCGCAGGGGCTTGATCCTTGTCATCAACTGGGCGGCGGCGCTCACCTGCCTGGTTGCGCTCGCAGCTCTGGCCTTGGGCGGTGACTTCTGATCGCACAGCGCTCGACACCGCGCCCTGCGAGGCGCGCGGAAGGCAATAACCCTCGGGTTGAATGCCGCGGCCACTCGACGCGAGTCAACCTCGGGCTGCTCCCTAGCGTTGTAGGAGATATGCGCGCACAGTCGGACGAGGGTGATGCGACCTTCAGCGAGTTCGTATCCAGCGCAGGCGGTGGACTCCTGCGCTTCGCCATCCTGCTGACCGGCAACCGCAACTCCGCAGAGGACCTACTGCAGGACGTTCTCGAGAAGACGTACCCACACTGGCGGAGGGTGAGCCAAGGTCACCCGCACGCATACGTTCGTCGCGCGATGGTCAACCGCGTGACGAGCTGGCGGCGCTCGCCGACGTACCGCTCGCGCTCCGGCTCGCTGGAGGATCGCAAGGACGACGTTGCTGCGGACGAGGTCGCCCGCGTTGATGCGCGTGATGCCGCGCGGCGTGCGCTCGCGAACTTACCCCCAAAGATGCGGGCAGTCGTCGTCCTTCGATACTGGGCGGATCTCTCAGAGGCGCAAGTAGCTCACGAGCTGCGCTGTTCGACAGGAACGGTCAAGAGTCTCGCGTCACGCGGGCTCGAGCGACTTCGTTCCGACGAATTCGTAGCGGCGGAGTTCGGCGACCACAAAGGGGAGCGACATGGAGCATGACGTAAAGCGATTTCTTGACTTTGCGGTCGGTGACAGCGATCTACCGCCCGGATTCGTCGCTACGGTCGTGCATCACGGGCGGCGACGGCGCAATGGGCTCCGCATTGCCGCTGTCACCGCAGCTGTCGCCGCGAGTACCGGCATCGTGGCTGTGGCGTCGGTCGTACGCGACCGCAGCGAGAGTCCACCGCTTGGCTCGCCTTCGCAGGCAACGGCACTCCCGACGTCGTCGTATCCGAGCCGCGACTCCGCCGCAGGCGCGACGGCACTGGAACGGGTCGTCGCCGACTTGAAGGCCAGTGGCCGGACCAAGACGGCTGCAGATGTCATCGTCTCGGCATCGAGCGGGGGCGTCCGCTACGTCATGTTCAGCAGAGGCGCGAACGGTGACGACGAGAAGGCGTTCGAACTGTGGAAGGCGCCCGAAAGGCTCCCGTTCATCCAGCTGAGCGATTACATCTCGTACGAATACGGCTGCCTCTCCGCGGATCTGACATGCCAGCGACTCGGGGGGGTGCCTCAGGGCGCGCTCGCGGCACACCGGTTGTCGGCCGGCCGCTACATCGTGCTCGTCAGCGTCCCTGCTGGATGGCAGGCGAGGGTAACCACCCAAGAAGGGGCCCGACCCCGGCTCCAGGAAGGCGAGCGGGGCTATTTCGCCACCGTCACGACCTCAAGGCCGTGGGACATGCTGGTCGAGGTGACCACCGCTGACGGAGACGCCTATCGGCTGCCTTGGCATCCGGGTGCCGTCGTCGAGTAGTCGGGGGACGTGTCTCGTGTCCGGCCGCGCCCGGCGCGAACAGGTAGCTTAGGTAGCGGATGAGCTCTTCGGGGTCGAACCGTTTGGTCAGGAATCGCTACGCCGCGCGGTAGACCGCCTAGCTGAAGCAGTAGCCGCGACTGATCAGCTGGTCCAGCAGGCCAGGCATGGCAATCGCGGTGTTGGGCACCCGGTCGTGGAACAGGACAGTCGCGCCGTTGAACGCGCCAGCCAGCACGCGATCGGTTATCTGCTGCGGGCTCAGACCCGTGTAGTCCTTGCTGTCCGTGGCGTAGTCCCAGAGGAGCATCGACATCCCCTGGTTCGACGCGATCTGGCGAACCGAGGCGTTCCAGTCCTCGTACGGCGGCCGCCACTGGGTCGGGCGCGAGCCGGTGTACTGCTGGATCAGGTCGGACGTCCGGCTGAACTCGGACGAGACCTGTGACGCGGTGAGCTGCGTGAGGTAGGGGTGCGTGAACGTGTGGTTGGCGATCCGGTGTCCGTCGGCCTTCAGGGACGCCAAGCCCTGCGGCCACGCAGTGATGCTGTTGCCGGTGACGAAGAACGTTGCCTTGATCCCGCGCGCTTTGAGAGCCGAGAGGATCTGCGGGGTGATGTCGGCCTTAGGCCCGTCGTCGAACGTCAAGTGCATGCGACCAGCGGTGCAGCTCATCGGCGGGGGGGTGGGCGTCGGTGTGGGAGTGGGAGTCGGAGTCGGAGTGGGAGTCGGAGTGGGAGTCGGAGTCGGAGTCGGCGTGGGCGT
>JBKJZO010000030.1:0-27088 GCA_046715235.1 Mycobacteriales bacterium
TCAACGACGGCAACGGCCAACGCCTCGCCGCCGTCCTCGACCGTGAGTGTCGCGGTCGCGCCGACGTCGTCGGAAAGCCTGCGCAGCAAGGGAAGCGCGGCCTCGACCAGCTGCGGTCGGGCCTGACGGGCGAGCTCAAGAACGCCCAATCCCAGACGCGCGCGGCCGTTGCCATCGCGGTCGACGAGCCGGTGCTCGGTGAGCGTCGCCAGCAACCGGTAGACGACCGTGCGATTGACGTCGAGTGCGGCCGCGATCTCGTTGACAGAAAGCCCGTCGCGCGATCCGGCGAGCAGCTCGAGAACCCGGATGCCCCGATGCAATGTCTGCACGGTCTCGGCAGTCGGCCGACCCGCGGCATCGCCTTCCGGAGTCGTCAACCCAACCGCGCAGCGACTTCGCTCGCCCAGTAGGTGAGAACGAAGTCGGCGCCCGCGCGCCTGATCGACATCAGCGTTTCGAGGATGACGCGGTCGCGGTCGATCCAGCCGTTCGCGGCCGCGGCCTCGACCATCGCGTACTCGCCGGACACTTGATAGGCGCCAACCGGCACATCGACGCGGTCGCGTACCCGGCGTAGAACGTCGAGGTAACTGCCGGCTGGCTTGACCATCACCATGTCGGCGCCCTCGGCGATGTCGAGCGCTACCTCGCGCAGCGCTTCGTCGGAGTTGGCCGGATCCTGCTGGTGCGCCGACCGGTCACCGAACTGCGGCGCACACTCGGCGGCATCGCGGAAAGGTCCGTAGAACGCCGACGCGTACTTCGCGCTGTAGGCCAGGATCGCAACGTCGCTGTAACCCTCAAGATCGAGCGTCGCCCGGATGACGGCCACCTGGCCGTCCATCATCCCGCTCGGCGCCACGACGTGGGAGCCCGCGCGCGCCTGAGCAACAGCGGCGGCGGCATACCGCTCGAGCGTCGCGTCGTTGTCGACGCTGCCGTCGTCGCGAAGAATCCCGCAGTGCCCGTGGTCGGTGTACTCGTCGAGGCAGCAGTCACTCATGAGGACCGTCGCGTCGCCGACTTCGCTGACGAGATCGGCCAGCGCGAGTTGCACGATGCCGTCAGCATCGTCGGCGGCCGAGCCGCGCGCGTCCTTCACCGCCGGGATGCCGAAGACGATGAGCCCGCCGACGCCCGCTGCAACGGCGTCAGCAGCGGCCTTTCGCAGTGATTCGCGGGTGTGCTGTACGACGCCGGGCATCGACACGATCGGCGCCGGCGCGTCGATGCCTTCCTTCACGAACATCGGGAGCACGAGGTCGCCCGGCTGCATCGAGGTCTCGGCGACGAGCCGGCGCAGTGCCGGTGTGCGGCGCAAACGCTGCGGGCGGGACACGGGAAACCCCGGCTGTGACGTCATGCGCTGCTCCCACGTGTTGCGATGTGTTCGGCCAGGGCGCGAGCGACCGCTTCGACCGAGGCGGTGTCGGCTTGCACGTCGACGCGCACCCCGAGCTCCGCGCAGGCTGCCGCCGTCTTCGGACCGATCGCCGCGACGACTACCGACTCGGCCGGGGCACCCATCAACTGCACCAGGTTGCGCACCGTCGACGACGACGTGAACACGACCGCGTCGATTGCACCAGACGTGAGGGCCGCGCGTACCGCAGGGGGCGGCACCGCTGCGACGACCGTGCAGTAGGCGATGACGTCGTGCGGCGTCCAGCCGAGCGCGCGCAGGCCATCGACCAACGAGTCAGTCGCGATGTCAGCGCGCGGCAGCAGCACGCGACCCGAGCCGGACGGCCACTCGGCGAGCAGGCCCTCGGAGCTTGCTTCGCCCGACGGCACCAGGTCGGCGCGCAAGCCCCGCGAAGACAGCGCCCGCTGTGTCGCAGTGCCGACGGCGGCGATGCGCAGGCCGAAGAACACCCGCGAGTCGAGTCCCAACGCATTGAGACGCGACAGGACCGCGGTCACGGCGTTGACGCTGGTGAACGCAACCCAGTCGTAGCGCGACAGGTCGTGCAACGCGGCGTCGAGCTCGTCGTACGACGGGGGTTCCTCGATCGCAATCGTCGGCACTTCGAGCGGTTCGGCACCCAGAGCGCGCAGCTCGCTGGAGAGGTCGCCGGCCTGCACGCGCGAGCGCGGCACCAGCACGCGCCGCCCGAACAGCGGGCGCGACTCGAACCAATCGAGCTCGTCGTGCAGCCGCACGACATCACCGATCACCGTCACCGCAGGGGGTTTGATCTCCGCGGCAGCGGCGACGTCAGCGATCGTGTCGAGGGTTGCGACGACGGTGCGCTGCCTCGCCGTCGTGCCGGCATGGATCATCGCGACGGGTGTGTCGCCGGACCGTCCGTGCTCAACGAGGATCGCCGCAATCTTGCCTATCTCGTGGACGCCCATCAGCAGGACGAGGGTCGTTGGCCCGGCCGCGAGCGCCGGCCAGTCAACGACACTGCCGTCAGCCGCTGGATCGGCGTGACCGCTGACGATCGCCATGTCCTGGTTGATGCCGCGGTGGGTAACCGGGATCCCGGCGTACGCCGGTACCGCGATCGCGCTGGACACTCCCGGCACGATCTCGAACGGCACCCCGGCCCGCTTGCAGGCCAAGGCCTCTTCGCCCCCGCGGCCGAAGACGAACGGGTCGCCACCTTTGAGCCGGACAACCCGCTTGCCGGCCTGCGCTCGGTCGACCAGGCACGCGTTGATCTCGTCCTGCGTCATGCCCTCGCCGTGCGCGGAGCGCGGCACCTTGCCCGCGTTGACCACCTCGACGTCCGGCCGGCAGTAGGCGAGCAGCTCGTCGGACGCGAGCCGATCGATGACGACGACGTCGGCGCGCGAGAGCAGCTCACGGCCACGCACGGTGACCAGGCCCGGATCACCCGGGCCCGCGCCCACGAGAGCGACGGAGCCGGTCATCGAACCGCGCCCAGAACGTCGGCGGCACCGTCCTCGAACAGGATCGCAGCGAGCCGGCGACCGAGTTCGGCCGGCTTCTCTACCGGCCCGGTCAGGCTTTGTTTGACGACATCAGATCCGTCTACGGCGGCGACCACAGCCCGAAGATAGAGCTCGTCGTCGGCCACGTCGGCAAGCGCGCCGACCGGCGCCGTACAACCTGCTTCGAGCGCGGCGAGCAGCGCCCGCTCCGCGTCGACACACGCGCGGCTGTCTGGGTCGTCGAGGGCGGCGAGCAGCTCGATCAGTTCCGCGTTGTCGGCGCGGCACTCGATCGCGAGCGCGCCCTGGCCAGGAGCCGGCAGCATCTGGATCGGGTCGAGCACCTCGCTGACCGCGTCGAGCCGGTCGAGCCTGGCGAGCCCCGCCCGCGCGAGGACGACCCCGTCGACGTCGCCGTCGGCAGCCTTCTTCAGCCGCGTGTCGACGTTTCCGCGGATGGGGACGATCTCGAGGCCGAGTCCCAGCGCGTTGATCTGTGCGGTCCTGCGGGGTGAGCCGGTGCCGATGCGGGCGCCGCGTGGCATTTCGCCGAGCGTGAGGCCGGCCGGGTGGCAGAACACGTCGCGCGGGTCCTCACGCGGCGGGACTGCCGCGACGACCAGACCGTCAGCCACCGCAGTCGGCAGGTCCTTGAGCGAGTGGACAGCCAGGTCGATCCGCCCCTCCAGCAAGGCCTCGCGCAGAGCCGTCACGAAGACGCCGGTGCCGCCGATCGCGGCGATGGCCCCCGGGTCGACGTCGCCGCGAGTGGTGATCTCGACGAGCCCGACGTCGCGCCCCAGCATCGCGAGGATCGTCGCGGCCACTCCCCCGGCCTGCGCCATCGCGAGCGGCGATCTGCGCGTGCCGAGCCGCAGGGTCACGGCTCGGGGTCCTGGTCGGGGATCACGGCCGCGGAGACGGCGTCCATCACGTGTGGGTCGAGGCCGAAGAGCTCGCGCAACGCCTCGGCGTAGTGATGCCCGCCCGGCGATTCGGCCAGTTGCTTCACCCGGACGGTCGGTGCGTGCAGCAGCTTGTCGACGACGCGGCGTACGGCCTGGTCGACCTCCGCCCGCTCCCGCAGCCCCATGTCGGGGTTTCGGCTGGCGAGGCGAGACAGCTCGGCGTCGATGACCTGGTCGGCCTTGGACCGCAGCGCCACCACGGTCGGCGCCACCTCCATTGCGCGCTGCCAGCCGAGGAAGACCGACACTTCATCGGCGATGATCCCGCGGACAGCGTCGACGTCGCTCGAGTCTTCGTCGGTGTCGAGTACGGCGCGCAGCCCGTCGAGGTCGGCCAGCCCGACACCGGGCAGCTCGCGGATCGCCGGGTCGATGTCGCGGGGCAGCGCCAGGTCGAGGAAGAAGATCGGCCGGCCACCCCGCGCCTGAACCGCGCGTTCGACGACCTCGGCCTCGACGACGATTCCGGCCGCGCCGGTCGAGGAGACGACGACGTCGGCGCCCGCAATGGCCGCCTCCAGCTGGTCGAGCCCGACGCTGCTCGCACCGAGCGGGTCGGCGACCGCTCGAGCGTTGGCCGCGGTTCTGTTGGCGACCACGATATCGGTGACGCCGGCCCGCCGCAGGGTGGAGGCGGCAAGGGTGCCCATCGCCCCCGCGCCGACGATCAGTGCCGTGCGACCCGCGAGCGGCCCGAGGCCCGCCTCCGCAACGCGAAGGCCGACGCTGATCAGCGACTGGCCCGTGCGGCCGATGCCCGTCTCGGTGCGGGCCCGCTTGCCCACGCGCAACGAATGCCGGAAAAGCTCTCCCAGCACACGGCCGACACCGCGCTCCTCCTGGGCGAGTCGGAACGCGTCGCGGACCTGCCCGAGGATCTGGCCCTCGCCGACAACCATCGAGTCGAGCCCGCAGGCGACCGTGAACAACTGCTGCACGGCGCGGTCCTCGTAGTGCACGTAGAGGTGTTCCGTCAGCTCCTCAAGCGGTACGCCGGAGGAGCGCGAGAGCAGCTCGCTCACGTCGTGCACGCCGGCGTGAAAACGGCTGACGTGGGTGTAGATCTCGATCCGGTTGCAGGTCGAGAGCACCACGGACTCGCCGACGTACTCGCTTGTCTGCAGCTCCGCGAACACCTTGGGCAGATCGTCAGGACTGATCGAGAGCCGCTCGAGCAGCTCGACCGGAGCGGTGTGGTGGCTGACGCCGACGACCAGCACGCTCATGAGGTCACCGCCGCCAACAGCGCCGCGTCCTCGAGATCACCGGTGCGCGGCGTCGTCAATTTGCGCTGCTCGTGGAAAGACAGGATCTGCAGCTCGATCGAGAGGTCGACCTTGCGCACGTCGACACCGGGCGGCACGGCAAGCAGCACCGGCGCGAAGTTGAGGATGCTTGTGACACCGGACGCGACCAGCCGGTCGGCGACCTCCTGGGCCGCGTGCGCTGGCGTCGCGATCACGCCGATCGACACACCGCACTCCTTGACGACGGTATCGATCTCCTCGAGGTGGCGCACCGCCTGTCCCGCAACCTCCTGGCCGACCTGCCGGGGGTCGACGTCGAACAGTGCGGCGATCGAGAACCCGCGCTGCGCGAACCCGCCGTAATTGGCCAGGGCGTGGCCGAGGTTACCGACGCCGACGATCACGACCGACCAGTCCTGCGTGAGCCCGAGCTCGCGGGAGATCTGGTAGACGAGGTACCGCACGTCGTACCCGACGCCGCGCGTGCCGTAGGAACCCAGGTAGCTGAGGTCCTTGCGCACCTTCGCCGAATTGACCCCGGCGGCCGCCGCGAGCGAGTCGGACGAAACCGTTGTCTCGCCGCCGTCGGCGATGGCGACCAGGGCCCGCAGGTAGACGGGCAGGCGCGCCACCGTCGCGTCGGGGATGGCGCGTTTGCGTATGTCGCTCACGCGCTCGCCGCGACGATGTGAGCCACTGCGTTACTCCTCGGAGCCAGCTGTGATCAACGGCAGGTGATCGGACGCCGCCGAGCGCCGATCCACGAGCTTGTGCGATTGAGAATACGCCTTGTGAATGCGTGCACAAACCCCGCGGGTGAGGCGTCGCGGGGTCAACTCAGGCGGAAAAGCCGATGACCTGTGCGAGGTCGTGCTCGCCGGCCAGCACGTGCCGGGCAAGGAACCGCGCGGAGCAGCCCGTCACCCGTCGCGCGCCGGAGCGTGTCGTTGATGGTGACGTGGGTCAGCGGGTGAGGGCTTTGCGCAATCTCTCTTCTTCGACGCGCCAATAGCCGTGCTCGACGTCGTCGACGAGGATCACCGGGATACGGTCGCCGTACTCCTCGAATTCGGCCGGGTCGAGGGTGACATCGCGCTCGTCCCACGGCACCCCTAACTCGGTGGCGATGCGCTCGATCTCGAGCCGCGCGTCGTCGCACAGATGGCAGCCGGGTTTGCCGAGGAGAGTGATGCGATGCCCCGCGCTCATCCAGCACCGACGAGTGCGCCGCCGGATGACTCGTCGACCGATTCACTGTCGACATCGAGCAAGTGACCTGGCTCCACGGTTTCGGCGCGGGAGCGATCACGCCGGCGGGTGCGTGCTGCCCTATGAGCACCGGGACGCCGCGACGCGACGACGAAGCCGGCGTACATCACGCCGACGCCGATCGCGAGGGAGAGCGCCAGGCCGTTCTCCTGGCCGATGTAGGTCAGGCCGCCGCCGGCCGCCGCCACCAGCACACCGAGCGTGATTAGCAAGGTGCCGCGGAAACGCGACGCGGCCGCTGGACCGCGCCCGCGCGAGCGCCATCCCGACCAGACCGTGCCGCCGACGACGATCAGCGTCGCGACCGAGTTGGCGACGATGATCGCCACCCGGACGTACACGGGGAACAGATCCTTGCCATGCGGGATGGCGAAGCCGGATACGGACCGCCCCTCGACGAAGGGCACCGCACCGATGAGGAACGCCATGTTGACGGTGACGAGCAGCAGAAAGAACGCGCTGACCCGCGCGACCCTCGGCGGCAGCAGTAGTTCGAGTTCTCCTTGGGCCAGCCAGGGTGGTGCGAGAAACGCGCCGAACAGGTAGTACGCGCGGAACGTCGGTGAGTCCCAGCCGAACGCGACGCCGTACCACAGCGCCCCCGTGCCGACCGTGAAGCAGGCGAGCGAGATCACCCAGCTGCGCAGGTACGAACGCCGGCTCTGTCGCCACCGGCGCAGCAGGGCCATCGTGAATTCCAGCGAGATGAGCGTCGCCGCGAACGGGATCCAGGCTACGGAACGCATGACGGCAATTCTTCCCTAGCCGGACACCGGGTCAGTGCTCTCGCGCAGCTGGCCCTTCGCGAGTTTGCCCGCGAGCGAGTGCGGCAGGCCGCTGACGAACTCGACGGCTACCGGGCACTTGAACGCGGCCAGCGACGTCGCGCAGTGAGCGATCACCTCGTCGGCTGTGAGCTGCATGCCCGGCTGGAGAACAACAACGGCCTTCACCGACTCGCCCGTGTAGGGATGCGGGATGCCGATCACCGCCGCCTCCACGATGGCCGGATGGCGATTGAGGACGACCTCGACCTCACGCGGGTAGACGTTGAACCCGCTGACCAGGATCAACTCGCGGCGACGATCGACGATGTGCAGATCGCCGTCGTCGTCGGCGTACGCGACGTCGCCGGTGCGGAACCAGCCGTCCCCGTCGGGGCCGCCGTCGCCGTCGCGCCAATAGCCGGAGAACAAGTTGTCGCCGCGAACCGTGATCTCACCCGGGTCACCGTCTTCGACCGGCTCGCCCTCCTCGTCGAGCAGTCGCAGCTCTACGCCGGGGATTGCCCGCCCGATGGAGGAGGGCTTGGGCACCGGGGACATCAACGTCGTGGTGAGCACCGGCGCGGTCTCGGTGAGCCCGTAGCCCTCGAAGACGTGATGGCCGGTGGCCTCGAGCAGCCGCGAAACGGCTTCCGAGGGAAGCGGCGCTGCGCCGGAAACGGCGAGGCGAACGGACGCGAAGGCATCACCGACGTCGTTGAGCAACGACCACGCGACGAACATCGGCGGGGCACCGACAACGTTGGAGACCCGATGTCTGCGCATGACGGCCAGGGTGTCGACCGGGTCGAACCGCTCGACGAGGACGCCAGTCGCGCCATGCCACACCATCATGTCGAGCGCGGAGTTGAGGCCGTAGATGTGAAAGAGCGGCAGGACCAGCAGTACGACGTCGTCGTCGCGCATCACAGGCGGGTCGATCTTGTTGCACTGCTCCAGGTTGGCGAGCAGCGCGCGGTGGCTGAGCATCGCCCCGCGCGGTCGCCCAGACGTTCCCGAGGTATAGCTCAGGACGGCGAGGTTTTCGCCACCGCCCTCGCTGTCCTGCGGATGTGACGGCGCGCCGCCGAGCAGATTGGACAGGCCAAGGGTCCCGTTGGGTGGCGATCCCGAATCGGCGACGATCACGTGCTCAAGGGCAGGCAGTGTGCCGGCCAACTCCAGCAATGTCGTCGCGGCGCCTCGGTGCCCGACGACAACGGAAGCCGCGGAATCGCCAAGCACGTGCTCGAGCTCCGTCGCCGTATAGTCCGGATTCACAGGCACGGCTACCAGGCCGGCGCGCAGAGCACCGAAATAGCTGACCGCGAACGCGGGCGTGTTGCCGACTGCGATCGCGACCCGGTCGCCCGCGCGCAGCCCGAGTCCGGCCAGCGCTCCCGCCGCGCTCGACACATCGTGGTCGAGTTGCCCCCACGTCGTCGCGCGGTCCTGGTAGAGCAAAGCCGGCTTGTCCGGCGCTCGCTCGGCGTTACGCCGAACCAGGTCGGAAACGTTGGAAACAGTCATCGCGCGGCCAGTCTCGCACAGAGCACTAGGCCCATCGGGCTCAAGGAATTGGGCCGACCGGACGACACAACGGGAACTTCGCCGACGCTACCGAGGGGCTGTGCCCGTGTCTCGTCTCATGTCCACGGCCACCGCCGCATTGTGCGCGGCGTTCTTGGTGGTGACGGCGGCACCCGCTCACGGGTCGACCTCCGGTGGCTTCGTGGCGGCGATCAACGGCGCCCGCGCACAGCAGGGCCGCGCGGCACTCGCGTCCCGGGCCGACCTGTCCCGCATCGCGCTGCGACACGCGCAGCAGATGGCCAGATCCAACTCCCTGCACCACAACCCCGGATTGACCCGGCAGGTGACGAACTGGAACGCGGTCGCCGAGAACGTCGGCGTGGGTGGCAACGTCAGCACCCTGCACCGGGCCTTCATGCGATCGCGTTCCCACCGCGCGAACATCCTCGACCGCCAGTACACGGAGATCGGCGTTGGGGTGGCAGTCGACGCGCGTGGCGTGCTCTGGGTCGCCGAGGTCTTCCGGCGGCCCACTTAGTCACCCCGCCGGCTCGGTTACGCTGACCTTCCGGGGGGCCAGCCGTCCAGTTCTGCCGAGCGAGAGGGGAACGTGACCGTGTCGGTCCGGGTCCTCGTTGTCGACGACACCGACCATGTGCGCCGGATGCTCGTCGCGATGCTCAAGCTCGATGGTTTCGAGGTCGTCGGTGCGGCAACGGACGGAGCCCAGGCGATCACGCTCGCCAGCGAGCTCGATCCGCAAGTGATCGTCATGGACCTGCGGATGCCGAACGTCGACGGGCTCGAAGCCACCCGCCAGATCAAGGCGACGCGTCCCGACCAGGTGGTGATCCTCTACACCGCATACCTCGACGCGGCCATCGAGGAGCAGGCTAGGGAAGCGGGCGTGACGTTCTGCCTGGGGAAGATCGAGGGCCTGCAGGAACTCGAGCGCGAACTCAGCCGATTGACGATGGAGTTCGCCCCGGATGTGGGTAAGTCAGGGTGAATGGAGGATCGCGCGCGGAGGGAGCTGGCTGATGCGTAGTCCCACAGCGGCGGTTCTTCTCGCCCTACTGGTCGTCATAGTCATCGCGTTCGGCTTCCAGCTGATGCGCGCGTGATGGACCCGCGCGCAGCGTCGTGAACATGCGCCGGCAGCCGACGCGCGTCATCGACGCGCTCGGCTCCCTGTCCCTCGCCCTGGCCGCCGCAAGCCCGACCGGGCGGCCGGGCGTCCTGGCCATGACCCGGCTGCAGATGAGCAGGCCCCCCCGGAGGTGGTCCGCCGGGGCCGACCACGACGAGATCACGACACTCGTCGCGCGGGCCCAGGCCGGGAGCGCCGACGCTTTTGGCCAGCTGTATGACCGGTACGTCGACACGGTCTACGGATACGTGCACTGCCGCGCCGGTTCAGCGTCGCTGACCGAAGACTTTGTCAGTGAGACGTTCCTGCGCGCGCTCAAGCGCATCAGCACGTTCGAATGGCAGGGACACGACTTCGCGGCGTGGTTGATCACCATCGCGCGCAACCTCATCGCCGACCACTTCAAGTCGAGCCGCTACCGCCTCGAGCTCACGACCGACCAGATCGTTGAGAGCGCGGCGACGACCGCACCCGAGGCGAGCGCCGCCGTACTCCAGGCTGAAACGAACCGCGCCCTACTCGCGGCGCTCAAGACGCTGCCCGGCGACCAGCAGGAGTGCGTGGTCCTGCGTTTCCTGCAGGGCATGTCGGTCGCGGAGACAGCGCTCGTCCTCGGCAAGAGCGACGGAGCCGTCAAGTCCTTGCAGTACCGCGCCCTTCGCGCGCTTGAGCGCAAGCTGGGCGGCGCGAAATGACGAGCACCCGCAACCACCAGCGCGCACGCTCGTTAACAAGGGTGAAGGAGGCCTTTCTGTGACCCCGGCGAGTCGCGTTGAGGAACTCGCAGCCGCGCTGGACAGCCCAAGGGCTGCCGCCGCTCTCGATGACGAACTACGGGCGTTCCTGGAGCTAGCGGCGTCGGTGCGGTCGGTCGAGTCCGCGCGCACACCGCTCGAGTTCCGCGAATCGCTGCGCGATCGGCTGATGTCCGAGGCGCTGGCGGCGCAGGCACGGCCCGCCCCCAGGATCTCGCCGCCACAACCCGCGGCGCCGACTCGCTCGATCACTTCGCTCCTGAGCCGGGGCGTCGCGGCCGCGGTGGCCGGATTCATCGTCCTCGCCCTGTTCGGTTCGGCGACCCTTCGCGCGGTGCCCGGTGACCTGCTGTACGGCGTGAAGCGCCAGGCGGAGGCGATCGAGCTGATGACGGCCCGAGGTCAGTTGGCCCGCGGTCACGCCCTGCTCGCGCGCGCAAGCAGGCGCCTCGACGAGGTCAGGAGTCTTGCCCGCGAGCGCGACCTCGGGCGTGTCCCGAACACCATGGCCGACATGGACCGCGCGACCAGCCGAGGCTCGGCCCTGCTCTCGTTCGTTGCGTCAGAGACGAAGCAGATTGGTCCGCTCGCCGACCTCGAGGCCTTCACCGTGCGGCAGCAGCGGGCGCTCGCCGCAATCACGACGCTTCTCGGGCCGGCCGAACGGCAACGAGCGGACCAGTCGGCGAGGTTGCTCGACACCATCCAGGCCTCGACCAGCGAGGCGATCGCCGAGCTGACATGCGGCGCCGGATGCGCCCCCGCGGTCCAGCAGCCTGCGGCACCGGCCGGCGACCCCGCGCCCTCGGCCGGGCCGTCCGGTGCGCCCGGTGCGCCCAGCGGCGGGGGCCAACAATCCGGTCCGCCGTCCGCACCCGCTGACGGTTCCAATGCCGTAACCCCGTCCGTGCCCGCGGTGCCCGGGATGCCGGCGCCACCCGCTTTGCCTGCGGACCGGGCGCCGTCCGCACCGGCGGTCGCACCGCAGGACATCGTCGATGCCGACACCGGCGCAGGCGCAGGGTCCGAACCCACCTCCGGCGCCACGCCAGTGCTGCCCGGCGTACCGTCGCAGCCCGCGCTGCCGACGTCGCCGGTGGTGCCACCGGCGTTGAGCTCACGGGGCGTGATCGTGCCGCCCGCACTCCCACCGCCGCCCGCTCCTGCGCCGACAGCCGGCTCGCAAACCTCGATCGTCGTCACCACGCCTCCGCGTCCCGCACCGCTGCCTAACGCAACCGTGGTGGTTACACCCACTGCACTGCCTACCGGGCCTGTCCTTCCCGGCCGACACTGACGCCTGGCCCACCGGCGCGGTCGGTAGCATGAGAATCGATCGTTCCGAGGCGACAGGAGTGACGTGGGGCCGTTCCGCCGCAAGGCCGACGACCGCGTCGCGGCCGTAGTTGCCGGCGCCGCCTCGGCCGCTGCCGCGGAGGTTGCGCCGGCGCACGCCGAGCCGGCCGCCACACCCGACCCGACCGCGGCTGCGTTCTTCGACGTCGACAACACGATCATGATCGGTGCGTCGATCTACTACTTCGCCAAGGGCCTCGTCAGCCGGAAGCTCATCACCACTCGCGACTTGTGGACCTTTGCCTGGGACCAGGTGCGCTTTCGCGTCAGCGGTGCGGAGAGCCACGCCGCTATGCGCAAGGTGCGCGAGTCGGCGTTGGCATTCGTCGCAGGCAAGAGCGTCGATGAGATCGTCAGCTACGGCGAGGAGATCTACGACGAGATGATGGCCGACCGCATCTTCCCCGGCACCCGAGCGCTCGCTCAGCGGCATTTGGACGCCGGGCAGCGGGTCTGGTTGGTGACCGCGACGCCGGTCGAGCTGGCAAACATCATCGCGCAGCGCTTGGGCTTCACCGGCGCGCTCGGCACCGTCTCGGAGGTCGAGGGCGGCTGCTACACCGGCCGCCTCGTGGGAGAACCGCTGCACGGACCGGCTAAAGCCGAAGCCATCCTCGCGCTGGCCGAGCGCGAGGGGCTCGACCTGAGCCGCTGCACGGCGTACAGCGATTCCAGCAACGACGTGCCGATGCTTTCGACGGTGGGCTGCGCCGTCGCCATAAACCCCGATGGCGAGTTGCGCGAGATTGCCCGCGAGAACGGGTGGGAGGTCAAGGACTTCCGCACCGGGCGTCGGGCCGCGCGCGTCGGTATCCCAGCGGCCGCAGGCCTTGGCGCGGTGACCGGTGGCATCTTCGCCGGGCTCGCCTACCGCCGACGCCGGGCCGCCGTATAGCTCAGCGCGAGCTCAGAAGAAGATCGTGCTGCGCCGGCTGAGTAGCGCGTAGAGCGTGTGCTGGATCGTCTCGCGCACCTGGTCGGTGAGCTCGAACACGACCATCGGGTCGTCGGCCGCGGCGACGCCGTACTGCTGCGTCTGGATGGGCGTGCCGAACTCGATGAACCACTTCGACGGCAGTGGCACCAGCCCGAGCGGCCCCAGCAACGGGAACGTCGGGGTGATGGGCAGGTAGGGCAGGCCGAGGAGCCGCGCGAGCGTCTTCATGTTCCCGAGCATCGGATAGATCTCCTCGGCCCCGACGATCGAGACCGGGATGATCGGTACGCCGGCGCGCAGCGCGGCGGAGACGAACCCGCCCCGCCCGAATCGCTGCAGCTTGTACCGATCGGCGAACGGCTTGCCGACACCCTTGAACCCTTCGGGGAACACGCCCACCACGTTGCCGGTGGCGAGCAGGCGTTCAGTGTCCGCCGTGCAGGCCAGGGTCGAGCCGGACTTGCGGGCCAGTGGCGCGACGACGGGGAGGCGGAAGAGCAGATCGGCACCGAGCATTCGCAGGTGACGCCTGGACGGGTGATGGTCGCGCAGGGCCACGGCCGTCATGAGGGCGTCGAGGGCGATCGTTCCCGAATGGTTCGCGACTATCAGCGCGCCGCCTTCAGCGGGGACGTTGTCGATCCCGACCGTCTCGACGCGGAAGTACTTGTCGTAGAGCGGACGCAGTGCGGCGTACAGGACGGTGTCGGTCAGGTCGGCGTCGAAGCCGAACTCGTCGATCTCGTAGTCGCCGGAGAGCCGCCGGCGCAGGAACGCCATCGCTCGAGCAGCCGCTGCCTCCCAGTCGCTGACCACCTGGTCGCGGGCGGGCGCTGCTTCGGCGAGGCGCGGCGGCCCTGCTCCGGGCCCGCGCTTGGACCGGTCGAGGGGGATGACCCGGGCGTCAGGCACTGGCCGGCACCTGTCGCCGGACCTGGCTGTTGACGAAGTCGTCGAATGCCGCGATCGACGAGTACGCAGGCACGATGCCGAGCGTCGTGCGCAGCCTTGTCGTGTCGGCCACCCGTCCGTATTGCAGGTAGCGCAGCTGCTCGGGCGAGACGTCGATCAGCCCGAGGCGACGCAGCATCCGCCCGGCGACCCGCCCGGCTGGAGCCAGCACTGGTACGGCGACGCGGCCCGCCCGCCGGATCGCCTGGGACAGAAGTACCACGCCGGCGCCGCCGACGTTGAACGTGCCGGAGAACTCCCCGGTCGTCGCGCGGATCAACACATCAGTCGCGTCGTCCTCGTGCAGGAACTGCAGCCGCGGGTCGTAGCCGAGCGGCGTCGGCACCACCGGAAGCGACAGGTAGCGGGCCAGCGCGGATTCGGTGCGTGGGCCGATCAGGTTCGCGAACCGCAAGATGACGATCGAGACGTCGGGCCGGCGGCGGGCAAACC
The DNA here is from genome assembly GCA_046715235.1 of Mycobacteriales bacterium. Lineage (GTDB taxonomy): Bacteria > Actinomycetota > Actinomycetes > BP-191 > BP-191 > JBKJZO01. Next base: position 14,288 of record JBKJZO010000030.1, read on the forward strand.
CGCGTGTGTAGGCCTCGAGCTGAACGGCGTCCTTGCCGTAACCGCCGCTCGGCAGGGCGAGCGCCTCCATGTCCTCGGTGAAGACAGCCGGGTCGGCCGGCGACGCGCCGTAGATCGCCGTAGTCGACCGGACGACAAGACGGCGCAGCTGCGGGGACTTCTGGCAGGCCGCGAGTACCTGCAACGTGCCGATGATGTTGATCTCTTTCATCGTGGCCCGACCGCCCGATCCGGTGGGGGCAGAGACGATCCCCATGTGCGCGACAGTGTCGGCGCCGGTGCTGGCGATCACCTTGGAGATCAGCGGATTGCGAATGTCGGCGCGGATGAACTCGATGCCGCCGAGGTCGGCCGACGGCCGCGTCATGTCGATCCCGATGACGTGCTCGACGCGCGGGTCAGCCACCAGGGCGCGGGCGAGATCGGAACCCGGAGGGCGCGACACACCGGTCACGAGCACTCGCCTCGGAAGCATCACGCCTCCTCGTCGGTACGGGCGAAGGCCGGGACGCGCACGACCGTCGGCGAAGGACCTACTTCTTGTTACGACGCTGAACGCGCGTCTTCTTCAGAAGTTTGCGGTGCTTCTTCTTCGCCATGCGCTTGCGGCGCTTCTTGATGACCGAACCCACGGGGACACCCTCGACAGTCTGCGGCACACGGAACCGACGTCGGCCGGCGGGGCAGGATATCGCGGGTGAGGCGGGCGGCGTACCCCGGGGTCAGCCGGCTTCGGTGAAGGCCCCGCTCAGGTAGTCGTGCACGGCCTTTTCCGGTACTCGAAACGACCGGCCGACGCGCACGGCGTTGAGTTCCCCCGAGTGGACGAGCCGGTAGACCGTCATTTTGGAAACACGCATCACCGCCGCGACCTCTGCCACAGTGAGAAAACGGACCTCAGCGAGGCTGGGTCCGCGTGACGGCTCGCTTGCCATGACGCAACCTGTTCTAGACGCTCGCGTGTCCCGCCAGCTTCCCCACCGACGAAAGGAGACCGCGTGCGTGTCTAGAGTGGTTATAGGCCACTGGTGTTACCGCTGCATAGCGGCCGATCGGCGCAACTCCATTACACCCAGCCACCTCGTGGTGGAAGCTGCCGAAAAGTAATGATTCGCCTGTTGGAACCTTCGCGGAGGTCACGGGCCTCCTAACAAGCAGCGCAGGATCGGGGGAGGGATTGGACGAGGCAAGACGCAAGGCTTTCGACGAGCTTGTCGACGCCCGCTCGACCAGCCTCCTGCGCACCGCCTACCTGCTCACGGGGGAGCGGGCCTCTGCCGAGGACCTGCTGCAGACGGCGTTTGCAAAAACGTGGTTCCGATGGAAGCGGCTCAACGACCCACAGGCCGGCGAGGCATACGTGCGACAGGTGATGTTCACGACGTATGCCAAGTGGTATCGCCGCAAGTGGCGGGGCGAGATCCCGACCGGGCACCTGCCCGACACGGATACGACCCCCGACGAGTACGCCGGCGTCGACGACCGTGACCGCCTCCAGCGGGCACTGGCCGAGCTGTCGCCGAAGGCACGCGCAGTGATCGTCATGAGGTTCTACGAGGACCGGACCGAGGCACAGGTGGCCGAAGTGCTCGGCTGCTCGATCGGAACGGTCAAGAGCACGACGCACCGCGGACTCGCCAAGCTCAGGGAGACCGCGGCGCTGGCACCTGCAGGCCCTACACCCGCGGCCGACGTACCCGACAACGTCGTCGAGTTGCGCCGCAAGGAGAAGTCAGCATGAACGACAACGAGGACATCCGCCGCGCGTTGGCGGACCTCGCCGGCAACCCCGCTCCGCGCGACCTCAAGCCGGGCGTCCACAAGCGCGTGGCCGAGATCCACCGGCGTCGCCAGAGCGGGACCGCGGTTGCCCTGAGCGTGGTGACGCTCGTGGCCGGACTGACCCTCTCCAGGCTCCCCGCCCTGCACGGCGACAACCCGACCGCAGCGTCGTCACCCACCGCCTCCGCCGACGCCACCGACTCGACTGACCCGACCGCCAGCCCGACTCGGTCGGCAGCCGCGTCCAAGAAGCCAACACAGGCCATCGTGGCGCCGACCGCTACTACGCGTAGCACTGAGCCGGCGACGCCGCGCGGAACGGGCGGCAGCAAAGCAGGCCAGGCCTCGACCAGCAACGCGACCAGCGGCGCGACCAGCGGCGCGACGCCGGCCGCCCCCACCGGCGGAGCGGGGTCGACCGCGCCCTCCTCGAAGGTGGCAGCCACGGTCAAGCCGACCACAACGCCGTCCATCTCGGTGGTGGCGGCCGGCCCGGATCTGACGAAGGAAGAGCTCGGGGCAACCTTGACCGCGGTCACCGACGCAGACGGCTCGGATGCGCCGTACACGACGCTCACGCTTCAGGTGAAAGGCAAGATCTACGGCAGCCTGAACGACGTCGATATGGGCTACCGGGAGTCGGGCGGCCGATCGGGCATCCACCGCGAGTACAAGAGCGCCGGAGCCTGCACCATCCAGACGGGCGAGCTGCACGACGTCGACCAGTCCTTCACCTTCCGCTACCGCTTCCGCCTGGCGGCGAGCTACACGCCGTCCGCGAAGATCAGCACATGGGATCACAACTGCACCTACGGCGTACCGCGGCGCGAGTGGTCCCTGCTCCCCACGGTCACCATCGCGACCGGGAGCTCACTGTCGAACGGTCCGGAGCCGATAGTCATCAACATCTCCGCGAAGGCGCAGGGCGCTGCCATATCACTGGGCATCGCCAGTGACGACTCGGACGGTCACATCCGTACGACGACGGTCGACTGGGGCGCCGGCGGCGCGCCCGTCGATCTCGGTGGCGACCCCAAGGCCTGCGACGACTCGGGCGGCCGCTACTGGCCGGACAGTTATGCCCGCATCTTTACGACCAGCCCAACCCTGGCATCGGGCACCTACACGGTGACGGTCACGACCACATCGACCGGGTGCGACGGCAAGGACTCGCAGAGCGCGACCAAGCAAGTCACGGTTGTCGTCCCCTGATCGCAGTTGTCCCCACACCCGTTGTGTGGTTGTGCGCGATTGTTTTCGCGCCCGCAACACACGTCGTAGCGGGCCGTAACGTTGCCGAGACACTCTGGCCAAATGTCAGCGGGTCGTGCGCCAGCCCCAGCTGACCCGGAGGCCACGATCGACTGCCCCGGCGAGAGCTGGGATCGGGCCCGTGAACTCGCCCACGCCGCCCCCTGCGCGCTCCAGCCCGTCCGTGCTGTGCTCGCCGACGCCGCCGGATCGACGCTGGCGGAGGATCTGCAGGCCCGCAGCCCATTGCCGGCATTCGACACCGCGGCCATGGACGGCTACGCGGTCGCCGGCCCCGCGCCCTACCGGCCGACCGGGCGGCTGAGCGCCGGGATGGTGCCAGAGCGGCGCGTGCTCCCCGGCGAGGCGATCGCCATCTCCACCGGCGCCATGGTCCCCGATGGCACCGACGCGATCCTGCGGATCGAGGACGTGACGCTCGACCGCGGGCTGGTTTTCGGGCCTGTTCCGGTCGCCGGGTCACACATCCGCCGGGCCGGCGAAGACGCGCAGAAAGGGCAGGTGCTTGCCCACAGCGGCGAGACGATCGCACCGGTGTTGCTCGGGTTGGCAGCGGCTTGCGGGTACGACGAGCTCCTCGTCCGCGCTCGCCCCCTGGTGCGAGTGGTCGTCACCGGCGACGAACTGGCGCACAGCGGCGTGAGCGGCGCCGGCCTCGTCCGCGACGCCCTCGGACCGATGCTGCCGCACTTGATCAGGGCGCTCGGTGGCAACCTGACCGAACTGCTGCAGGTCGGCGACCGGGCCGGCGACGGGCTGGCAGCCGCACTTTCGCCGCGAAGCAACCAGGGCGCCGACCCGTCGGTGATCGTCGTGACCGGCTCCACTTCGGTCGGCGTCACCGATCACCTGCGCCCGCTGCTGCGGGAGGCCGGCGCCCGCTTGCTCGTCGACGGAGTCGCGTGCCGCCCAGGCCATCCGCAGCTACTGGCGACGCTCGGGCCCTCCACGTGGTTGGTCGGCCTGCCCGGGAATCCGTTTGCGGCTGTTGTTGCAGCGCACACGTTGCTCGCACCGTTGCTGGCAGGGCTCGCCGGCCGCGACCTACCCCGGCTGCCGGTCGCCGAACTCGTCGGGGACGTGCCGACCCGGCCTGGTCGCACGGTCGTCGTACCCGTGAGCTGGGACGGCGCAACGGCCCGCGTTCTGGGCAACAGCCGCTCCGCGTCGCTCCAGGGGGCGGCCCAGGCTGACGCACTCGCCGTCGTACCGCCCGATTGGTCGCCGAACGGGAACGTCCGGCTGATTCTGCAGCGGATGTAACGCGCCCGTGGCACGGGCGTCATACCGATGTAACGCGCCGTAACTACCTTGGATCGATCGGGTTGCCATTTTCGCCCGACTTTTTCCTGACTGCGGGGCGACGCCAGACTCGCGTAGACGAAGGCTAGGGTGACGGCAGCGGTGCTCGACGTGACCCTCACGACCGTTCGCACCAGCTGCTCCTACTGCGGCGTGGGCTGCGGCCTCGTGCTCGACGTCGAAGCCGACGAGACCGGCCGGCGGCGCGTCGTCCGCAGCACCGGTGACACCGAGCACCCCGCCAACCGCGGCCGGCTCTGCACCAAGGGATCGACGACCGCCGAGATGCTCGCGGCACCGGGCCGACTCGCGACCGCACTCCAGCGCGACGGGCGTCATAGTGAACCGCAGCCCGTCGACGTCGACGCCGCTATCAGCCACACCGCGCGCGAACTGCGACGGCTCCTCGACGAGCACGGGCCGGACGCGGTGTCGTTCTACGTCTCGGGACAGATGAGCATCGAGGCGCAATACCTGGCCAACAAACTCGCCAAGGGGTTCATCGGCACCAACCAGATCGAGTCGAACTCGCGGCTGTGCATGGCCAGCGCCGGCACCGGCTACAAACTGTCGCTGGGCTCGGACGGCCCGCCCGGCTCGTACGACGACCTCGATCACGCCGACGTGTTCTTCGTGATCGGCGCCAACATGGCCGACTGCCACCCGATCCTGTTCCTGCGGATGATGGACCGGATTCACACGGCCGGGGCGAAGCTGATCGTCGTCGACCCGCGGCGCAATGCCACAGCCGACAAGGCAGACCTGTTCCTGCAGATAAAGCCGGGCACTGACCTCGCGTTGCTCAACGGCTTGCTCCACCTCCTGGTCGCTGAAAGCCACACCGATCCGGCGTTCATCAGCGAGTTCACCGAGGGTTGGGAAGTCATGACGGACTTCCTCGCCGACTACCCGCCCGACCGGGTCTCCGCGATCACCGGGATTCCGGAAGCCGCCATCCGCACCGCCGCCCGCTGGATCGGCGACGCCGGCAACTGGATGAGCATGTGGACCATGGGGCTCAACCAGAGCACGCACGGCACCTGGCACACCAACGCTCTGTGCAACTTGCACTTGGCCACCGGCGCGATCTGCCGGCCAGGGAGCGGCCCGTTCTCGCTCACCGGCCAGCCCAACGCCATGGGCGGCCGTGAGATGGGCTACATGGGTCCGGGGCTGCCGGGACAGCGCACTGTCGCCGTAGAACAGGACAGGGCGTTCATCGAAAAGCTCTGGGCGATCCCGACGGGCACGCTGCGCACCGATTTCGGAACCGGCACCATCGACCTGTTCTCCCGCATTGCTGACGGCGAGATCAAGGCCTGCTGGATCATGTGCACCAACCCGGTCGCCTCGGTCGGAAACCGCAAGACCGTCATCGCCGGCCTCGAGGCTGCCGAACTCGTCATCACCCAGGACGCATTCGCCGACACCGAGACCAACGCGTACGCCGACGTCGTGCTCCCCGCGGCCATGTGGGCCGAGTCCGAAGGCGTGACCGTCAACTCCGAGCGCACGCTGACCCTGTCTCAGCGCGCTGCCGACCCGCCGGGACAGGCACTGCCCGACTGGCAGCTCATCGCGCGCGTCGCCTGCGAAATGGGTTTCGCGGCGGCCTTCTCCTACACCTGCGCGGAGGAGGTCTTCGACGAGATCAGGCAGACGTGGAACCCGAAGACCGGCTACGACCTACGCGGCGTCAGCTACGACCGGCTGCGCGAGAGCCCGGTGCAGTGGCCGTGTCCTACCGGTGACGGCGACGGGCGCAACCCGATCCGCTACCTCAACGACGGCGTCAGCCAGCGCCTGCTGGCACGGCCCGACGGCAGCACCCCGAGGCTGGCGTTCGCCACGGCATCGGGCCGGGCGGTGTTCTTCCCCCGCCCACACATGCCCGCCGCCGAGATGCCGGACGAGCAGTTCCCGTTCGTCCTCAACACCGGCCGGGTGCAACACCAGTGGCACACGCTGACCAAGACCGGGAAGGTCGCCAAGCTCAACAAGCTCAACCCGGGTCCGTTCGTCGAGTTGCACCCTGCGGACGCCTCAGGCCTCGACATCAGCGAGGGCGACATGGTCGAGGTCGCTTCCCGGCGCGGCCGCGCGCTGCTCCCGGCTGTGATCACCGACCGGGTCCGCTCAGGCAACTGCTTCGCCCCGTTCCACTGGAACGACCTTTTCGGCGAGTACCTGAGCATCAACGCCGTTACAAACGACGCCGTCGACCCACTCTCGTTCCAACCCGAGTTGAAGGTCTGCGCGGTCTCTCTGACCAGAGTGGCCGCCGCCAGCGCGGCGCGGATCGCACGGTCAGCCGAGGGCGCCGCGCCGGAAGACACGTCGACCCGTCCGTTGGACACCATCGTCCGGGCAACTCGCGGATCAGGTGACGACAGCTCGCCCTTCGGGGCGTTGGCAGGCTCGCTCGGACTCACCGAAATCGCTCGCCCTGCATTTACCGACGGCGAACGTACCTATCTCGCGGGCTTCCTCGCGGCCCTGGAAGCCAGCGCCGGCCTCGATCCGCGGGTGTTACCGGTGCTGCCGCCGCATGCACCGTTCGACCCGGCCCGCGCGCTCTGGGTCAACGGCGCACTCGCAGGCGTTTTCTCGCGCCAAGCCCGCAGCGAATTCGGCGGCGGGAGCACGCCCGCTCAACGCGAAGTCCTGGTTCTGTGGGCATCGCAGACCGGCGGCGCCGAAGAGGTCGCCGCCCGCGTCCACAGACGGCTCGCCGACGAAGGCGCGGCGGTCACGTTGCGCTGCATGGCCGATCAGGCCAAGCAACCGATCCCCAGCGGCACCGACCTGCTCCTGGTCACCAGCACCTTTGGGGACGGCGAACCACCCGACAACGGCGCCGCGATGTGGCGCGCTCTAGTAGATCCGGCTGCAGCGGCACTCAACGGCGTCCGCTTCGCGGTACTTGCTTTCGGCGACTCCAGCTATCGGGATTTCTGCGGGCACGGACGTCGCATGGACGAACGGCTCGAAGAGCTCGGCGCGGCCAGGCTCCTGCGGCGAGTCGACTGCGATTCCGGCAATGCCGGGGCCGTCGGCCCGTGGCTCGACCAGGTGCTCGTCGCGCTGGCCGAAGCACCGCCGGCTCCCCGAACGGCTGCCGCGACAGTCCAGTCGCCCGCAGCACCTGCGCCCGCCGAGCTCGCTGCCGCGCCCACCACAACGGCCCGCTTGATCGGCAATCAGCTGCTCAGTGGACCCGGCTCGGACAAGGAAGTTCGGTACTTCACCCTGGACCTCGCCGGAAGCGGCCTCACCTACGAGACCGGCGACATCCTTGCCGTCACCCCCAACAACAGCGAGTCACTCGTGCACGAGTGGCTCACCGCTACCGGCGTCGACGCTGACGAACTCGTCGACGTACCCTGCGTCGGCCCGACGCCGTTCGCCGAAGCTCTTCGCTCACACTTCGAGATCGCCAAACCCAACGCGGATCTGCTGAGGTTCGTCGCCGACCGAAGCCACGACCGGCAGATGCGCGTGATGCTCGAACCAGCGGGCCGGATGCAGCTCGAGAATTGGCTGTATGGACGGCAAGCCGTCGATGTCGTCAGCGAATTCGAGGCAGTCCGGCACGGCGTCCAGGCGCAGGAGTGGGCTGACCTGCTGAAGCCCCTCGTCCAGCGCCGCTACTCCATCGCGTCGACCCCGGACGCCACGCCGGATCTCGTGGAGCTGCTTGTTTCCGTCGTGCGCTACGAGAGCCCTGGGAGGCGGCAGCGCGCGGGCGTCTGCTCGGCCTTCCTCGCCGAAACGCCGCTGGGCCAGGACATCCCGGTTGAGATCCACCCGGCACGCTATTTCCGGCCGGCGCCGAACGTCGCCATACCGATGATCATGATCGGACCCGGGACCGGGCTGGCGCCGTTCCTCGGCTTCCTCAACGAGCGCCGACTGCACGGCGAGAGCGGGCGGAACTGGCTCTTCTTCGGCGAGCAGCGCGAGGCCACCGACTTCTACTTCCGCGACGAACTCACCGCCATGCACGAAGTCGGCCTGCTCACCCGCCTCGACGTTGCGTTCTCCCGCGACCAGCGGGCCAAGATCTACGTCCAGGACCGCATGCGGGAGCACGGAGCCGAGCTGTGGCGATGGCTCCAGGGCGGCGCGCATGTCTACGTGTGCGGCGACGCCAGCCGAATGTCGAAGGACGTCGACGACGCGTTGCGCGAGATCGTCGCCCACCACGGGTCGATGAGTCAGGAGGATGCGGCCGAGTACGTTCGCCAACTCGCCGCGGACAACCGCTACCTACGGCACGTCTACTAACCTCGGGCGTTAGCGCCCGAGGTTCTGCTCCCGGTGTGCGGCGACCAGTCCCATGACCGTCTCAGCGGCCGCCCGTACGTCCGCTTCGGTGCCACCAGCCCGGCCGGCTGCAAGCCCGACGAGGAACGTTGTCAGGGGCGCGGCGGGGCGTTCGATCGCGTGTGCCGCCTCGCGCGCTATCTCGAGCATCAGCTCGATGTCCGTGCCGCTCTCCAATGCGAGCGCCGCACTCACCTCGTCGGTCCATTCCTGCAACGTCACGTTCGCTCCTTCGCGACTGATCGTGCGTGCTCGACATCGGCCCAGGTGTCGCAGTCGTACGCCGCCGGCGCAGACCCGCCCGGATCCGGCACCCTATCCACCCGCAGCAAGGCGAGCAGTGAGCGCATCGAGGCACCGGTCGGCGTACCCAAACTGGCGAGTGCGGCCCGGAGGGCGCCGACGTCGTAGGCGCCGACCAACGGCTGGTCGTGTCCCGCGCCGTCCACGAGTACGGCGGCGTCATGGCCGGGCAGCGCGGCGAGAAGCGGGTCGATCGCGCCCGCGACAAAGGGCAGGTCGGACGCGAGAACGAGAGTGACCGGCTCGGTGACCAACTCGATCCCGGCAGCCAGCGCGGCGACCGGTCCGCCCCCGGGCGGCGCCTCTTGAGTCCAGACGACCGCGCGAGCCGTCGGGTGTCGCGGGCCGACGCAGACGATCGTCGCGGCATCGGGGACTGCCGCGATGACGAGGTCGAGCATGGACACCCCGCCGATCAGCACGCCGGGCTTGTCGGCGCCGCCGAGTCGGCGCGCGGCCCCGCCCGCCATGACGATTGCGGCGTACGCCGTCATTGCGTCGCACCTCCGCCTATCTCCTCGACCAGCATGCGAGTGATCGGCTCGTAGTGGCGGGTGCGCACGTTGTCATCCAGCGGTACTACGACACGCACCTTGCCCTCGGCCTCGCCGACGAACAGCGCGGGGTCGTTGCAGTCGGCGAAACCCAGTGTGTCAATGCCCGCCTGGCCGGCGGCGCCCGCCCATCCGTGATCGGCCATCACGAGATCGGGAGCCAGCCCGTGTTCGAGGAGCTGGCGCATCGGCAGCGCCGAGTGCGTGTGCCGCAGGACGCCGAGTGACGACAATGCGGCGACGCCGCCGACGTACCGCAGGTCGCGGTGTTGGCCGTCGTACTCGAAGCGCATGCCGGCCTCCGGGGTCAGCACGTCGCAGCCCGCTTCGCGCAGCGCTCTGAGCACCGGGCCGTGGATCGCCATCACACCGATCGGGTGCCCGGTCGCGAAGAACACGCGTTCGCGCCCCCGCGCGGCCTTGGTCAGCCTCGTGGCCATCGCATCGATCGCATCGAGTGTCAGGTCGGGATCGATCGTGTCGGGGCCCTCGGCGTACGACGGATCGGGGTGCACGCCGCAGCGCGCGACCATGATGGCGAGCACGTCGTCGAACGAGTACTCGCGGGAGCGTTCGATACCGAACCACGAGTGTTCGTCACCCGCTGCCAGCCGCCGCATCGCGGCCAGGTTGTTGTCGCGTGGAGTCGCGACAGTGCCGGCAACGCGTGTCCTGATCAGGTGCTCCCGCAGCTGCGATCGGCTCACTCGCGGACGCCCAGGGGTGCGAACACCGCGTGCCGCGTCGCCTCGACTGCTCGCATGACCGGGTCTCGCGACGGATCGTCGGTCGAGACCGGCGAAGGAGTCGGCGTGTCGACGCCGTCGCGCAGGTCCAGTGGCGCCGTCTCTCCTGACCGCGTGAACGCGAACTCGCGCCAGGCCTCAGGAGTCGGCCCCTGCGCGGTGACGCCCACCATCTCGGCCATGGCGTGCGTCCAGGCCCGCGGCACCACCTGCACGATCTCGTAGCCGCCGCCCCCCACCGCGAGCCACCGGCCGTCGCACAGTTCGTGCGCGAGCTCGTGCAGGAGCCGGTACGCCGTCCGCTGGCCGTCGACCGTCAGCGCGAGATGGGCGAGCGGATCGAGCACGTGCGAGTCGCAGCCGAGCTGCGTGACCAGCAGCTGCGGCCGGTACGCGCGCAGCACTGGCGGCACGATCTCGAGGAATGCCCGGAGCCAGTCGGCATCGTTGGTGCCCGGCGGCAGCGCGACGTTGATACTGGTGCCGCGCCCCTCGCCGGTGCCGATCTCGCCCGCGAAACCCGTGCCCGGAAACAGGTATTGACCGGTCTCGTGCAAGCTGACTGTCAGGACGCGCGGGTCGCCGTAGAACGCGGCCTGCACGCCGTCGCCGTGATGGACGTCGACGTCGACGTACGCGATCCGCTCGGCGCCTTGGGTCAGCAGCCAGGCAATGGCGACCGCCGGGTCGTCGTAGATGCAGAAGCCGGACGCGTGGTCGCGCATCGCGTGGTGCAGCCCGCCGGAGATGTTCATGGCGTGCTGGGCGGCGCCGGTCCACACGGCTGCGGCCGCGGCGACAGAGGCCCCCGTGACCAGCGCCGACGCCTCGTGCATGTGCTCGAAGACCGGATTGTCGCCCGACCCGAGGCCGTAGCGCATCTCGAGCCCGGACGAGTACGCCGCGGGCGCGCGCTTGACCGCCTCGATGTAGTCGCGGTCATGCACCAGCTCGAGCAGGTCGTCGCCGGCCGGGGTGGGCGCGACGAGCTGGACGTTGGGCTGATCGAGGACGCCGAGCTCGCGGGCCAGCGCCATCGTCAGCTCGAGTCGCAGCGGGCGCAGCGGGTGACTCGGGCCGAAGTCGTACGTCGTGAACACGTCGTCCCAGACGATGCGCACCGAGTCGCTCACGACCGCCAGCCTATGCCGCGCAAATGAGGTGCACGATTTCATCTTGATTAGTGAGCATACTCACGATATCTTGAGCATGCTCACTATCTAGGGAGCGTGTCATGGGATCGTCAGTCAAAGTCGTTCGAGATCGCGCACGTGTCGCGCACCTGCTCGAGGCCGCTGTGCTCATCGCCTACATCTACACCCCCCTCATGCGGGCACGTGGGGCCGCAGGCGCGAGTGGCTAAGCAGTCACGCAAGCCCTTCGAGCACAGATCAGAGTCGCTCGGTTATCAGGTCAACCTGCTGGCGCGATTGATGGCACAGCTGCTCCACGAGCGAATCGCGCCGTACGGCGTCGCGCCGGGTCAGTTCGCGCAGCTGCTGGCCCTCTACGACTCCGACGGCCAGAGCGCCAGCGGGCTGTCCCGGGCGGTGGGGATCGAGCCAGGGACGATGACGCAGACGCTGCGACGGATGGAGCGCGACGGGCTGGTCGAACGCCGTCCTGACCCCCGCGACGGCAGGGCCAGCAGGATCCACCTCACGGCAAGGGCGCGCGACCTGGAGGCAGAACTCAAAGCCGCGGCGGCGCAGGTCAATCAGGTGGTGCTCGCGGGGATTGGCCGCAGTCCCGCGCGCGACCTACTGGAGGCCCTGGCCACAAGCATCACCAACGCGGAAGCCGCGCTCGACCGCGACTTGTGACCGTGGACCGGGAACATGGTGCGGCCGGTTAGTCGTGGCCGCCGGCGAGCTCACGGCTGCGGTCGCGCGCGGCCTCGATGGCAGCCAGGAAAGCAGCTCGCACACCATGGTTCTCGAGTTCGCGGATCGCACTGATCGTCGTACCGGCCGGCGAGGTGACCGCCTCGCGCAACTGCACCGGATGCTCGCCGCTGTCGCGCAGCATGACCGCCGAGCCGATAGCGGTCTGCACCAGCAGGTCGGCAGCCACCGTGCGCGGAAGGCCGAGCAGGATGCCCGCGTCGATCTTCGCCTCGACGAGGAAGAAGAAGTAGGCGGGACCGCTGCCGGAGAGCGCCGTGACGGCGTCCTGCTGGTATTCGGGGACGCGCAGGACCCGGCCCACGTGGCGGAAGAGGTCTTCGGCGAGCAGCAGGTGCGCCTCTTGCGCGTGACTTCCCGGCGAGATCGCACTCATCGCCTCGTCGACGAGAGCGGGGGTGTTGGTCATGACGCGCACCACCGGTACGTCGTCGGCCAGGCGCCGCTCGATGAATGCGGTCGGGATGCCGGCTGCCATCGAGATGACGAGCTGATCGGCCCGGACCACCGGGTTGATCTGCTCGAGCAGGTCGCCCATGTCCTGCGGCTTCACCGCGATCAGCAACGTCTCCGCGCGCTCGGCCGCGTCGGCGGTCGCGACCGACGAGACGC
>JBKJZO010000031.1:0-7829 GCA_046715235.1 Mycobacteriales bacterium
CCGCCGCAGCACTTGTAGCGCGGTACGGCGGAGCGCTCCAGCAGGAGGGGGCGGCACCCTGCTTCGGCCGCGACTCGGGCGGCCGTCGCGCCGGCCGGTCCGGTGCCGATGACGGCGACGTCGTACTCGGGCGGCTCAGTCATCGCCCGGTCGACCCCCGGAAAAATGGATGCTCGGGCGTCGTCGACGGGGGAGGCGACGGCGCCCGAGCTTCACGAACAGTAGCGCCCATCGGCCCGTTGGCAAATATGTGCCTTTAACAAAATCCGTGACGCGCCGTTTGCGGTCATCTAGCGCAGCGTCATTTGCCGGCTGAGCAGTCCCGCGCGGGCGCGGTGCTCGTCCGGCGAGAGCTTGCGCGGGGCCTCGACGGCCTCGCGGATCTTGACTCCGAGGGCCGCCGCGGGAGCCTCGACGTCCGCCGCGGGCAATTCGCCCGGAAGGTCCCAAACCGGGATCAGAATGCCCTCGGCCCGGAACGCGCCGACGTACTTCGTGCCTTCGCCGAGGCTCAACTCCCGCGCTGCGGACAGCCTGGCCAGCGCGTCGAGCAGCGGCTCCTCGTCGTACGGCATGGCCCACCGCAGGTGGCACCGGTCGTGGATCCGGCACCAGTACGCCGAGTCGACCGACGTCAGCCGCTGGGTCGGCACGACAGCGGCGTTGGCGCTCTCGAGCGCCGCCTTCAACTCGCCGCTCGCGTCCTCCATGCCCTGCACCCAGAAGTCGAACGAGTTGAGAACCGTGACTTCAGCGGCCGCCGGGACGATGACGTCCTGGATGCGCGGCGCATCGGCAGCCGGCGGACCCAGGTCGCGGACGGCGTCGCCGGGCGCGGTCTCCAGCGCGCGTTCGAGAACCTGCGCGAGGTCGCGAGCCAGATCGCCCGAACGGCGCGCTGTCTGCAGGCCGAGGAAGATCTGTCCGTCGCTGCGCACCAGCCCGGGCCAGCCGGCGGGCAGCACGGTGGCCAGAACGACGGTGCGGTTGGCGTACGCCGGGTCAAGCAGTTTCAGGGGCGCGGTCGCCGCCGGCACGACCTCGCGCATCGCAACCCAGTCGCATTCGTCAGCGCGGCCGGCGAACGGGCGCGCGGTGACGGCGCGGTCGGCGCGGCTCGATCCATGACACGCCTTGTAACGCCGGCCGGAGCCGCAGGGGCACGGCTGACGCGCCCCGACTACTGGTACGTCGATGACACGTCTCCAGTGTGTGCGGGATGCGACGCCAGGCTGGGCACCGCGACGGGCAACGTGAATTCGACCGTCGCGCCGACGCCCGGCGTGCCGTAGGCGCGGACCGCACCCGACTGCGCCTCGACCAGCCGTCGGACGATGTACAGGCCCAGGCCCAGGCCGCCGAAGCGGCGGCGATCGCCGGAGCCGGCCTGGTAGAAGCGCTCGAAGATCAGCTGCGCGTCGTCTTCGTCCAGCCCGATGCCCTCATCACTGACGCGCACAGCGATCTCGTCGCCTTCGTGTGACGCGACAACCCGCACCTGCCCGCCGTCCGGGCTGTACTTGATGGCGTTCTCGACCAGCTGCGCGACGATGTTGTCGATGCTGCCGCGGTCGCCGGCGACGAGCGGTATCCCGGCCGGGACCTGCAGGACGAGCGTGTGCCCCTCCGAAAGCGCCTCGAACCCGGCGAGCGCGCCGCGCAACGCCGTCCCGATGTCGAACGCGACGATGGTCACGGCGAAGCCCGCGTCGGTCGTGGCGCCGAGCAGCAGTTGGTCAACGAGCGACGCGAGCGACTCGGTCCGGTGCACGATCGTCGCGACCGATTCCCGGCGTTCGGCGTCCGTAAGCGCGTCCCATCGGTGCAACAGCGTGCTCGCGAAGCCCTGGACGACAGTGATCGGGGTCCGCAGCTCATGGCTGGTCGTGGCGAGAAAGAGGCCGCGTGCCTCGTCGAGACGCTTGCTCTGGGTGATGTCGCGGAAGTCGACAACCCGCTCTCCCGAGCCCATCACCGGCGAAGCAATCACTTCGAGCCAACGTCCGCTCGAGAGCTGATGGTCGACGGCGCGGCCGCTACCGACATCGAACGGCGGCCGCGAGCCGATCGCCTCGTGTTCGGGTATGCCGGTGAGCGCCTCGGCGGCGGAGTTCCAGATCGCGACGAGGCCCGCGGCGTCGATCACCGCCATGCCGTCATTGGTGGCGTCGATCACTGCTTGCTGGCGCGCCTGCGCCTGGACCACGTCGGCATGCTGGCGCGCGTTGACGAGCGTCGGCCCGGCATGTGCCGCGAGCAGCGTCAGCACGTCGAGCTCGTTTACCGAGAGCTGGTGGTCGGTCTGCTCGAACGCGACGTACAAGGCGCCGTTGAGCTGGCCGTTGTGCCTGGTCGGTACGCAGAAGACGGTGCGCAGGTGCGACAGCAACTTGTTGGAGGCAACCCACGGTGAGCTGATCTGGATGTCGCCGGTCGAGGTCGGTCCACCCGTGAGCAGCGCCTCGGCAATCAGGCCGGTATTCGTCTTCAACCGCGTGCCGACTGCTCCGGCGTCGCCGTTCCATTGCGCGACGGCCAGCAGCTCCTCATCCTCGAGCACGCACAAGGAGGCGGCGCAGCCCCCGACGAGCAACGCCGCGCGCTCACAGATGCGCTCGAGTACGGCGTTCAGGTCCAGATCTGCACTGATCGCGCGCACGGCGTGGGTGAGCTCTTCGACCAGTCGCTGCCGCTCGCGCAGCTCCGCTGCGGCGGAGAGCTCGGCGGTGACGTCGCGCAGCGAGCAGACCGCTCCGAGGTAGTCGCCGTTGTCGTCGACGACCGGATCGGCCTCGATCTGCAGATCAACAACGGAGGCGTCGTCGTACCGGCGTTGTATGACGATCGAGACGCGTTCGCCCGCGCCCACCTGGCGTTGGGCTTCGGTCTTATGACCGAACAGATCCAGCAGGACCGGGCCGTGGTCGTCGTCCTTGGTCAGGCGCAAGAGCCGCTCGGCGGCGGCGTTGAGGCGGACGGCTCTGCCGTCGCGATCGAGGAGGGCGAGCGCGCATGGAGCAGCGTCGACGAGAAGATCAACGCGGCTGCCAAGATCATCGTTTACCGCCATCGAGCCAACATGCTCCCAGGCGGCGTGCCGCAGCGAAAGGTCGGAGCCCATTCAGGGCTCCCGGCCGCCCCACTAGGGGCATCGAGGCGACCGGCTCCACTTGTGACCGCTTGTGTCCGCAATTCAGCGGTTCCCGAGCGTGGCCGGCGAACACAAGCGGTCAGAAGTGAAGGTCGGGCGCCACCCTCGTCAGTGCCCGCCGCACGGCGGCAAGCACGTAGCCGGGTCGCGTGTGGATGTGTTCGTCGGTGAACCGGCGCACCAGCCAGTCGCCCTCTTCGAGGGCGGTGTGCCGAACCCGGTCTCGGTGGAACATGTCGGCGCGCTGGTGCGGCTCGCGCCCGTCGACCTCGATCGCCAACCCACGATAGGACCCGCGGGACGCGCCGAGCAGCTCTACCGGGTACGCGAGATCGATCCGGCCGCGAGCCTCCGGCAATGCGAACGGGCGCTGCAGCTGCGGATACGGCAAGCCGCCGTCGAGTAGCAGCAGCCGCATCGCGGTCTCCAGCGGTGACTCACTACGCAGATCGACGCAACCCAGCGCTCTTCGAGCGTTGCGCGACCCCGGCGCACGCGGGCGGAGCGCACCAATCTGAGCGGCCATCTCGGCGATCGTGACGAGCTCGAGCCTGGCCGCTGACTCCAGCAGACAGGCCGCGACGACCCGATCGGATCGTCGCGCGCAATCGAGCAGCGTGCGCGCTGGCGTCGTCACGGCTATGCCGTCGACGTCAGTGAGGTCGCCGTCGTCCAACTCGGACCTGACGATCTTCACTCCCGGCGGCTGGACCGGATGCCGCTCAGGCGGGACCACCACGGTGATGCCCGCGACGGCCGGGGCACCGGCGATGTCGAGCAGCCTTGCCGCGGTCTCGCCACCGGCGGCGGCGCCCCGGCCCGCGGCGACGACTGCCGCTCGTACACGCTCCCGCCATTCCCCGTCTACAACAGCGCCGGGTACGACGAGTAGGCCGCGCCGGCGTCGCTCGATGTCGCCGGAAGCGAGAGCAGCGGCAAGGGCACGCCGTGAGACGCCGAGGTCGACCACCTGCCGCGTCGTGAGGTAGCCACCTCGCTGCTGGGCCGCGTCAGCGACAAGGCGCAAATCCATGTATTCACGGTGCGCGAACGGACCCGTGCTACGGACGGGACAGCGTGAATCTGTGGACTGTCGCTGCCACTGGTGACCGTTCCTGTCCGCAATTCCACCGTCCCCGAGCGTGCGCCCCGGACACAATCAGTCACAAGTGGAGGTCCGGCCCTCTTTGCTCGCTGAGGCTGTGGGCGTTTCCGCGGAAATGCGAGATTCCCCTGCCGTGGCAGGGGAATCTCGTCGCTGTGGCTGTATCTGTTGCTGTCAGGCCCTGACGACCTCACGAGGGCGCTCGGGTGCGGCAAACACCTTGTCCTTCGAGGTGCGGAAGGCGTGGGCGAAGCCGGCCATGGCGAGCAGCAGCATCAGCGCGGCACCGGCGTAGGCGACCGTTGACGCCTGTCCGCCCTTACGACCGAGTTCGCTGAAGCCGTACGACGTCAGCAGGAGTCCACGCAGCGTCTCACCCTTGAACGCGCTGTCTCGCGTCGCGGTGATCTCGGCGACTGTCTTCTCCAGCTCGGGGACGTTCGCGCTGTTGGCAGCCTTCGCGTCGGCCAGAGCAGTCCGCGCCGCAGTCTGCGGGACGCCGAGCTCGGCGTACGTCAGGCCCTTGGTCGAGGACTTCACGTGCAGCCCGATGAAGTCGTTGGCGTAGCACTCGGCCTGCTTGCCGGTCGTCAGGGGCTGGCCGGCGTACTTGGTCAGGCAGGGCGCCTGCTTCTCTTCGTCCGTCAGCGCTGCGGCCGGCTTGAACGTGATCTTCTGCTGGCTCAGCTGGTCCTTGACGTAGGTCTTCGCGAAGTTCGCGTTGCTCGTCAGAACGAGCCCGGCGGCGATCAGCACGAGTGCGAGTCCGAGCCCGCCGATGCTGGTGATGATGTCTAGCGTCCTGCGCCTCATGACTAGGTCCTTCCGTGGCCACCGCAACTCGAAGTTGCTCTCTAGGTTTGCTTGTCGGACCTCACACTCCGGTACGGCGACCGCGCGGGTGAGAGCCGAACGTCACCAGTGCGCGGGCCTTTGGTCCCTAGGCCACCGCAGGTCGACGGGGGAGCATCGAGGCATGTTCGACGAACCGCTGGAGACGCTTTCCCGCCACGAGTGCGACGACCTGCTCAGCCGGTCGCCGTACGGCCGCGTCGTCTACACGGATCGCGCGATGCCCGCGTGCACCCCCGTGAACTACGCCTTCGACCGCGGCACTGTCGTCTTCCGCACCGTCGTCGGGTCGCGGCTCGCGGCCGCAACTGACCACCACGTGGTCGCCTTCCAGGTCGACGAGATCGATCCCGCGACGCGCTCCGGTGTGACTGTCGTAGTCACGGGCAACACGGCGCCCATCAGCGCTCCAGCCGAACTGCAGCGCGTCGAGAAACTCGGCGTGTCGACGTGGGGATGGGGCGAGATCCAGCACTGGGTACGACTCACACCGGGCTTCGTTAATGGCCGGAGGCTGCACGCGCGCACCGGGCAGGACGGGTACCCTCAATCACTGTCAGATCTCGCCGCCGGATAGTCGAGCGGACCACAGCACGTGGGTTCCGCCACCGGACTCACGACGTACGGCGAAGGACCCACCCGCGAGTTCCGCACGGGTCGCCATGTTGACCAGCCCTTCGCCGACCGCCGGCACCGCAGCGCGGTCAAAGCCGACTCCGTCGTCGTCGACGGAAACGGTCACCACGCCGTCGGCGACGTCGACCCGGACCGTCACAGCTGTCGCCCGCGCATGCTTCGCGACATTGCTGAGCGCTTCGCGTACGACGGCGCGCACGTCGTCCGCACGCTCCTCTGGCAACGCCGAGTCGACCGGGCCGTCGAAGTACACCGACGGGTAGAAGCCGAGAACTTCGGCCACCTCGTTGCCGATGTCGGCGACCGCCGCGCGCAGCGAGCCGGCGACGAGGCCCGCCGAATGCAGCGAGAAGATCGTCGACCTGATGTCACGCACCGTGCGGTCGAGGTCGTCGACCGCTTGGCTGAGCCGCGCCTCGACCTCCGGCTTGTCGGTGAGCTGCGCGGTTGCCTCGAGCAGCATCCCAACCGCGAAGAGCCGCTGGATCACCGAGTCGTGCAGGTCGCGGGCGATACGCTCGCGGTCCTCGAGCACGGCGAGGGCCCGCACCCGGCTGAGCAGCCTTGCATTCTCAATGGCCACGCCGGCCGCCGCCGCCAACCCGATCAGCAACTCCTCGTCCTCGTCAGTGAACTCCGCGGCGCCCTTCTTCTCGCACATGTACAAGTTGCCGAAGACCGAGTCACGCACCCGCACCGGAACGCCGAGGAAGGAGTGCATGGGCGGGTGGTTGTGCGGGAAGCCGAACGAGTCGGGATGCTCGGTGAGGTCGGCGAGCCGGATCGGCCGCGGTTCGAGGATGAGCAGGCCCAGGATGCCCTGGCCTTCCGGCAGCGCGCCGATGGCGCGATGCTCCTCGTCGCCGATGCCGACGGTGATGAAGTCGGACAACGTCCGGTCGGGGCTGAGTACGCCGAGTGCGCCGTACCGCGCGCCGACGAGCTCTGTCGCCGACTCGACAATGCGACGCAGGACAACCGGCAAGCTCAGGTCGGAAGCGACCGGCAGGAAGGCATCGAGCAGCCGCCGACGGGCCGCATCAACACTGGGCACGGAGTCGAGTCTAGGAGCGGCGCCTTCCCGCGTCGCTCAGGGCACGAAGTCGCGAGAAGCATCGGGTTGGCGGGCCGGCTGGCAGGATCGGGTCATGGCGGTCGGACCGATCAGGGTGTTTCTTCTCGACGACCACGAGGTCGTACGACGGGGCGTTGCCGGCATGCTCGGCGGCGAGCCCGACATCGAGGTAATCGGCGAAGCAGGGACGGCCGTCGAAGCCCTCGCCCGAATTCCCGCGCTCAAGCCCGATGTCGCTGTGCTCGACGTACGGCTGCCCGACGGCAATGGCATTGAGGTGTGCCGCGAGATCCTGTCGAGCATGTCCGGCGTGAAGTGCCTGATGCTGACGTCGTTCGCGGACGACGAGGCGCTGTTCGACGCCATCGTCGCGGGAGCTTCGGGCTACGTGCTCAAGCAGATCCGCGGCAACGACCTCGTCAACGCGGTACGCCGGGTCGCAGCGGGCGAGTCGCTGCTTGATCCCTCGGCGACGGCGCGCGTGCTCGACCGGCTGCGGCGAGGCGAACCACATGACGCCCGCCTCGAATCGCTGACGGAACAGGAGCGGCGCATCCTCGTGCTCATCGGAGAGGGGCTCACCAACCGCGAGATCGGCGAGCGTATGTTCCTCGCCGAGAAAACGGTGAAGAACTACGTCTCCAACCTGCTGGCGAAGATGGGCATGGAGCGCCGCACCCAAGTCGCCGTGTACGCCGCGAAACTCGAGGAACGTGCCGCCCGCAGGTCGGGTCCCGCGAACTGAATCCCCATCGGATTGGCTCCAGCCCGGTCCAGGTACACCCGAGGATGCAGATATGGACTTCCACGCGGATCCGAACCGCTGTCCCGACTGCGGGGAGCCGCACGGCGGCGGCAGGGCGTGCGCGCACTGTCAGCTGCCACTGAGTGGGCCATTGGCCGTCGAACTCTGGCGCGTCTCGCAGAACGCCGAGCAGCTGCTACGACGACGCGCCCAGTTGCTGTCCGAGCTCCGTTCGGCAGCCGCACCCCCGCGGCCGGTACCGACG
>JBKJZO010000032.1:0-6403 GCA_046715235.1 Mycobacteriales bacterium
CGTGGAGTCTTCCACTCCGTGCCCGACCTGATCGCCTCCATCGAGGCCTACCTCGACGCCCACAACGACGACCCGAAGCCCTTCATCCGGACCGCGACCGCCGAGGACATCCTCGCCAAGGCCGCCCGAGGACGCGTCGCACTCCAAGCGGTCAACCAAAACTGAGACACACCACTAGCTGCTGTTGGACTCGCTCTTGCGGGCAGGGCGCTTCGCGCCGTAGAGGCTGCCCAGGAAGCCTTTGCGGCTGTTGTTGAAGTTGATCGGGATGTGGGTCTCGGTCGCGGCATCGGTCGGCGCGGGCGGAGCGGAGAACGACGAACGCGGCGGATTCGCCGGGTCGTCGACGAGCTCGCCGGTCGGCATCAGCCGCGAGATCTTGCACTCCCTGCTCCAGCGCGCCGCCGCGGCGTCGCCGTCCTTGTTGTTGAGGCGCTTGCCGACGAGGGTCGGCACGATTTCGTCCCAAACCGGCGTGCCCGGCGGCAAGTCGTCGACCGCGGCCCGCCACGACACGAGCCGGCCGCCCTTGTCCTTGGACCGCACGGTCACGACCGCGGTGTCCGCGACGTCGAGCCCCGGCACCTGCTGCTCGGATCCGCCATGCACGACGTACGCCGCGCCTTTGTGCCAGACGAACCACACCGGCCGGTGCGACTGACCGACCAGCCCCTCGACGGAGAGCCAGACCAGATCGGACTTCTTGGTCGCCTCGTCGATGATCGACGGTACGACGGCAGGCGGCCCGCCGACCGCGCCCGGGCCGGGCTCGACGAACACCGGCACTGCGGGCACGACCCCGCCGTCGATGGTGAAGACGAGCTCGTATTCGCCGGACTTGAGACTCAGCGCCTTGACCGTGTCCTCGAAGTCGTCGGTGTAGTACTCGCCGGTCAACGCCAGGACGCGTTTGTCGGAGCGGTAGCGGGTCAGCCTGGTTTCGGCCTCAACGATACGGAACTGCTCGATGTACGAGCCCTGCGGTCCGCTCCACCCGCGACGCACCAGGAACGGGCGGACGGCGCCGCCTTCGCCGCCGAACACGAAGATCACCGGGTCCTGCGAGCCCGCGGCATACTCGACTGAGTCGATCGCGATCGCGTAACGCAGTCGGGCCTTGGGCACGGCAACTCCTGCGGTGTCGGTGATGGACCTCTGTCGGACGAGTGCCGTCAGCGGACCAAATATAGTGGCCGGGTGGCCCTGGACCGAACGCGCGGAGGGGCCGCCGCCCACCTTTCAGGGCCCCGTGTTTCCTGACCCCGCCGACTTGGTAAGTCGGGTGCGCCGGATCCATGCGGCCATCCGCGACCAGGTCGTTGCCGCATGCGAGCGCCAGTCGATCGAGTCGCTGGCGGCAGCCGACGACGACGTCGAGGGCGACACGATCTTCGCGATCGACCGCATCAGCGAGCGGGCGTTGGTGCCCCTCGTCGCCGCCCAGCTCGCCGAGCAGTGGCCGCTCGTTCTGATCTGCGAGGGGTTGCCTGACACCGGATACGGCGACGGCGTCGCGGCGCTGCCCTCAGGCACCGACCCCGACACAGCCGTTATGCGTGTCATAGTCGATCCGATCGACGGCACCCGGGGACTGATGTACCAGAAGCGCAGCGCCTGGATCCTGACCGGCGTAGCGCCCAACGGCGGTGCGGCAACGTCCCTGCGCGACGTCGCGGTCGCCGTGCAGACCGAGATCCCGGTGCTCAAGCAGAGCGAGTCGGATGTCCTGTGGGCGGTGCGCGGCGAGGGTGCGCAGGCGGAGCGCTACGACCGGCGTACGGCGACGTCCGTGCCGGTGCGACTGCGGCCGAGCCGGGCTACGTCGCTACTGCACGGCTTCGCGCAGATCAGCCGATTCGTGCCAGGCAACCGCGACGTGCTCGCCGCGATCGACGACGAGATCATGCTCGAGCTGCTCGGGCCGATCCAGGCGGGCAAGGCGTCGGTCTTCGAGGACCAGTACATCTCGACCGGTGGCCAGCTCTACGAGCTGATCGCGGGTCACGACAGGTTCACTGCCGACCTGCGGCCGCTGTTGGGCACACTGGCCGAGGCAAACGGATCGGTGACCGGACTGTGCGCGCATCCCTACGATCTGGCCGCGACGCTCATCGCCGAGGAAGCCGGCGTGGTCGTCACTGACGCGCGCGGCGGACCGCTCGACGTACCACTGGACATCGGCACCGAATGCGCCTGGGCCGGCTATGCCAACGAGCCGTTGCGCCGGCTTGTCGAACCTGTCTTGCAGGCCGCGTTGCGTCGTCGCGGACTCCTCTAAGGACCCCTTCATTCGTACGCCGACCGCATCCGGATTGGCTTGAAAAAAAGTCGCCATTTCGAGTGGCAGCGGTGTCCGAGCACCCCCACGGTGGAGTGACGAGGTGCCCCGATAAGCAGTGGGGCACCAGTCCACGGAGTGGGAGTGAGAACCTTGTCCACAAGGATGAAACGGCTCGGGACGACGGTTGTAGCCGTCGGGCTGAGCGTCACAGCAGTTGGGGTGCCGGCGGTGCTCGCACCGACCGTCAGCCAGGCATCGAGTCACCGCGAAGCGCCCGCGATCTCGGGTATGCCGCGGGTCGACGGCACCGACCTGTACGCGTTCGTCTCCCCAGACGACGCGACGAAGGTCACGCTGATCGCGAACTACTACCCGGTTCAGGATCCGTCCGGCGGGCCGAACTTCTTCCGGTTCGACCAGGACGCGCTCTACGACATCAACATCGACAACAACGGCGACGCGGCGCCGGACATCATTTACCGGTGGGACTTCACCGACCACACCCGCAACGGTGAGACGTTCCTCTACAACACCGGCCAGGTGAAGAACCTCACCGAGTCGACCCTGAACTTCTACCAGACCTACGACCTCGAGCTGCGGCGCCGCAGGGCCAACGGCACGTACTCGCGGCAGGTCATCGTCAACGACGCGATCGCCGCGCCGTCGTTCGTCGGCAACGCGTCGATGCCCGACTACGCGACGCTGCGTGCGCAGGCGACGAAGACGATCCCGAACGGTCGCGGACAGGTGTTCGCCGGTCAGGCCGACGACCCGTTCTTCCTCGACCTGCGGGTGTTCGACCTGCTGTACGGCACCGACCTGTCTGAGGTCGGCAACGACACGCTCAAGGGCAAGAACGTCAACGTGCTCGCCCTGCAGGTGCCCAAGCAGGCGCTGGCCGCCGGTGCGGACGCGTCAAAGAACCCGATCGTCGGTGTCACGACTACCGCCTGGAAGCGGCGCGTCGACGTCACCTCCAACGATGGCAAGCGCAGCGGCAGCGGCTCCTACACGCAGGTCTCGCGTCTGGGTAACCCGCTGGTCAACGAAGTCGTGATCCCGGTCGGCAAGAAGGACCGGTTCAACGGCTCCCGGCCGTTCTTCGACTCGCAGTTCGGCAAGTACGTCACCAACCCCGAGCTGCCCAAGCTCATGGAGGCCGTGTACAAGATCAAGGCCCCAGCAGAGCCGCGCAACGACCTCGTCCAGGTGTTCCTGACCGGTGTGCCCGGGTTGAACATGCCGGCGAACGTGCGGGCGAGCGAGCAGCTGCGGCTGAACATGAGCATCGCCCCGACCGCTGCACCCAAGCGGCTCGGCGTGCTCGAGGGCGACACGCAGGGCTTCCCGAACGGCCGTCGTCTCACCGACGACGTCATCGACATCGCACTGCAGGTCGTCGAGGGTGAACTCGTCGGCTCGGCCAACGATCTCGGTGACAGCGTCAACGCGAACGACAAGGCAATCGGCACGAGCTTCCCGTACGTCGCGCTGCCGCACTCCGGCTCGTCGATCCCGCCGGCAAGCTCGAGCGCATCAGTCACGCTCTCGTCGTCGACGACCCAGTCGAACGACCGGCGTTCGGACGCGGTGCTCCTGTCGATCGCAGGTCTGGTGCTCGCCGGCTCAGGGCTCGTCGTACGCCGTCGCGGCGCACGCGGAGCACGGGGCTGACGGCATGGCACTAGCAACCCAGCAGTCCCCGGAGGGCGCGCAGTTCGCGCCCTCCGGGGGTGCCCCCGAAGCCCCATCACGCGGACGCCGTGTGGTGATCCGCGCGACGATCTCGATCGGTCTCGCGCTCGCCATGTTCGGCGCCGGCGCGGTCGTCCTTTCGGCGCAGGGCGGCGACGACACCGGCGCGCCGCAGGTTGCCGTCGCTACCGGCTCGACCGCCGGCGCGGCGGGCGCGCTCCCCGGACTGCAGGCGCGAGTACGCGCGGTGCCGCGCGACTGGCAGTCACTGGCAGCGCTGGGCGCGGCGTACGTCGAGCAGGCTCGCCTCACCGGCGACCCCAGCTACTACCCGAAGGCGCAGGAAGCGCTCGAGCGCTCGCTGCGTCTCAACGACACCCAGAACTTCGCCGCGATGTCGGGGCTCGGCGCCCTGGCCTCGGCCCGGCACGACTTCGCCGCCGCACTGCGGTGGGCTGACCGCGGGCTGGCGATCAACCCCGAGAACTCGACGCTGCACGGCGTCCGCGGCGATGCCCTCGTCGAGCTCGGCCGCTACGACGACGCGGCCGCCGCCGTACAGCGGATGGCCGACCTGCGGCCGGGATTCCCGGCGTACGCGCGCGCGTCCTATCTGCGTGAGCTCCGCGGCGACGTGCCCGGGGCGTTGCAGCTGATGCAGCTGGCTTTGCGCGAAGCCGGTTCACCGGCCGACGGCGCATTCGCCGGCTATCACGTCGGCGAACTGCACGAGAACGCCGGTGAGCTCGACCTTGCGGAGCGGGCCTACCGCGACGCCGCGTCCAGGGACCCGTCGGCGTTGGCCCCGCGCGAAGGCTTGGCCCGGATCGCCGCGGCTCGCGGCAACACCGCCGAAGCCATCGCCTCGTTCGAAGCGCTGGTCACGCAGCGGCCACTGCCGCAGTACGCCGCCGCGCTCGGTGATCTGTACGTCGTCACTGGCCGGCCCGCTGACGCCGCCCGCCAGGGCGAACTCCTTGCCGTGCAAGGCAAACTGCTCAGTGCGGCGGGTGTGAACACCGATCTCGAGACGGCGCTCTACTCGGCCGACAACCGCGTCGACGTACCGCAGGCCGTCGCCACTGCTCGCGCGGAGTGGTCACGCCGTCAGAACGTGCATGTCGCCGACGCACTGGCTTGGGCTCTGTATGCCGACGGCAAGTTCGCCGAGGCGAAGACCTACGCCGACAAGGCACTGGCTCTCGGCACGCGCAGCGCGTCGTTCCATTTCCACCGAGGCATGATCGGGCGCGCGCTCGGCGACAGTGCCGGTGCTCGCCGCGACCTGCAGGCGGCCCTCGATATCAACCCGCACTTCTCGGTGCGGCACGCGGTCGAGGCTCGTCGCGCGCTGACGGAGCTGTCGCGATGAGGGCGCGGTGGTGCGCCGTCTCCGCGCTGGCCGTGGCAGTGCTATCGGTGCCGTTGCTGGCCGCGACTGCCCACGCGCACCCGCTCGGCAATTTCACCGTCAACCGCTTCACCGGCGTCACGGTCCGTGCTGACAGCATCGCGGTCGACGTCGTCGTCGACTCCGCGGAGATTCCGGCGTACCAGCGCCGCGCGGACATCGACCGTGACGGCAACAAGAGCATCGACCCCGGTGAGAAGGACCTCTTCAGCGCCGCGGAATGCTCACGCGAGATCACCCGCCTCCGACTCGACGTGGACGGCCGGCGTGCCGAGCTGACCGTGCGTTCCGCGGCGCTGGAGTTTCCACCCGGACAGGCCGGCCTCGACACCATGCGACTGAGTTGTACGGCGGACTCGCCGGCCACGATCACGGCCGGCGGCGCGCAGATCGCAGTCGCCGATACCGCAGCGGATTCGAAGCTGGGTTGGCGCGAGATCGTCGCTGCCGGTGACGGCGCGACGCTGTCCGGCAGCAGCGTTCCGGCCACCAGCGTGAGCAGCCGGCTGACGGCGTACCCGGACGATCTGCTCGCCTCGCCGCTCGACGTGCGCAGCGCGACGATGACCGCGCGCCCAGGCGGCCCCCGGCTCGCATCGCCTGCCGTTTCCTCGCCGTCGACGCCGTCGACGCCGTTGGCCCGAGGGATCGACGGTGCCACTGCGGCGTTCAGCCGGTTCGTTGGCCGCCGCGAGCTGACACCGGTGGTCGTCGTCATCGCGTTCCTGCTCGCCCTCGGCTTGGGCGCGCTGCACGCGCTCGCCCCCGGTCACGGGAAGACCGTGATGGCCGCCTTCCTCGTCGGCGAGCGTGGCTCGCTGCGGCAGGCGTGGCTCATCGGCCTGACCGTGACGGTGACGCACACGGCCGGCGTACTGGTGCTCGGGATCGTGCTGACCGCGACCGATGTTGCCGCGCCAGAACGGGTCTTCGGGATGCTCGGACTCGCGAGTGGTCTGCTGCTGGCAGGGGTCGGAGCGCTGTTGCTCGTACGCGCCGTGCGCCAGCATCGGGCG
>JBKJZO010000033.1:0-5030 GCA_046715235.1 Mycobacteriales bacterium
GACCCAAAGCCATCCCGACCGGCATCCCGCTCGACGACTCCCACTACCGGATCCGGCACGACAAGATCGACGACAGCGGCGTGTTCACCCTCCGGCACAACAGCCAGCTGCACCACATCGGCGTTGGCCGCCGGCACGCCGGCACCAACATCCTCGTCCTCGTCCACGACCTACACATCCGGGTCCTCGTCGACGGCGGGGAACTACTCCGAGAACTCCAACTCGACCCCACCAAGGACTACCAGCCACAGGCCAAACCGTGAACGATGTCCCGAGACACCTGTGCACGGTGTCCCGCGACATCACATGTGTCGGGACGGCGGGATTCGAACCCACGACCCCTTGACCCCCAGTCAAGTGCGCTACCAAGCTGCGCTACGTCCCGGCCCCTGCCACCCTTCGGCGTCAGGCGCGCGCTGGATCGTAACCCACGGGCTCCCGGCGCGGCCCTGCGGTCAGCGGGTGCGTTTGCCCTTCTCGCGGACGCGAACGCTGAGCTCTATGGGCGAGCCGGTGAAATCGAACGACTCGCGCAGCCGTCGTTCGAGGAATCGCCGGTAGGACGCCTCGAGGAAGCCGCTGGCGAACAGAACGAACTTCGGCGGTCGCGTGCCTGCCTGCGTCGCGAACAGCACCTTCGGCTGCTTCCCGCCGCGTACGGGCGGAGGCGTCGCGGCGATTACCTCGTCGAGCCACGCGTTGAGGCGACCGGTGGGGACGCGACGAGCCCAGGATTCGAGAGCGAGTTCGAGCGCTGGAGCGATCTTGTCGACCCCACGGCCGGTGCGCGCCGACACGTTGACCCGGGGCGCCCAGCGCACCTGCACGAGGTCGCGCTCCAGCTCGCGCTCGAGCAGGTCGCGCCGGTCCTCGTCGACGAGGTCCCACTTGTTTATCGCGAGCACGAGCGCGCGGCCGACGTCGGCGGCCATGGAGATGACTCGCGTGTCCTGCTCCGACAACGGCTGCGACCCGTCTATCAGCACCAGGGCGACCTCGGCCGCCTCAAGCGCGCGCTGAGTCCTTAGTACGGAGTAGAAGTCGGCGCCCTGCGAGTCGCGGGCCCGGCGGCGGATGCCGGCAGTGTCGACGAAGCGCCATGTCGTACCGCCGAGTTCGACTAGCGAGTCGACCGGGTCGCGCGTCGTACCCGCGGCGGCGTCGACGACGGCGCGCTCCTCCCCTGCCAGCTTGTTCAGCAGGCTGGACTTGCCGACGTTCGGGCGGCCGATCAGGGCGACTCGTCGCGGTCCGGAGGTCTCGAGAAAACGGTCGAGCGGTGCGTTCGGCAACGCGTCGAGTACGGCGTCGAGCAGTTCGCCGCTGCCGCGACCGTGCAGGGCACTTACGACGATCGGCTCTCCCAGCCCCAACGACCACAGCTCCGCCGCGTCCGCCTCCGTGCGCTCGTCGTCGACCTTGTTGGCCGCGAGGAGCACGGGGCGGCCGCTGCGCTGGAGCAGCTTGGCGACTCGCCGGTCATCGTCAGTGGCGCCGACGGTCGCGTCGACCACCAGCACGATGGCGTCGGCGGCGTCGACGGCGATCTGCGCCTGGGCGGTGATGGCCGCGGCCAGGCCACGCGCGTCGGGCACCCACCCGCCCGTGTCGAGGATCGTGAAATTGCGCCCCCGCCACATCGCGTCGTACGTCACTCGGTCGCGGGTGACTCCCGGAACGTCCTGGACAACGGCCTCTCGGCGACCGAGGACGCGATTGACTAGTGTCGACTTGCCGACGTTCGGGCGTCCGACGATCGCTACGACAGGCCTGGCCTCCTCGATCTCCGCCTCGTCGCCGCCGGCGCTCGCAAACGTGCCGTCCGGACCGGTCGTCATCATGACGACGCGTTCTCTGCTGTGGCGGCGCCGGACCACCCGGCGTACCGGGCGAGGATCTGCCCGACCACGTCGTCGATGCTCAGATCGGTCGTGTCGATCTCCACCGCGTCTCGGGCCTTTGCCAGTGGGCTGACGGGGCGCGAACTGTCGAGAACGTCACGCCTGTCGATCTCGGCTCTGGTCAGCGCGATGCCGGACAACTCTTGCGCCGCGGGATCGTGGTGACGTCGGTTCGC
Source organism: Mycobacteriales bacterium (assembly GCA_046715235.1). GTDB lineage: Bacteria > Actinomycetota > Actinomycetes > BP-191 > BP-191 > JBKJZO01. Next base: position 2,078 of record JBKJZO010000033.1, read on the forward strand.
TCGGGCGTCGGGGTCTGCTGTCAGGAAGAACTTCATGGGCGCGTCCGGCGCGACCGTGGTTCCGATGTCCCGTCCCTCGGCGACGATGCCGCCAGTGCCAATGATTTGGCGCTGGAGCGGCACCAACCGGTCTCGCACAGCGGGGACCGCGCTGACGGCGCTTACCGCGTTGGTGACGGCGCGGGATCGGATTCGCTCGTCGACCCGCTTGCCGTTCAGCTCGGTCCACGGATCATCCGGGTCGGTGCCGACGGCCACCGACGCCAGCCTGCAGACGGCCCAGATGGCACTCTCGTCGTCGAGATCGACGTGCGCGTCGAGCACGGCGACGGTTATGGCCCGGTACATGGCGCCGGAGTCGAGGTAGCGCAGCCGCAGACGCCGGGAAACTTCGCGCGCGACCGTGCTCTTGCCCGATCCGCCGGGACCGTCGATCGCGATGACCGGGATCGACAAACCGTGGTCATGTTGCTCGGCGCCGGCCATGGACACGCTCTGACTCCCAGCAGATGAACGGGTGATGTGCGGAGCGTACCGGCGGACGGCGCCGCACTTAGGCGGCTAAGAGCTATACCTATGAATCGATAAAGCACTTAACCCAGTGGGACGGCGTGCCACCCTGCAGACGTGACCGCCTGCTCGAGAGCGCCCGCTTGCCCCTCCGCAACGAACAGCGCGACCATGCCGACCGGGTGGTCGGTCGCGTGATCGATCGTCACGTCCTCGATGTTGACCCCCGCCTCGCCTGCGACCGTGAAGAGCCGGGCCAGCTCTCCTGGCCGGTCCGAAAGCACGACCCCGATGCGAGTCCACCGGGCCGGGCTGCGGCCGGTTTTCGTCGGCAAGAGGGTTCTGGCTTCTCGCCCTGAGTCGAGGACCCGCCTGACTCCCGCGGCATCGCCACGCTCGAGCGCCTCGGCGAGCGCAGTCAGTTCGAAGGCGAATGTCCTAATCGATTCGCCGAGCGCCGCGCGGTTGGCCATCGCTATCTGCTCCCACAAGAGCGCGTCCGAGTCGGCGAGGCGGGTCGTGTCCCTGAAACCCCGGCCGGCTAACAGCGGGCCAAGCTCACCAGCGCGCGGCAGCTGCGCAGCGAGCGCGCTGGCGACCAGTTGCGCCGTGTGGGATACGACACCCAGGGCATGGTCGTGATCCTTGGCGGTCATCGTGATCGGGCGCGCCCCGCACAGCCGCGCCAGGTCAAACACGTCGGAGAGCGCCTCAGGAGACGTCGCGTCGGTGGGCGTGCAGACCCAGACGGATTCGTCGAACAACTCCGGCACCGCGGCGGTGGGCCCGCCTCGCTCACGGCCCGCAACTGGGTGCGCAGGACAGAAGCGGCTCATGTCCACACCCAGCGTCTCAGCATCAAGAAGAACGCTGGTCTTAACGCTAGCTACGTCGCTAACTGTGGCGTTCAGGTTAAGACGTTGAACCCGCAGAACCATGCCGGCGATGAGGTCCGGAGGGACAGCGACGATGACGTGGTCACAGTCGGCCAGTCCCTCCCACGGAACCGCCCGGCCGGCGCCCAGCGCCTGTGCCGTCGCCGCTCGCTCGGGCTGTGCATCGACCAGCACCGCTTTTCGGCCCGTGCGGGCCAGCGCCATTCCGATCGACGTGCCCACCAGGCCGGCGCCGACGACGCCGACGTGTTCGACGCTCACTGCGGCAGGTCCGTGCGAAGGGCGGCAGCGCCGCGCAGGTAGACGTGGTGCATGTCGGCGCGGGCCCTGGCCGTCTCGATATGCGCCAACAGACGAATCACCCGAGGCATCGCTCCAGGTACGTCTACCTCGGTCGCGCACAAGAGCGGGACGTCGGTGATGCCCAGCTGGCGCGCGGCGTATGCAGGGAACTCCGCACTTAGGTCGGAGGTCATAGTGAAGATCACGCTGATGAGATCGGCGGTGTCGATCTCATTGCGCTCAAGCACTCGAATCAGGAGCTCGGCCGAACCGTCCAAGATCTCCTGCCGGTCGTCCCGGTCGATCTGGATCGCACCGCGCACCGCTCGTACTGCCACGTTGCCGGCCTGCCCTCTTCCACCGATAGTCGCTGAGTAGTCGAGTCACCCTAATGGTTCACAGACATGTTGTCGCAGCGACACGACGGTCTGACGACCAAGCCTTAGAACGTTGTATCGACAAAGAGTCTCAATGCGGTGGCACGCACGTTCCCCCGCGCGGGATGCGTAGGGGTGACCAGGTGTTCCGGATGCTGGGCAACATGAGCGTGCAGTTGATCGATAACTCTCTTTATCGATTCGATGCAGGCTGAGCGACTTCCCTCAGGCAAATTGTTAAAGTGATATATCGATGTAGCGCGTCAGCGCTTAGGTGGTATGGCTGTTTGACCGCTTGCCGATGAGTCGTCGGCGGCGTCGAACAGGGCCGACACCTCGGTGGGCAACAGCCGACGCAGCTTCCCCGACCGCACCTCCCCCAGCTGGATCGGGCCAACCGCGGTACGGACCAGGCGCTGGACCGGGTAGCCGGCCGCTGCCAACAGCCGCCTGATGAAGTGCTTGCGACCCTCCCTGACGACAAGCTCGACCATCGCCGCCCCTGGCGTGGCGGTGAGAAGTCGGAAGGAATCGACTCGCGCCGGCCCGTCGTCGAGCTCGATCCCGTTCCGCAGCACTCGGCCGAGGTCGCGTGCCACCGGCGCGCTGATCTGTGCCAGGTAGGTCTTGGGGACTCCGTACGACGGGTGCATCAGCAGATTGGCGAGACTCCCGTCGTTGGTGAGTAGCAAAAGACCTTCGCTGTCGGCGTCCAATCGGCCGACGTGGAACAGCCGCTGGGACCTGCCTTCGACCAGATCACCCACGCATGGCCGGCCCCGGTCGTCGCTCATGGTCGAGAGCATGCCGACCGGCTTGTTGAGCAGGAGATATATCAGCCGTTCGTCGGCAGCGATCCGCGAGCCGTCGACGCGGATGACCTGGGAG
>JBKJZO010000034.1:0-24849 GCA_046715235.1 Mycobacteriales bacterium
GGGCGTGGAATGCTCGGCGCAATGAACGGGGACGCGCGGGGGCTGGGGCTTTCGACATTCCTCGTGGCGGCGGCGAGTGCGGTCGCCGCCGCCTGCACAACTCGTCGCGCCGAGAAACCGCGGCCGACTGTCCCGTCAGGACCACCGAGTCCGGGCCCGCCGTCAGCGACAGTCGCGACCGTCGACACCGCCGCCGTACGGACGGCGATCGCGCGCGAGATCTCGCTGATCGCGGGGTACGGCGGCGCTGCGGCCGCATCCTCAGCGTACGAGGTGGGGCTGTTCCGCCGGCACCACGAGGAACATCTCACCGAGCTGCGCAAATGGATCGACGAGGACGTCCCGTCGGCCGTTCCCCGCCCCGGTCTGTCTGAGCCTGTTGGGGTCGACGCAGCCCTTTTGGCGGTGGCGAAAGCCGAGTCGGCAGCCGCTGACGCCGGAGTGGCAGCAAGCGTCGCAGCCGGACCCACACCGTTGTCGGTGCTGCTAGCGCAGATCGCGGCCAACGAGGCGCAGCACGCGTCGTTCTTGCGCTCTCTGGTCGACGGGCGGCCGAGGTGACCCGATTGCAGACAGCGGACGACGACGTCGCACTCCTGAACTCGGTCCTGACCGTCGAACACGCCGTCGTCTTCGGTATCGCGACGGCCGGCGCACAGCTGCCGGTGGGCGCACGAGCCCGAGCGCTCGCGCACTATGACTCGCATCGCAGCAGGCGCGACGCGCTCACGCAGCGACTCCTTGCGCTCGGCGGCTCGCCGGTCGCGGCACTGCCCGCGTACGCCGACGTCGCTGCGGCCAGCCCAGCCGCGGCGATCGTCGCGTTGGAGCGCGCGGCAGTGCGCGCCTTTCTCGACGTGATCGGCGGCCTGCGCGACAAGGCCGCGCGGCAGCTGTGTGTCGCGGCCTTCGCGGCCGAGGCCGTGCACCTCGCCGACGCACGTCGAGCGGCGGGTGTGTCACCACCTGACGCCACCACGGCGTTCGTCACCGGCGACTAAGAGCTGGCGCGCAGGGCCGCGCGCAGCTTCATCTGCCCACGCGTGTGCAGGGCGCTTCCGGCGTAGACCCTGCTCGCGAGGAGTACGGCGGCCACCGTCGCCAGCAGTACCAACGCAACGCTCGCCGCGACCTCCCAGAGCGCTATCTCGCCCGCGGCGGTGCGGATCGGCAGAACCATCGGCGCCGCAGGTGGCACGAAGGTCGCGATGCGGGCCACCGTCCCACCTGGATCCTCGCTCACGAAGAGCGTCGCGAAGAAGGAGAACACGGCGATCATCGTGATCGGCCCGGTCGTGTTCTGCAGTTCCTCCGTGCGACTCGCAAGCGCGCCGCCCATCGCGAAGAGCGCGGCGTAGAACGCGTAGCCGAGAACGAACCAGGCGACCACCTCGGCCGCGACCCGAACCGTCGAGTCCGGCAGGTCGGCCGACCCTGACAGTGTTGCGGCGAGCAGTCCTATGACAACCAGGCCAACCAGCTGTACGAACCCCAGAAAGCCGATGCCGAGGATCTTTCCGGTGAGCATGTGCGACGGTTTCGCTTTGGAGAGGACGACCTCCATGACGCGGGAGGCCTTCTCCTCCAGGATGCCGTTGGCGACGTACAACCCGTAACTGAGCAGCTGGACGTAGAGCAGCAAGGTGCCTATGAAGATCAGCGCCGCCTTCTCGTCCTTGGCCGCATCGGGTGGGTCGAGCACATTGACCGCCAAGGCCGCCGGCTGCAGGACCCGCTGCGCCGCCTCACCCGTGACACCTGCGTCCGCGAGCTCGCTTTCGACCGTTGCGGCGCGGTGCGCGGTCTCGAGGAGCATCCCGAGCCGATCGCCCAGCTCCTTGTTCACTACTGCGGTCCGCCCATCCTGCAGGACGACGTCGACATCCTCTGCGCGCGTCAGCCGTTCCCCCTCCGCCGCGTCTGCGACCGGAGTCAGGGTGAACGACACGTTCTCACCCGCCGCCTTCGCGACCGCGGGGAGCTTGTCCGCCACGGCGGTCGAGCCTTTGCCGAGGACGCCCACGCGGTAGCGCTTCGGGCCCTCGTCACCGATCAGGCTGGGGACTACCGCGGCGCCGACGACAAGTAGCAACATGAACGCCGTCGACGCGAGGAATGCCTTCGACCGCACTCGCTCGCGGATCTCGCGACCCGCAACGAGCACGATCGTCTCGGTTGCCTTCATCGGGACACCACCTCGCGGAACAGCTCGGTGAGGGTTGGTCTCTCGCGCTGGAACGTCATGACCCGGCCGGCGGCCCTGGCGGCGTCGAGCAACCCCTGGTCGTCCCCACCACCGAGGAGCTCGACAACCACCTCGCCGTTCGCGGTCGACACGAGTCGTACGCCGTCGAGCCGCTCGGCCCAGGTGGTCCACCCGCCGTCGAGCGCGACCCGGTAGCGGTCGACGCCCCGCCGGGCGCGCAGTTCGGCGATGGAGCCGGCGGCGACCACACGGCCCGAATCGACGATCGTCACCTCGTCGCACAGCCGCTCGACAAGCTCGAGCTGGTGGCTCGAGAAGACGACGCCGGCGCCGCGATCGACCTCGGCCCGCAGGACGTCGGCGAGTACGTCGACGCCGACCGGATCGAGCCCGCTGAACGGCTCGTCGAGCACCAGCACGTCGGGGCCTTGCACGAGCGCGGTCGCGAGCTGCACCCGCTGCTGGTTGCCGAGCGAGAGCTTCTCCACGTGCTCGCCTGACCGCTCACCGATACCGAGACTGGCGAGGACACGGTCGGCCGACTCGAACGCCGCTGCCCGCGCCATCCCGCAGAGCCGGCCGAAGTAGGCGACCTGGTCGCGGGCGGACATCCTGGGGTAGAGCCCGCGCTCCTCCGGCATGTAGCCAAAGCGTGATCGGTCGGCGGGTGTGACCGCCGCGCCTTTCCACAGCACCTGACCTGCGTCCGGTTCGGCCAGCCCGAGGGCAATGCGCATGGCCGTCGTCTTGCCGGCACCGTTGCGGCCAACGAACCCGTGGATGCGTCCTGGCACCGACGTCAGCGACAGCCCGTCGAGAGCGACGACGTCGCCGTACCGCTTCGTGAGATTCAGTAGCTCGAGCATGCGCCCATCGAACCCCGGCGCGACAGCCCCTGGAACCGCCGAGGGGCGGACATTGCTGTCATCCTCATGGTTGAGCCGGGTTGCGCCCGGTGGCACGGACGAGCCCCGACTCGTAGGCGAAGACCACCGCCTGGACGCGGTCCCGCAGGTGCAACTTCGCGAGCAGATGCGACACGTGCGTCTTGACCGTTGCCTCGCCGAGGAAGAGTTCCTTCGCGATCTCGCGGTTGGACCTGCCGAGCGCGACCAGGCGCAGCACTTCCGCCTCGCGCTCAGTCAGCTGCTCCAGCGACATCCCTCCGGTCGCTGTCTCGGGAGCAACCGAAACGAGCCGGTCCATCACCCGCCGGGTGACGGATGGCGACAGCAACGCGTCGCCGTCTGCGGCGGTTCGGACCGCGGCCACGAGCTCCTCGGGCGGAGCGTTCTTGAGGAGAAAGCCGCTCGCCCCCGCGCGGATCGCCTCGAGGATGTAGTCGTCGCGCTCGAAGGTGGTCAGGATGACGACCGTCACCCCCTCGCCGGCAAGCACCCTCGTCGCGGCGATGCCGTCGAGCCCGGGCATCTCGATATCCATCAGTACGACGTCCGGGCGGCAATCGCGCACGACCGTGATCGCCTCGTTGCCGTCGCCGGCGACACCCACCACTTCCAGCCCCGGCTCGGACTCGAGGATCATCCGGAAGCCGGCCCGCACCATCTCCTGGTCGTCGACCAGGACGACTCGCAGCTCCGTCACGACACCGGCTCTTCTGCGGGCAACGGCAGCCAGGCACGCACTTCGAATCCGCCCTCACCACGGCGGCCCGCTCGCAGTTCGCCGCCGAGCAGCGCCGCCCGCTCGCGCATGCCCACCAGGCCGTGACCGGGCGCCTCGAACGCCGGACCTGGCGCGCCACGGCCGTCGTCGAGGACGGCAAGCTCGAGTGCCGCGGCGGTCCGGCGTACCAGGACCGAGACCTTCACTCCCGGCCCTGCGTGCTTGAGCGTGTTCGTCAGCGCCTCCTGGACGATCCGGTAGGCCGAGAGTTCCACGGCGGCGGGCAGGTGTGCGTCCGAAACGCCGTCCAGGTCGACCGAGACGTCGAGACCCGCGTCGCGCATGTGGTCGGCGAGTGCCGGCAGTCGGTCGATGCGCGGGTGGCTCGCGATGGTGTCGGCGTCATCGTCCTGACGCAACAGCCCAAGCAGGCGCTGCAGCTCGACCAGTGCCTCGCGACTCGACGACTCGACCGACTGCAACAGCTCCGGGACCGCGTCGGGCCGCGTGCCCATGACCCGCCGGGCTGCGCCGGCCTGGACGCCCATCAGTGACACGTGGTGCGCCAGGACGTCGTGCAGCTCGCGCGCGATGCGGACTCGCTCGTCGAGCACCGCGCCGTGTGCGAGGTCCTCCTGGGCCGCTTCGAGCGCAGCGGCCTGCGTCTCCAGCGTCGCCTCACGTTCGCGGCGGTTGCGGACGAGATCGCCGAGCATCCAGGCCGCGGCGAGGTAGACGGTGTTCGCGATCACGCTGAACAAGTTGATGAGCTCGATCGGCACCCGGCCCTCGAACGGCTCCGGCGGTGTCCGGAACACCGCCCACACCACCAGCGCCACCACGCCGGCTGTGACGAGGCGACGCGCGGGCTCACGCCAGCGCCCGCCGTACGCCCCCGCGGTGTAGAGCAGGATGAACAGCGACGTCGGTGACACCGCGCCCTCGGGGATGTCAGCCAGCGCGATCGGGGCGTAGGCCAGCGCGCCGACGAGCAGGCTGGCGAGCGGCCAGCGGCGGCGCACCAACAGGGCGAGATGCAGAACCGTGAGAGCGGCGACGGCGGTCCTGAACGGATAGTCGGCAAAGGGGCCGCTGATCGCGGGATCGCTGGCGATGTAGAGCGACAGCGCGGCACCAGCGCCCATCACGGAAGCCAGGACGACGTCGAAGAGCATGCTTCTGCGCGTCGGGGTCCACGCGGTCGCCATGACGCGAAGGTATCGGACGCCGGCCGGGTCGCAGTCCGCCGCGCGGCTGACTCGCCCTCCACCCGCCGGCGGATGTGTCGCTTACACGCGTACGGCTGAAAGCGCGTCGGCGAGCGGTACGACGGAACGCTCGCCGGTCTTGCGGTCCTTGATCTCGACGTTGCCCTCGGCCAGCGCCTTGCCCACGACGACGATCGTCGGGATGCCGATCAGGTCGGCATCGTTGAACTTCACACCCGGAGCGAGCTGCCGATCGTCGAGCAGCACCCGCAGGCCCGCCGCCTCGAACTCCTCGGTCAACCGCTCCGCTGCCTGCAGCTGCTCGTCGCCTTTTCCGACCGGCACGACGTGTACGTCGGCCGGCGCGACCGCGCGCGGCCAGATGATGCCCTTGTCGTCGTAGCTCTGCTCCACGATCGCGCCGACCGCGCGGCTGACGCCGAGGCCATAGCTGCCCATCGTGATACGGATGCGCTCGGCGTCAGGACCGAGCGCATCGAGCTCGAACGCGTCGGCGTACTTGCGGCCGAGCTGGAAGATGTGACCGATCTCGATGCCGCGCTCCATGAACAGCGGGTTGCCGCAGTTGGGACAGGCATCGCCTTCGCGTACGTCGGCCGCCTCGATGTGGTCATCGACCTCGAAGTCGCGCCCCGCGACGACGTACGCCGCGTGCTTGTCCGGCTCGTTGGCGCCGGTGACCCACGCCGTGCCCGGCGCGACCCGCGGGTCCGCGACGTAGCGGTAGCCGAGGCCCTTGAACGCCTGCGGACCGATGTAGCCGCGCTTGAGTCCGGGGTGCGCCGCGAAGTCGTCCGCTTCGAACAACGCGACCTCGGCCGGATAGAGCGCCGATTCGAGCCGGCGGAAGTCGACTTCCCTGTCACCAGGAACCCCGACAACGAGGACCGACCAACCCGTCTCGTTCGGCAGCCGGGTCTTGACGACGACGTTCTTGAGTGTGTCGGCAGCAGAGAACTCCCGGCCTAGTTCCATCCCGTTGAGACGGTCGACGAGGGACTCGATCGTCGGCGTACCAGGTGTGTCGAGCACCTGCAGCGGCGGCTGAGCCGACGGGTCCGATGCCTCGGGTGCGACGGTGCGCACGGCTTCGGTGTTGGCCGCGAAGTCGCACGAGTGGCAGGCAACATAGCTGTCCTCACCCGTCACGGCCTTGGCAAGGAACTCCTCCGACGCCGAACCGCCCATCGCGCCCGACTGCGCCGAGACGATGACGTAGTCGAGACCGAGCCGGTCGAACGTCTTGATGTAGGCCTCGCGGTGCAGGGCGTAGGAGCGTTGCAAGCCCTCGTCGTCGAGGTCGAACGAGTAGCTGTCCTTCATCACGAACTCGCGGCCGCGCAGGATGCCCGCGCGTGGCCGGGCCTCGTCCCGGTACTTGGTCTGGATCTGGTACAGGCTCACCGGGAAGTCTTTGTACGACGAGTACTCGCCTTTGACGAGGAGCGTGAACATCTCCTCGTGCGTCGGCGCGAGCAAGAAATCGTTGCCCTTGCGGTCTTTCAAGCGGAACAGGTTGTCGCCGTACTCCGTCCAGCGCCCGGTCGTTTCATACGGCTCGCGTGGCAGCAGGGCGGGGAAGTGCACTTCCTGGGCACCTATCGCGTCCATCTCCTCGCGGACGATGCGCGCGACGTTCTCGTAGACGAGTTTGCCGAGCGGCAGCCAGGTGTAGCCGCCCGGCGTCGCGCGCCGCACGTAGCCCGCGCGCACCAGCAACCGATGGCTCGGCACCTCTGCGTCGGCGGGGTCCTCGCGCAGCGTGCGCAGGAACAGCGTCGACATCCGCAGCGCCACTGGGTCTTCTCCTCGATCAAGGGTCGTTCTGGGGGTCGCAGGATATCCGGGCCTTGACACGGCTTCCGATTGGCTTATCGTTCCTCGATAACATCGATTATCGATAACCCAGGGGTGTGTGATGAGACGACTACGTGGATTGCCTTCCGACCTTGCGGTCTTCGAAGCGCTGGTCATTCTGGCGATGGTTCTCACCGCCTCCGTCGCGATTGCGGGTAACTTCACGTTCGGCGTTGGCCACGGAGACGCAATCACGCGCGTGGAAGAGACCGTGCGGGCGGAGCTGATCGGCGACCGCTGTGACCTGACGCCGCCACAAGGCACGAGTCGCGACGAGCTGCCGTTCACCGGGACCTGTGAGGCACAGCTCGAGGTGCCTTCAGGCGATCTCGCATTCACGCTGTTGCGAGTCGGCGAGCCGTTGCTGGCCCTGGCGGTCTTCTACCTGCTCTTCCGCATCGTCCGCACTATGCGCAACGGCGACCCGTTCGTGCCGGCAAACGCGCGCAGGGTCACTGCCATCGGACTCCTCGTCAGCGTCGGTGGGATGTTGCTTGCGTTCGTTCGCAGCATCGCGACCATGGACTTCTTGTTCAAGGTGCATGACGCCGCCGGGCCGGGCTTCATCGAAACCTCGGCCGAGATGTCGTTCGCGCCGGCGTTCATAGGGCTGCTGATCCTCGCGTTCGGTGAGGTCTTCCGGCAGGGCACCCGGCTGCGCAAGGACGTCGAGGGGCTGGTATGACGCCCGCCGACACAGGCGACGAGGAGCCCCATCACATCGAGGTACATCTCGACGCGATCCTCGCTGCGCGGGGCATGACCTTGACCGAGCTGGCCGAACGGGTGGGCGTGACCATCGTCAACTTGTCGGTTCTCAAGAACGGCCGGGCCCGAGCGATCCGCTTCTCGACCCTGAGCGCGATCTGCCGCGAGCTCGACTGCCAGCCCGGCGACATACTCGCCTACCGCGCCCCCTGAAAACCGGTGATGAGAGTCGCGTGGACCGGACTATCGCCATCGAAGCTTGGTGTTCAGCGCACTTGTGACCGTTTGTGCCCCTACATCCGTGCCTCTTGAGCGTGGCCCGCGAACACAAACGGTCACTTGTGCGATCGAAGTACCTCTCGACGCGATCCTCGCCGCACGCGGCATGACCCCGACCGAGCCGGCCGAACGGGTGGGCGTGACAATCGTCAACCTGTCGGTGCTGAAGATCGATCGCCAGGGCGATCCGCTTCTCGATGCTCAGCGCGATCTGCCGCGAACTCGACTGCCAGCCCGGCGACCTACTCGCCTACCGCGCCCCCTTGACGGACTGATCGTCAGGGTGTGCGGGCGGATGTCTTCCTCGAGTTGCGGCGGGTGCGCAGGTGCCACGGCACATTCGTGACGACGACCCCCGGCGTGCGCAGCAGTGCGAGCTTGATGAGCAGTGCGCTCTGTCCGTGCAGCAGCTGCTCCCACCAGCGGCGCACGACGAACTCCGGCACGACCACCGTCACGACGTCGTCCTCACTATCGCCACGGACGCGCGTGACGTAGTCGAGAAGCGGTTTGGTCAGATCGCGGTATGGCGACGCGATGCGCACCAACGGGATGTCTATCTTCGCGCGATCCCAGGCATCGACGAGGCTGACGGCCGCGTCGGGATCGACCACAATGCACACCGCCTGCAGGGAATGGGCGTGGATGGAACGCGCGTAGTTGAGTGCGCGGACGGTCGGGGCCGAGAGCGACGAGACGAGAACTACCGCGTGGTTGCGGGCGGGCAATACGAGACGCACCTCAGCGACACGCAACTCCTCAGCCACGTGCTGGTAGTGGCTATGAATCCCCCGCATCAACATGAATATCAACGGCATCGCGATGACGACGATGTAGGCGCCGTGGGTGAACTTGCTGTAGAGCACGATGACGAGAACAACGAAGGTGAAGATCGCGCCGAAGGCATTGATGGCTTTCGACCGCTGCAACTTCGCCCGATCGAAGGTCGGATCCTCGCGCTCGATGCGACGCCAGTGGTTGACCATCCCCCACTGGCTCAGCGTGAAGGACACGAACACGCCGACGATGTAGAGCTGGATCAGCCGGGTGACCTCGGCGTCGAATAGCCAGATGAGCAGTGAGGAGAAAACGGCCAGCAGGAAGATGCCGTTGCTGAACACCAGGCGATCGCCGCGGCTGCGCAACTGCCGAGGCAGGTAGCCGTCCTTCGACAGAATGGAGGCCAGCCGCGGGAAGTCCTGATAGGCGGTGTTGGCCGCGAGGACGAGGATGCCGGCGGTGAAGGCCTGCACGTAGTAGAAGCCGAAGCTCTTCGCCCCGAAGACGGCGTCCGCGATTTGCGCGACGACGGTCTTTTGGGGCGCGTAGCCGTCAACGTCGGCGAGGGGCTGACCGCCGGGCAGGATCACGTCGCGCGCGTGCTCGGCGACGTGCACGTCGGTGATCAGCGCAAGCGCGGTGATGCCAATGAACATGGTGACCGAGAACAGCGCCATGACGAGCAACGTCTTCGCGGCGTTCTCGCTCTTCGGCCGCTTGAACGCGGGAACGCCGTTCGAGATGGCCTCGACCCCGGTGAGAGCCGTGCAGCCGGAAGAGAATGCGCGTAGAAGCAACAGCACGACAGCGATGCCGGCGTACGAGTGCTCCGCATGAATCGACCAGCCGGCACTCTCGGCGACCAATTCCGACCCAGTCGCCATCTTGACCAGCGCCCAGCCGATCAGCACGTAGATGCCCACCACGAACCCGTAGGTGGGTATGGCGAACAGGGTGCCGGACTCCCTGACGCCGCGCAGGTTCATCACGGTGATGAACGCCACGAAACCGAGAGCGATGGCGACCTTGTGCTCCGCCATCCCCGGGGACGCGGAAGTGATGGCGTCGACACCTGCCGCCACCGAGACCGAGACGGTCAGCACGTAGTCGATCAGCAGAGCGCTTGCCGCGGTCAGGCCCGCGCTCGGGCCGATGTTCTCGTGCGCGACGATGTAGGCGCCGCCGCCGCTCGGATACTCCCGCACGGTTTGCCGGTAGGACACGGTGACGACGACAAGGAGCAGGACGACGCCTGCGGCCAGCAGCGGCGTGAAGCGGAGGTAGGTCAGCCCGGCAAGGCTCAGAACAAGCAGGATCTCCTGCGTCGCATACGCGACCGATGACAGCGGGTCACTCGAGAAGACCGGAAGCGCGAGCCGCTTCGGCAGCAACGTGTGCGCGTCGTCCTTGGTGTCGATCGGCCGTCCAACAAGGATGCGCTTCGCCAGATTCGAGCGTGCAGGAGTCTGCACCTTCAGGTCGGTCATCAGTGTCTCGGTGAGTCGGGCCCTCGTGTCGAGGACGTGCCTATCGATCGTCAGCCCGGCCGCGCAAAGGCGGCGCAAATAGTGCCGGGACCGGCCGCAAATCGTCTGCAAAGAGGCTTTGCGTCCGCTCGGGCGCGAGTGGACGCTGCATACCGATGGATGATGTCGGCATGCGTCGCAGAAAGCCGCTCGTGTTGGGGTTCGCCGTCGCGGTGCTCGCACCGCCGCTTTTGACCGCGTTGCTCGCGGCGACGGTCGGGCCCGAGCAAGCAACAAGCGTGGCCTTTGCGTACCTGCTGGTCGTACTCGCGGCGGCCGCCCTGGGTGGCGCGCTGCCTGGAGCACTCGCGAGCGTCTCGAGCTTCCTGCTCTTCAACTGGTTCTTCATCGAGCCGTTGCGGTCGCTGACTGTGAGCGCACGACGCGACGTCGGCGTACTGCTGGGTTTTCTCATGACGTCACTGGTGGTCTCGGCGCTCGTCGCGTCGGTAGAGCGCCGGCGGGAGGAAGCCGAGCAACAGGCGGCCGACGCGCGCCTGCTCTATGACCTGAGCGTGAGCATCTCTGGACCCGCAGAGCAGGACGGCGAGCTGTCGAGTCTGGCGACGCTCGTCGAGGAACGGCTCGGCCTTGCCGCGGTCGCGATAGCAACACGCCGCGGGCAGTCATTGGCGATCCTCCGGTCAGGGTCACGCACCGACGAGCAGGTCCGTGACACGGTGGCCCGCCGCACTGCAGCCGCGGCGATCGCCACCCGGCCGATGGCGACCGGCGAAGAGATGGTGCTCGTCGCCTACCCGCAGGACGGCACGATCGTCGACGAGCGGCATCGCTCCTTGCTCGACGCCATCACAGCTCTCACAGCCGCAGCCGCCGACCGGGTCGAGCAGCAGCGACAGAGACGGCACGTCCACGTGTTGCAGGAGACCGACCGGCTGCGGTCGGCGTTACTCGCGGCGGTGTCACATGATCTGCGCACGCCGCTTGCCGCGATGACCGCCGCCGCGGGCGCGCTGGACAACGACCGCCTGACCGGCGAGGAGCGCAGCGACCTGGCGAATTCCATCGTCGTCGAGGGCCAGCGACTCGACCGGATGGTTCGCAACCTGCTCGACCTGAGTCGGATCGAGAGCGGCGCGCTCGCCGCGCACCGTGAGGCGGTGCCGGTCGACGAACTGATCGGCGGCGTGCTTTCCCGTGTGCGGCCGCGGCTCTCGACTCGCGCCCTGACCCTGCGGGTGCCACCGGAACTGCCGGCGGTGCTCATCGACCCGGTACAGATCGACCAGGCACTCGCCAACCTGGTCGAGAACGTCATCGTCCACACTCCCACCGCGGCCGGCCTGCAGATCGGAGCCAGCGCAGACACCGGGTGGGTCACGATCCGCGTCGCAGACGAGGGCCCGGGCATTCCGGTCGCGGACCGCGAAGCCATCTTCGGCAGGTTCGTTCGTGGCACGACGGCGCAGACCGGGTCCGGGCTGGGGCTGGCGATAGCCCGCGCGTACACCGCCGCCAATGGCGGCCGGCTGGAGTGCGCCGAAACCGAGCGAGGCAGCGCGTTCGACCTGCAGCTCGAGGCGGTCGACGCCGCATGAGCGCGACCGTGCTCATCGTCGACGACGAGCCGCACATCCTGACGGCACTCGCCTCACGGCTCGGACGCGAGGGGCACACGGTGCTCACGGCGTCCGATGGCGAGACGGCGATCGAGATCGCCGCCACCGCGGCACCCGACGTCATCGTTCTCGACATCGGCCTTCCCGGAATCCAGGGACCCGAGGTGGTACGACGGCTGCGCAGCTTCTCGTCGGCCCCGGTGCTGATGTTGTCGGCCCTCGATCGGGACGGCGACAAGGTGAGTGCGCTGGACGCGGGGGCCGACGACTACGTGACGAAACCGTTCAGCCTCGACGAGCTCATGGCGCGACTGCGCGCCCTACTGCGCCGCAGCGAGATCGAGCCAAATGCGCGCACCACCGTCGTACAGGTCGGGGAAGCACTCGTCGATCTGGCCGCCCGCGCGGTGACTGTAGCCGGCGCGCCGGTCCGGCTCACCGCGACCGAATGGACACTACTCGAGGTCTTCATCGCCAATCGGGGCAAGTTGCTGACCAGGCACTACCTCATAGACAGCGAGTGGGGCACGTCGCACGGCAGCGAAGCGAGCTCATTGCGGCTGTACGTGAGCCATCTGCGGCGAGTCATCGAGGCCGAACCCGCCAATCCGCAGCACCTGCTGACCGAGACCGGAGCGGGCTACCGGCTGGTCTCGGCCGATACTTCCTGAAGGGGATCTTCGTCGGCCTCGCCCAGATGCCACGGCACGTTGGTCAGCACGACTCCGGGCGTACGCAGCAGGGCGAGCTTGATCAGCAGCGCGCTCTGGCCGTGCAGTAGCTGCTCCCACCATCTGGTCACGACGAACTCCGGCAGGATCACGGTCACGATGTCGTTCTCGCTCTCGCGCCTGATGCCCTTGACGTACTCGACCAGAGGCTTCGTGAGGTCGCGGTACGGCGACGCGACGCGCACGAGCGAGATGTCGATGCCGGCGCGTTCCCACTCCTGCTCGAGTTTCTGCGCACTCTCGACGTCGACGGAGATCGACACCGCCGTCAGCGTGTGCGCGTTGATCGACCTGGCGTAGTTGATGGCGCGCAGCACCGGCACCGACAGGGACGACACCAGGACGACCGCGTGGTTGCGCGCCGGCAGGATCTGCCGGACCTCGTCGAGTTTGATCTGCCGGGCGACCCGGACGTAGTGCTTCTTGATTCCCTTCATGAGGAAGTACAGGACGATCCCGCCTACCACGGGGATCCAGGCACCCTTCAAGAACTTGCTGTAGAGCACGATGACGAGCACGAGCGCTGTTGTCGTCGACCCGACGATGTTGATTGCCATCGAACGCGTAATCTCGCCGCGGTTCGCGCCCGGTTCGTTACGGAGTTTCTGCCAGTGCCGCACCATGCCGGCCTGGCTCAGAGTGAACGACACGAACACACCGACGATGTACAGCTGCACGAGGTGCGTCACGTTCGCGCGGAACGCGTAGACCAGGGCGCCGGCGAACACCGCGAGCAGCACGACGCCGTTGCTGTAGACCAGCCGGTCGCCGCGGTTGCTGAGCTGCCTGGGCATGTAGTTGTCCCGCGCGAGGATCGACGCCAGCGCAGGGAAGCCGTTGTAGGCGGTGTTCGCCGCCAGGATCAGGATCCCGGCTGTCGTGGCCTGGACGAAGTAGAACATGAAGTTGCTATCGCCGCCGAAGGTCGTTTGGGCGATCTGCGCCAACGCGGTCTTGATATGCCCCTCGTGCAGTGCTTCTTCCGTCACCCGCACCTTGTACTTGACGGCAAGTGCAGTGATGCCGAGGAACATCGTTACGCCGATCGTCGCCATGGCAGCGAGCGTCTTGTTGGCGTTCTCGATCTTCGGCTTGCGGAACGACGGAACACCGTTGCTGATGGCCTCGACGCCGGTGAGGGCGGTACAGCCCGAGGAGAACGCGCGCAGGGCAAGCAGGACGCCCGCCAGCCCCAGGGTCGAGGAAGCCTTCGGCAGTTCTAGGCTCGTCGTGTCGGCGACGAGCGTGTCGCCCTGGAACATTCGGAACGCCGCCACGGCGATCATGGTGTATATGCCGGCGATGAACAGGTATGTCGGAATCGCGAAGAGCGTGCCCGATTCCTTGACCCCTCGCAGGTTGAGCAGTGTGACGAACGCGATGAACGCGAGCGCGATGGCGACCTTGTTCTCGACCAGGCTCGGTGCGGCCGACGTGATGGCGTCGACGCCGGCCGAGATCGACACCGCGACGGTGAGCACGTAGTCGATCAGCAAGGCGCTGGCCGCGCTCAGCCCGGCTGTCTCGCCGAGGTTGGTGCCCGCGACGACATACGCACCGCCGCCGTTGGAGTACGCGCGGACCGTCTGCCGGTAGGAGATCGTCACGATGATCAGCAGGAGCGCCACGAACGCGGCGAGGTAGGGCGTGAGGTAGAGGAATGCCATCCCGCCGAGCCCTAGGACGAGAAGGATCTCCTGCGTTGCATAGGCGACCGACGAGAGGGGGTCGCTGGCGAAGACCGGGAGCGCGATCGACTTTGGCAACAGCGTGTGGCCGGCATCAGCGGTGTCGATCGGACGGCCGACGAAGACCCGTTTGAAGATGTTGGCCACGGCGCGCGAGTCTACGGGTCAGAACAGGATCGAAGCGAAGTCGCCGACGTGCGTGAACCCGATCCTGGCGTACGACGCCCGCGCCGGCGTGTTGTAGTCGTTGACGTACAGGCTGACCACCGGCGCGACGTCGCGTAGGGCCTGCGTGACCACCGCCGACACACCGATCGTGCCCAGGCCCTTGCCGCGCAGCTGCGGGTCGACCCAGACGCCCTGGATCTGGCAGGCCGCCGACGTGGCGGACCCCACCTCCGCTTTGAAGATGACCCTTTTGTCCTCGATGCGCGCGAACGATCTGCCCTGCCCGATCAGCTCGGCAACGCGCGCGCGGTAGAGCGCTCCCCCGTCCCCTGCCACCGGGGACACGCCGACCTCCTCGGTGAACATCGCGATGCACGCGGGCAGGATGACGTCGAGCTCGTCGGGACGTACCCGGCGTACCGCGTCGTCGCCCGGCAGGGCCGGCTCGTGATCGATGACGAGCAGTGGCTGCGGCGTGCGGACCTCGCGCGCCGGTCCCCAGGCCGGCAGCAGGACCTCCCACATCTGCGCAACGGCTTGTGCCGGTCCGACTATCGAGGAGCAACGCCGGCCGAAGCGGCGCGCGCGGTCAGCAAAGGCAAAGGCAGCCGCGGCGTCGGCCTCGACCGGGACGACGTTCGCGCCGACGTAGCACAGCGACTGCAAGTGCCCGCCGGAGAACCAGCCCCACACCTGCGCGCCCAGCCGGTTGCTGTCGAGGCCACACGCGTCGATCCGCGATGCGACGAAGACATTCGCCACCGGGTCGCGCGCGATGACGGCACGGGCGGCCAGAAGGTCGGCCTCATCGAGCGGGCGCACAGTCGAGGAGCGGAGCACTCCGTTGACGCTAGCTGACCGAGACGCTCGGTTGCCCGATCTCGCCCGCGGCTTCCATCGCCTCGGCGAGTCGCATCGCCTCTTCAATCAAGGTCTCGACGATCTGCGACTCCGGGACGGTCTTGATGATCTCGCCCTTGACGAAGATCTGGCCCTTGCCCTTGCCGGACGCCACACCGAGGTCTGCTTCCCTCGCTTCCCCGGGGCCGTTGACGATGCAGCCCATCACTGCGACCCGGATCGGCACCGTCATGCCCTCGAGCCCGGCCTGCACTTCCTCGGCCAGGCGGTAGACGTCGACCTCTGCCCGACCGCACGAGGGGCAGGAGACGATCTCGAGACCTCGCTGGCGCAGCCCGAGTGACTCGAGGATCGACAACCCGACCTTGATCTCCTCGACGGGCGGCGCGGAGAGCGAGACGCGGATCGTGTCACCGATGCCCTCGGCGAGCAGAGCGCCGAAGGCCACCGCCGACTTGATGGTGCCTTGGAACGTCGGACCGGCCTCGGTGACGCCCAGGTGCAGCGGGTAGTCGCACTGCGCGGCCAGCAATCGGTAGGCCTTGATCATGATCACCGGGTCGTTGTGCTTGACCGAGATCTTGATGTCGCGGAAGTCGTACTTCTCGAACAGCGAGCACTCCCACAACGCGGATTCGACGAGGGCTTCCGGCGTGGCTTTGCCGTACTTGGCGAGCAGCCGCTTGTCGAGGGAGCCGGCGTTGACCCCGATGCGGATCGGGATGCCGGCGTCGCTCGCGGCCTTCGCGATCTCGCCGATCTTGTCGTCGAACTTGAGGATGTTGCCCGGGTTGACGCGCACTGCTGCGCAGCCCGCGTCGATCGCGGCGAACACGTACTTGGGCTGGAAGTGGATGTCGGCGATGACGGGCAACTGCGATTTCTTGGCGATCGCAGGCAGCGCCGCCGCGTCGTCGGTGTCGGGTACGGCGACCCGCACGATCTGGCAGCCACTCGCCGTCAGCTCCGCGATCTGTTGCAGGGTGGCGTCGACATCGGCGGTTTTCGTCGTCGTCATCGACTGAACGGAGACTGGCGCGTCGCCGCCGACGAGGACGTTGCCGACGCGGATCTGCCGGCTCACCCGCCGCGGCGCGAGCCGCGGCAGTGGTGGCTGAAGAGAGAGGTCAACGGTCATCAGAACGGATTCTCGATGGGGTTGACCACGTCGGCGTAGAGCAGCACGAGACTCATCACTCCGAAGAACACGATGACGGCGAGGGCTATGGGTTGCAACTTCATGATGTCGACGCGGCCGGGGTCGCGCCGCCCGATGGCGCGGTAGAGCGCCGAGCGCGCCTTCTCGAACAGCAGGATCGCGATGTGCCCGCCATCGAGGGGCAGCAGCGGCAGCAGGTTGAGGAACCCCACCACGACGTTGATGCCGCCGACGAGGCCGAAGAAGACGGCGATGTCGCCGCTGTCGAGTGCCTGCCCGCCCAGACGCGACGCGCCAACGACACTGATCGGCGCCTCGTCGGTCACGCCGCGTTTCTCCCCGGCGATCGTCACGGTGAAGGTCTTCCAGATCTCCGACGGCAACGTTTTGAGCAGTTTGGCCGAGCCCGTGAACGCCTGCCCCATGGTCTTCGTCGACGCGACGACGGCGCCGCCCAACGCGACGTCCTTGATCTCGGGCGCGGGTCCCACGCCGATCTGCGAGACGTCGACCTGCTTTGTGGGATCGGTCGCGTCAGTCCGCCGTACGACGACGGGTGACACGGTCAGCGGAACGCGAGCGCCGTCGCGCTCGACGACCAACTGCACCGGTCCGCGCGACGCGCGCAGCGGAATCGTGAAGTCGTCGACCCAGTCGTCGACCGGCTTGCCCTCGAACTCGACGATCTTGTCGCCGCTGCGAATACCGGCCGCCTTCGCGGGTGCGCGGTCCTGGGGTGCGCAGGGGGCATCGGCCACCGCCGGCACGCACTCGACCACGGTGCCGATGACGAGCTCCCCCGTCGGCTGCCCATAGATGAGGAACGTCGGGACGAAGATCAGGAAAGCGAGGATGAAGTGGGTCACCGACCCGGCGACCAGGACCGTGAAGCGTTGCGGGGCGGGCTGGCGCCAGAAGGCGCGCGGCTCGTCCTCGGGGTCAAGCTCCTCGACGTCGGTCATGCCGACGATCTTGACGAAGCCGCCTGCGGGGATCGCCTTCACGCCGTACTCGGTCTCACCGCGGCGGAACGACCACAGCGTCGGGCCGAAGCCGAGGAAGAACTGGGTCGCCTTCATGCCGAACAACCGTGCGGTCAGGAAGTGCCCCGCCTCGTGCAGCATCACCGAAAGCAGCAATGCGATAACGAAAAGGATCACGCCCAGGGTGGTGCTCGACATACTCAGGACACTCCCGCGGTCAGTCCGGTCAGCTCGCGGGTGCGCGCTCGCGCCCACGACTCAGCCTGTAGAACATCGTCAAGGGTGAGTGAGTTCCTTACCGGCTCGTGCTCGGCGACCACAGCAGCGACCAGATCAACTACCTGGGTGAACCCGAGCCGGCCGGCGAGGAAGGCGCCAACGGCCTCCTCGTTGGCGGCGTTGTAGACGCCCGGCGCTGTGCCCCCGGTCGCACCGACCTCACGGGCGAGCGCCACGGCTGGGAACGCCTGCTCGTCGAGCGGTTCGAACGTCAGAGTCTGCGCAGTCGTCCAGTCCATCGGCGGCTGCGCCCCGGCGACCCGGTCGGGCCAAGCGAGCGCGAGCGCGATCGGCAGCCGCATATCGGGCGGGCTGAGCTGCGCGATCGTCGAGCCGTCTACGAACTCCACCATCGAGTGCACGAGCGACTGCGGGTGTACGACGACCGCGAGTCGCTCGAACGGCAGTCCGAACAGCAGGTGCGCCTCGATGAGCTCGAGGCCCTTGTTGACCAGGGTCGCCGAGTTGACGGTGATCATCGGGCCCATGTCCCAGGTCGGGTGCGCGAGCGCCTGTTCGACGGTCACGTCGCCGAGCTGATCTCGCGACAGGCCCCGGAACGGGCCACCGCTGGCGGTCAGAACCAGGCGGGCGACTTCCGCTGCACGACCCGATCGCAGGCACTGCGCGATCGCCGAATGCTCGGAGTCGACCGGAATCAGCCGGTCGGGGTCGGATCCGACCAGCTCAGTCACCAGGGAGCCACCGACGATGAGCGACTCCTTGTTGGCGAGCGCCAGCGTGCGACCGGCGGCGAGCGCACTGAGCGTCGGGGCGAGACCGACCGATCCGGTCATCGCATTGAGTACGACGTCGCACGGCGCCGCGGCCAGCTCCGTTGCCGCCTCTGGACCGGCAAGGATCTTGGGCACCCGGGCATCGCCGCTCGCGAATCCCAGCCGCTGCGCCTCGGCGTAGAACGCCAGCTGCAGGTCCTGAGCGCTACTCGCCCGCGCAACGGCAACGCTCTCGACCTCGAATTCGATCGCCTGCTGCGCGAGCAGCGTGACGTTCGCGCCGCCGGCGGCGAGGCCGACCACACGGAACGAGTCAGGATTGCGGCGGATGACGTCGAGCGCCTGCACGCCGATGGAGCCGGTCGAGCCGAGCAGCACGATCTCGCGCACGCGAAGCTCCTCGGTGGTCCGCCGTACCGGTCAGAGAGGGCATTGTCTCAGGCGCGCGAGCCGGCCGGGGCCGCGCCCAGGCCCGTCATGTCGGCGGAGTGGGCAACTCCGGGTGGCGATGATCATGTTGTCGAGATCCCCCGACGACTAAATGAGCGAACTCGGGTCGGCCGGCACGTCGACCGCATGTTCGCGCAGTGCGTCGAACGGTACGACGTCGATCGCGCGGGCGTGGGTTGCGGCAAGTACGACGGGCGCGGCGACGCCGTCCTCATATGCCTGCAGCCACCGGGCCGCGCAGACGCACCAGCGATCGCCCGGCCGCAGACCCGCGAAGCCGTACTCGGGGCGTGGCGTCGACAGGTCGTTGCCGACCCTCATCTGATGAGCCAGGAAGTCGTTGGTGACGACGACGCACACCGTGTGGCTGCCGATGTCCTCAGGCCCGCTGCTACAGCAGCCATTGCGGATGAAGCCCGTGAGCGGATCGGTGCCACAGAGCTCCAGCGTCCCGCCGAAGACGTTCACGTCGTCGTCCACTCGTCACTTCTCCCAGTCGATCTGCGCTGAAGGGTAGTAACGCAGCCCCATCGCCTTCCAGCGTGGGCCGTGCGCGGCGAGCCGAGCGCGGAAATCGTCCCAGCTGCGACCGGTGCGCGCCGACCAACCGATCTCGGCTGTCGCGGCGAGTCTGGGGAACGCCATGAACTCGACGTCCTCGATTCTGTCCAAGGTCTCGGTCCACAGCGGCGCCTCGACACCCTCGATGTGCGCGTCGGTCACGCCCTTGACCAGCGTTGCCGGCTCCCAGTCGTACGCGTCCTTCACCTCGATGACGCCGGCCCAGGTCAGCCCGAGCTTGTCTCTTCGGTGGTACTTCATGTCGAGGTAGGTCTTCGATGCCGGCGACATCACCACCCGTGCGCCCCGCTCGACCGCCTTCCGCGCGAGCGCCCCGCCGGCACTGGTGTCCCACCACTGCGCCACCGTCGGCGACTCTATCTGCGCCTGCGCGATCTCGGCCCAGCCGACTGCCTGCTTGTCGTACTTCGCAACTACCTTCTCGACTCGCTCGACGAACCGCGCGTACTGCGCGGCTGAGAGCGTGCGCACCTCGTCGCCGCCGATGTGGATGTAGCGCCCGGGCGTCATCGCGGCGAGCTCGCCGATGACGTCGTCGACGAAGCGCCAGGTCGCGTCGGCGTCGACGCACAGCGAGCTGAACCCGACCCGCGTGCCCCGGTACGGCTTGGTCGCCTTCCCGTCGCAGTTGAGCTCGGCGTACGACGACAGCGCAGCATTGGTGTGCCCCGGCATGTCGATCTCGGGCACGATCTCGATGTTGCGCTCGGCGGCGTACCGCACTATCTCGGCGTAGTCCGCCTTGGTGTAGAAGCCGCCGGCGCCGCGCCCCACCTGCGTGCGCCCGCCGATCTCGGTCAGGCGCGGCCAGCTGTCGATGGCGATGCGACAACCCAGGTCGTCCGACAGGTGCAGGTGCAGGACGTTGAGCTTGTAGAGCGAGATGTCGTCGATGTAGCGCTTGACCGCATCGACGTCGAAGAAATGCCGCGACACGTCAAGCATCGCTCCGCGCCACCGGAACCGCGGGCTGTCCTGGATGGTGCCGCCGGGGATCGTCCACGGCCCAGGGTGGACGCGATTGCCCTCGACTTGCGGCGGCAGGAGCTGACGCAGCGTCTGTACGGCGAAGAAGACGGCGTCCGGGTATCTGGACGACAGACGTATCTCATCGCCCGTAATCTCGATCTTGTACGACCCATCGCCACTGCCTTGGACACCGCCGGTGAAGCCGAGAGTCACGTTGCCCGACCTCTCGGATTCGTCTCCGGTGCCCGCAACCACCGGCAGCGGGAAGCCGGTCGATCGCCGCAGGATGGCGGCGAGATAGCCGGCAATCCGTTCGAGTTCGGGCGACGGTGTCGTCGCCAGCACAACTTTCGACTGGGCGGTCAGCGTGAACGTCGCATCGGTGGCGGTCACCTTCGCCGGCTTGGGGATGATCCGCGCTCGATCGAGCGATCCATGGACTCCCCTGGCAACAGCTGTCGACGCCATCTCGGCAGTCGTGGGCATCGTTCCCTCCGTGGTAGTCGGCGTCGCGGTGGCTGACCGCGCTGGCGTCAGCTTCGGGTCCGAGTCGGTGCAGGATCCGGCGACGAGACCGGCCGCGGCCAGCGCGGCGATCCGGCCACGCCGGCGGGTCAGCACGGAGTCACGAATCGTCGATGCTCGTCGCGACGAGCTGTCCGCAGGCCGCTTCGACCTCGCGGCCTCTCGTGTCGCGCACTGTCACGTTGACACCGTGCGTGCGGAGCCGACGTACGAACTCGTCCTGCGCCGCCGGTGTGCTCGCCGTCCACTTCGAACCGGGTGTCGGATTGAGCGGGATGAGGTTGACGTGCACGAGGTGCTTGCGCAGCCGCTGCCCGAGCAGGTCGGCGCGCCACGGCTGGTCGTTGATGTCTCGGATCAGCGCGTACTCGATGCTGACGCGCCGGCCGGTGCGGTCGGCGTACCGCCATGCGGCGTCGAGCACTTCGGCGATGTTCCAGCGCGTGTTGACCGGCACGAGCGTATTGCGCAGCTCATCGTCGGGCGCGTGCAGCGACACCGCAAGAGTGACCGGAAGCCCCGCTTCGGTGAGCTTGCGCATCGCCGGCACCAGGCCGACCGTCGAGACGGTGACGTGCCGCGCCGAGATGCCGAGTCCTGCGGGTGTGGGGTCGACCAGCCGGTGTACGGCGTCGATCACCGCGGTGTAGTTGGCGAGCGGCTCGCCCATGCCCATGAAGACAACGTTGCTGACCCGGGCGGGCCCGCCGGGTATCTCGCCCCGGGCCAGTGCGCGGGCGCCGGCCACGACCTGCTCGACGATCTCGGCGGTGGTGAGGTTGCGGGTGAGACCACCTTGGCCGGTCGCGCAGAACGGGCAGTTCATGCCGCAGCCGGCCTGGCTGGAGATGCACACGGTCGTCCGCTCCGGGTAGCGCATCAGCACGCTCTCGATCAGCGCGCCGTCGAACGCCCGCCACAGCGTCTTGCGGGTCGTGCCTTCGTCGCATGACACGTGTTTGACGACCGTGAGCAGTTTCGGGAGCAGCTGGGCCGCGAGGCGCTCGCGCGCCGCTGCCGGCACGTCGGTCATTCGCGAGGTGTCGTCCTCGAGCCGAGCGAAGTAGAACCTGCTGAGTTGGTCGGCGCGGAAGGGCTTCTCCCCCAGCTCGACGACTGCGGCCCGTCGAGCCTCTGTTGCCAGGTCGGCCAGATGACGCGGCGGTTTCGGGCGGCGCGCCGCCACGAATACCAGCTCTCCGGGAGCCTGGGCCGGCGTCGTCATGCCGGCGTCGGCACCCACGCGGACAGCATCACCCACGCAACCGGGGCGACGACGAGCAGCGAATCGAGACGGTCCATGAGCCCGCCGTGGCCGGGCAGCAGATTGCTCATGTCCTTGATGCCGAGGTCACGTTTGATCAGCGACTCACCGAGGTCGCCGAGAGTCGCGGCCACGGCGACCACCGCCCCGAAGACCAGCCCTTGCCAGATCGGCAGGTCGAAGAGCCGGGAGACGCCGAGGGCACCGAACGCCAGGCACACGAGCGTGCTGCCGGCGAAGCCCTCCCACGACTTCTTCGGGCTGATCCGCGGCGCCATCGGATGCCGCCCGATGAGTACGCCGACGGTGTAGCCGCCGACATCACTGCAGACCGTCGTGGCGACGAAGGCGACCACCCGGCGTACGCCGTCATCAGGCGCGGTGAGCAGAGCGGCGAACGAGCCGAGCAGCGCGACGTACACGACGACGAAGGTGCTTGCCGAGATGTTCGCGACGAAGCCCGCCGGTTCTTCGGCGAGTAGCCACACGATGCACGCGAGGATCGTGGCGACGAGGGCGACGCTGAGCCCGTCGGTGCCGCGCAGGTAGGCCGCCGCGACCATCGCGGGGCCGCCGACGACCACTGGCAGGTAGGGAACGCGGATGCCTGCGGCGCGTAGCACCCGAGCGATTTCCCACATTCCGAAGGCAACCGCGGCTCCGACGACCCCGATGCCGAAGATCTCTCGGCGAACGGCGAGCGGCACGACGACCAGTGCAGCGAGGGTGGCTCCGACCGCGATGGCCGCGGGGAGGTTGCGGCCGGCCCGAGGTGGCGGCGGCGGGTCTACCACCGGGAGGCCTCTCGCGCGGGGGTCAGAGTCTGAGAGTGTCATGAGCTTCCAGTGCCGCTCGACTTAGACCTCGAGCAGTTCGGACTCCTTGTGGGAAAGGAGATCGTCGACGGCGTTGCTGTGCCGGTGCGTCATCTCCTCAAGTTCCTTCTCGGCCCGGCGGATGTCGTCCTCGCCGGCGTCGCCGTTCTTCTGCAGCTTCTCGAGAGCTTCCTTCGCGTGCCGACGCACCGCACGGATGGCGACCCGACCTTCCTCAGCGCGCGTCTTGGCGACCTTGATGAGCTCTCGGCGACGCTCTTCGGTCAGCTGCGGGAACACGACTCGGATCACGTTGCCGTCGTTAGTCGGATTGACGCCGAGGTCGCTGTCACGGATCGACTTCTCGATCGCGGCCATGGCGTGCTTGTCGAACGGCGAGATGACAGCCATCCGCGGCTCCGGCACGGAGAACGACGCGAGCTGGTTGAGCGGCGTCGGTGCACCGTAGTAGTCGGCGACGAGCTTCGAGAACATGTTCGGCGAGGCCCGCCCGGTGCGGATGGTCTGGAGCTCTTCACGCGTCGCGGAGACAGACTTGTCCATCTTCTCCTCCGCCTCGAGGAGGGTGTCGTCGATCACGTCGCGCCCTTTCGCGTCAGTGAGTTGCCGGACAGACAGTGGTCCCGATCTTCTCACCGCGGACGGCTCGGCCGATGTTGCCCGGGGTGTGCAAATCGAACACGACGATCGGTAGATCGTTGTCCATGCACAAGCTGATCGCGGTCGCGTCCATGACTTTCAACCCGCGTGCCAGCACTTCGTTGTAGTCGAGCTGGTCGAACTTCACGGCATCCGGGTTCTTGCGCGGGTCATCGTCGTAGACGCCGTCGACCTGAGTCGCCTTCAGCACCGCCTGCGCCTTGATCTCGAGGGCCCGTTGAGCGGCCGTCGTGTCGGTCGAGAAGAACGGCACGCCGAGGCCGGCGGCGAAGACGACGACCCGGCCCTTCTGCATGTGCCGGATCGCACGCAGCGGAACGTAGGGCTCGGCGATCTGTCCCATCGTGATCGATGTCTGCACCCGAGTGGGCAGGCCCACCTGCTCGAGCGCGTCCTGCAGGGCGAGGCTGTTGATGACCGTTGCGAGCATGCCCATGTAGTCGCCGCGCGCCCGGTCCATGCCGCGTTCTTCCAGCAGTGCGCCGCGGAAGATGTTGCCGCCACCGACGACGACCGCGACCTCGACGCCGGAGGACACGGCGTCCTGGATCTGCACGGCCATGGACTGGACGGTGCCCGGGTCGATGCCGAACGGCTCAGGCCCCGCGAAGGCCTCGCCCGAGAGCTTGAGGAGTACCCTGGTGTATCGGGGTGTCGGCGGCGACTCCGCATTGTCGACCGTCACGGCGCCTCCTCGGGGCAGGGCATTGATGAAACTGTAACTACGCCTGTCCAACCTCGAAGCGAGCGAACCGTTTGACCGTCACACCGGCCGCGTCGAGCAGCGCCTTGCCCGTCTTCTTGTTGTCCTGCACCGAAGGCTGCTCGAGCAGCACGACGTCCTTGAGGAAACCGTTGACGCGACCCTCGGTGATCTTGGGGAGCGCCGCCTCCGGCTTGCCCTCCTCGCGAGCGGTCGCCTCGGCGATCCTGCGCTCGCTCTCGATGATGTCGGCGGGCACCTCGTCGCGGGAGACGTAGCGTGCCTTGAGCGCCGCGACCTGCATCGCAGCCCCGCGCGCGGCGGTCGCATCGTCACCCTCGAACTCGATGAGGACGCCGACCTGCGGGGGCAGGTCGAGTGCCTTGCGGTGCATGTATGCCGTCGTCTGGCCCTCGAAGACGACGACCCGGCGCAGCTCGAGCTTCTCGCCGATGACAGCGGA
>JBKJZO010000035.1:0-7606 GCA_046715235.1 Mycobacteriales bacterium
TCGGCCTGCAGATGGACCTGCGCGAGTTGGCCGCGGTCGGCCGCAAGGCGCTGCTCGTCGCGGTCGTCGGTGTCACCCTCCCGTTCGCTGCCGGCTATGGCGTGGCGGCGGCGCTCGGCCAGAAGCCGATGACGGCGATCTTCCTCGGCGCTGCACTGACGGCGACGAGCGTCGGGATCACCGCCCGCGTCTTCGGTGACCTGCGCGCGCTCGCGAGCGTCGAAGCACGCACCGTCCTGGGCGCGGCGGTCGCGGACGACGTACTCGGACTGGTCGTGCTCACGGTCGTCGTGCGCGTCGCCGGTGGTGGAGACATCACCCCGACCCTCGTCCTGGGCACGATCGGCCTGGCTGTCGCCTTCCTAGCGGTTGTCGGCGGCGGCGCGACGTACCTCATCCCCAAGATCGTCGACTGGGTCGAGGACCGCACCCGTTCCGCCGCGACGCTGCTCGTTCTCGCGCTCTGCTTGACCTTCGCCATCGCGCGTTTGGCCTCCGCCGCGAATCTCGCTCCGGTCGTCGGCGCGTTCGTCGCGGGCCTCGCCCTCTCGCGGTGCCGCAACGTCGATCGGGTACGCCGCGAGATCACGCCGATCGCGCATTTGTTCATCCCGGTGTTCTTCCTGCTCATCGGCGTTGACGTCGAGTTGCGCGAAATGCTGCGGCCGTCAGTGCTCGGCCTGGCCGCCGCGCTGCTCGCGGTCGCCGTCGTCGGCAAGATCGCCGCGGGCTACGTCGTCGGCCGCACCGGCGGAGACCGGCTGCTCATCGGACTCGGCATGATGCCGCGCGGCGAGGTCGGCCTGATCTTCGCCACCCTCGGTCTGCAGCAGGGGATCCTCGGTGCCGACGTGTACGGCGCGCTGCTGCTCGTCGTGCTCAGCACGACTCTCGTCACGCCGCCGGTGCTGCGCGTCCGGCTCGTCAAATTGCGCGCTGCGCGCAAGGCGGCCAGGCCGGAGCCAAAGCCGGCCGGCGGCTGGCTCGTCGAGCACGACGGCGTGGTTGACCTCGCCGCCACGCCGCCCGACCATGAGCTGCTGCACGTCGTCCTGCGCGCGGCCAGGCTGTGTGCACATGCGTCGCCAGGGGAACGGCTGCTGCGCTGGCTCGCGAACGAGTCGGACACGTCCGTCCGCTGGGATTCGACTGCAACCAAAGAACTTTTCGAGGTTCTGCGAGAAGGCGACGCCAGGTCGTGGCGACTGCTGGAAGTCACCGGCATCCTCGGACGAGCGTTGCCGGAGCTGGCCGCGTCGCTGGAACGCCGCCGCAACGATGCGACCGAACTCGACCCGGTGAGTGCGTTGCGCTGGAGGACTGTCGAGTCGGTACGCCGCGTCGTCGTTCGCGACAACCGCGCTCGGTCGGCGTACGCCAAGCTGGAGAAGCCTGACTGGCTGTTGCTGGCCGCGCTTGTCGTCGACACGGCCGACGTCAGGGCGTCTGCCGTTGTCACCGCTCGTCGCCTTGCGCAGCGGCTCGATCTGGGCGCCGCCGCCGAACAACACGTGGCGGCGCTGATCGCCGACAAGGACCTGCTGTCGGCGGCCGCGCGACGTCTCGACGGCTTCTCCGAGGAGTCGGTTCTCGGACTCGCGGTCCACCTCGGTAGCCATGAGCGGGCGGCCGCTCTCTACATTCTGACCATCGCCGACGACGGGATCGACGGGCCGCAGCGGGCCCGTGTCGAGACCCTGTTCGGCCTCTTGCAGGAGGCACTCGCGCACCCCGAACTCACGTCGCGGGACGCGCGCAACCTGGTCGAAGAGCGTCGCAGCGCAGCCGCTCGGCTCGCGACGGCTGGGTCGGCAGCAGCCGAACGCATCGAGACGGCCCCACGCGCCTACCTACTGCGGCACGACCCCGCCACCGTGGCGCGGCACGCGTCACTCGTCGATCCGGTGCCCTCCCGTGGGTCGGTCCGCGTCGACACCAACTGGGCGGGTGACCACTGGCGCGTCGACGTCGTCGCCCTGGACCAGCCAGGTTTGCTGGCGAAGGTCACCGGCGGGCTCGCCGAGCTGCAGATAGACATCGTTGACGCTGACATCGTGAGCTGGCCTGACGGGGCGGGGCTTGAGTCCTTCGGCATCGCCGGAGATGTCGTTGCACCCGCGGACATCATCACGGCGGCCGTGAAGCAGAGCCTGCGCGCAGAACACTCCCCGCCCGGCGTGGTGGGGGTCTCGGTGACGTACGACGACGCCGCCTCACCCTGGCACACGATTGTTGAAACGACGGCGCCCGACCGGCCAGGGCTCCTTTACTCGATCTCCGCGGCATTCGCCACGGTGGGCGTCAACGTGCACACGGCACGAGCAGCGACGCTCGACGACGACGTGCACGACGTCTTTGTGGTAACCGATCGGCACGGCAACAAGCTCGACGAACGCACCAAGGCGGCATTCGAAGAAGCGCTGCGGGCCGGCCGACGGCCTGGCAGGCAGCGGTTCCGCCGATCTCCGAACACAGTTGATACATCCCCGAAACACGCGGGTCATTCGGCAGAAACTGTCGTTCCTTAGCTTCGGCCCCAGTACATCGACTCGACTAGGAGGCACTGTGCGCCTGCACATCAAAGCCGCCGCGACAGCGGCGTTAACGACTGGGTTGGTCCTTGCAGGCACCGCAGCTGCCTGGGCCGATGAGCTCGACGCGGGGGGCACGACAACGCCGGAGCTGACCCACACCGACATCAGCCTCAACCTGATGTTCATCGTCATCGGCGCAGTTCTGGTCATCTTCATGCAGGCCGGATTCGCCTTGGTCGAGACAGGTTTCTGTCGCGCGAAGCACGCCGCTCACGTCGTGACGACCAACTTCGCCATTTTCGGCCTCGGTTTCGTGGCGTTCATGGCGGTCGGCTTCCCGCTGATGTTCGGCGGGTTCACCTACGGCGCGTTCGGCATGAACGAGGCGATTGGCAGCGAGCTGATCGGCAAGGGCAGCTGGGTGTTCCTCTGGGACGGCCCCTGGTTCCTGATCGGGGAAAAGGCTGGCAGCGTCGCAGTTCTCGCGTTCTTCCTCTACATGGTCGCGTTCATGGACACCGTCGCGACGATCCCGACCGGCTCGATGGCCGAGCGGTGGAAGTTCAAGAGCTTCATGCTTTGGGGCCTGTTCTGCGGCGCGATCTACTACCCGCTGTTCGGGGCATGGACCTGGGGCGGCGGCTGGCTCGCAGACACCTGGGACACCATGAGTCTGGGCGCCGGGTACGTCGACTTCGCCGATTCGGGCGTCGTGCACGCAATGGGCGGTATGGCGGCGCTCTCAGGAGCGATCGTTCTCGGCCCGCGCCTCGGCAAGTACGGCAAGAACGGCGAAGTTCGCACCCTTGCTGCGCACCACATCCCGATGGCGCTGCTCGGCACGTTCATCCTGCTGTTCGGCTGGTTCGGCTTCAACGCCGCGTCGACCTTCGCAGCAACCGACCACCGCTTCGCAACGGTTGCGGCGAACACCGGTATCGCCGGAGCTTTCGGCGCCACTATCGCGCTGACGTACATCTTCTGGAAGACCGGAAAGCCGGACCCGGGCATGGCCGCCAACGGCATGCTCGCGGGCCTGGTCGCGATCACCGCGCCGTGTGCGTTTGTCGACCCGTGGGCGGCGGCACTGATCGGCTCGATCGCAGGCGTGCTCGTCATCCATTCGATCTGGTTCGTCGAGCGCACGCTCAAGATTGACGACCCGGTGGGCGCCATCTCGGTTCACGGCGTCAACGGCCTGTTCGGTGTCCTGTGCGTCGGCATCTTCGCCAACGGCAAGTACGGCGCCGCATGGAACGGCTCGTCTGTCGAGGGTGTGACCGGTGTCATCAAGGGTGAATGGGGCCAGCTCGGCGCCCAGGCGCTCGCCGCAGTCGTGATCATCATTGTCGGCGGAGGTCTGTCCTACGGCTTCTTCAAGCTGCAGGACAAACTCACCAAGGGCGGCATCAGGTCCGAAATCGCGGACGAGCTCGCCGGTCTGGACGAGTCCGAGATGGGCGTTTTCGCCTACGGGTTCCACCAGAACGACGAGGACATGGAGGCCGAGTTGGCCGACGCCGCGTCGCGGACCGGAGGCAAGCCGCAGGCACCACAAGGTTGAGTTGTGCGCCGGGGCGGGTCGGTTACGGCCGATCCGCCCCGGCTCTTTCGCGCAAATAACGGGAGGAGCGGTTCGATGCTGATGGCGAGGCCCTTCGCCGCGAGGGCGGCATCTGTCGGCGTCGAAATACCCAGCCACCTCACGCACGGGCCCATCTCGGTGGACCTCGAGGGGTACGACGTCCGGCTCGGCGAGGAACCGGTCGAACTCACCGCGCTACAGGTCGAATTACTTGCACTGTTCCTCGCCGCGCCGACACGGGTGTGGAGCCGCGAGCAACTCACCTGGGTGTGCTGGCGCGATACGGCAGAGGGCCGGCGGGTCGACGTACAGCTCAGCCGCATCCGCATGAAGCTCGGTCTGGATTTGTTCCGCAACGTGCGTGAGCGCGGTTGGGGCCTTCGACCGATGCCGTTCCCGGCCAACGCCCCCAGCTAGAGCATCAGATCCGGTTCGTCAGTGCATGCGCCGCGTCGAACAGGTACCGCCACAGTTGCTCGTCCAGCTCAGGCGCTAGCTCGAGAGACGCGACGGCGGCGCGCATGTGCTTGAGCCACGTGTCGCGGGCTCTGGCGTCGATGGGGAAGGGTGCATGGCGCATCCGCAGGCGAGGGTGACCGCGCTGCTCGTCGTACGTGCGAGGCCCACCCCAGTACTGCATGAGAAACAGCCGTAGGCGCACCTCGGCGTCCGCCAGTTCGTCCTCGGGGTAGATCGGCCGCAGGATCGGATCGGCGGCCACGGCGGTGTAGAAATGCCGCACGAGGCGGGTGAACGCCTGCTCACCACCGACCGCGTCGTAGAACGAGATCCCCTCTGCATGAGTCACGTGCGCATTGTCCCCACTTTGCTCGTGTCGCCCATACCGCGAGGATGGCCCCTACACACCCGCGTACCCGAAGGAGCCGCCACGATGGTTGACCGCAAAGCGTCCGCAACGTGGGAGGGCGACCTGTTCTCCGGCAAGGGCACGGTGTCGCTGGATTCCAAGCTCGCGGGTCCGCTCGATGTCACCTGGGCCGCGCGCGCCGAGGACCCGGAAGGCATGACCAGCCCCGAAGAGCTGATAGCGGCCGCGCACTCGGCCTGCTACTCGATGGCGTTCGCCAACATGCTGGCCAAGAACGGCACCCCGCCTGACCGGCTCGACACGAGTGCGGTCGTCTCGTTCGAGAAGGGCGAGGCCGGCTTCTCGGTGACCCGCTCGGCCCTCACCGTGCGGGCCAGCGTGCCCGGCATCGACGCCGAAACGTTCGCCTCGATCGCCGACCAGGCCAGGGACGGCTGCCCGGTTTCGAGGCGCTCAAGGGCAACGTCGAGATCACGGTCGACGCGGCTCTGGCCTAGCGCCCAGCCCGCGGTCGGGCTCAGCTTCGCAGCCGGGCGGCGTCCTCGTCGCGACCCTGGTCCTCGAGCAGTTCGATCAGGTACTCGCGGGCGTCGTCGTCGCCCACTGCAACCGCGAGCCGGTACTGCTCTTCGGCCTCCTCGACGCGCCCGGTCTCCTCGAGCAGCTGCGCCAGATTGCCCAGCGCCTCCTCGGTGTCACCCGCTGCGATAGCGAGCCGGTACTGCGCCTCGGCCTCGTCGAGCCGGTCGAGGCGCTCGCCAAGCAGGAATCCGTAGTTGTTGTGCGCCCCGCTGACCCCTGCCTCGGCCGCCGTCCGGTAGTGCCGCTCGGCGTCGGCGTACCGGCCCATCTCCTCGTAGAGATCGGCGAGCGGCAGGTGCGCGTCGGCCTGTCCCGCGTCGACGGCGGCGCGTAGCTGCACCTCGGCTTCGGGGAGGCGGCCCTGCTCCCGCAACAGGTCGGCCAGGTTGGTGCGCGCGTTGTCCGTGTCGCCCTCCGCGAGCGCCGCGCGGAACTCGCGCTCCGCGTCGGCCGGCCGGCCAAGGCGTTCGGCGAGCAGGTATCCGTAGTTGTTGTGCGCGCGGGCGACACCGGCGTCGATGGCGGCGAGGTAGTACTGCTCGGCCTCGCCCAGGCGGCCGAGGTCTTCGCACAGATCGGCGAGATCGACGTACGCCGACCTGTCGCCCTGCGCGATCGCGTCGAGGTAGCGGCGCTCAGCGTCTTCCATGCGACGCATCCTTCACCACGGCGCGGCTGTTGAGGTATTCCTGGCTGTGCTCGGTACCGTCCCGACTATGAACCGACACGGCGGAGCAGCGAGTTGGTAGATGAGGCTCTGGGGTACCTCGCGGAGTTCAACGGGGTCGCGCTCGGCTACCACGACGTCCGCGGCGAATGGCATGCGGTGTCGGAGCACACTCTGCGCGCCGTCCTTATCGCCATGGGCGTCGCGGCCGGTCCGGACGACGACCTCATGCAGGCGCTGACCGATCACGAGCTCGCGAAGTGGCGACGGCTGATCCCGCCTTCGATGGTCGTACGCGCGGGTGGGCCGCACATCGTGCGGATCAGGGTGCCGCGGGGGAGCGTTGCGCACATCTCCGTCACGTTCGAGAGTGGCGGCGTACACGAGCTCCAGGTCACCGCCGACATGCCGGCGGATGCGGTCCACGTCGATGGCGTCGACATCGTCGACATCGGCGTGCTCCTCGGCGAACTGCCTCTCGGCTATCACCTGGTCTCGGTAACAGCCGAACGACGGCACGACACGTGCCAGCTCATCGTCGCCCCGTCGGCGATCGCATGGCCGGACGACGCAGCTCGAGTCGAGGGCTGGATGCTGCAGCTGTACGCCGTGCGCTCGCAGCGCAGCTGGGGCATCGGCGATGTATCCGACCTGTCGAGCATCGCGTCCTGGAGTGGCCGCGAACTCGGATTTGGTGCGCTTCTCATCAATCCGTTGCACGCGGTCACGCCGCTGCTGCCGTTGCAGCGCTCGCCCTACTTCCCATCCAGCAAGCTGTTCACAAATCCGATCTACGTCGACCCCGACGCGGTCCCGGAAGTGCAGTCGTTGACGGCGCAGCCACGTGCCGATTTCGAGCGGCACGCGGCGGCTGCCCGCGCGGCCGGACCGGAGATCATCGATCGCGACACGGTCTGGGTCGAGAAGCTCGCGGCGTTCGAGTTGCTGCACGCAGCGGCGCGCTCGCCGGATCGTGAAAGCGAGTACGCCGCCTACCGCGCCCGCGAGGGTGCTGCGCTCGACGACTTCGCGACGTTCTGCGCGCTCGCCGAGCGGTACGGCGGCGCGTGGCCGTCATGGCCGGAGGAGCTGCACGACCCGCACTCGGCCGCCGTGGCGCACGAACGCGACGAGCTCGCTGATCGCATCGACCTCTACCGGTGGCTGCAGTTTTGGTGTGACCAGCAGTTGGCAGCGGCACAGCGCGCGGCGACCGACGCCGGTATGCCGATCGGCATCATCCACGACCTCGCGATCGGCGTGGATCCCGGCGGCGCGGACGCGTGGACCACGCGGGCAGACCTCGCGCTCGGGGTCACGGTCGGCGCGCCGCCCGATCTGTTCGCGCATGCGGGGCAGCACAGGGCGCCGCCCCCGCTGCGACCGGATCGCCGGCGGGAAACGGGCTA
>JBKJZO010000036.1:0-14875 GCA_046715235.1 Mycobacteriales bacterium
CGGTGTGGATCACCCAACGGGCCGCGAGCCGACCGGCGATCGTGGCGACTGCCTGACCGGTCGGGAGACCGGCCTGATGGGTTGTCCGGCGGATCTCGCGGCACGCGGTCAAGATCGCCGGGCCACCACCCCGGTGAATGGCGCCGTCGACACCACCGCCGCCAAGCAGTGTCGAGTTGGCTGCGTTGACGATCGCGTCGACGTCCTGCTCAGTGATGTCGCCCTGCACGACGACGATGCGCATGCCGGTCCTCAGTGGAGAGCGATGCGGAGGCGGCGGTTGGCCTTGCCTTTGCTCTCGACCTTGACGACTTCGATCTCGCCGATCGCTTTGGTGGAGGCGACGTGCGTGCCGCCGTCGGCCTGCGCGTCGAGACCGACGATGTCGACGATGCGCACGTCGACGAGGTCGGGCGGCAACAGGTTGGTCGCCGTACGGATGATGTCGGGGATCTCGAACGCCCGATCGCGCGGCAGCACCTTCACCTCGACGCGGCGGTCGGCGGTTACCTCGTGCGCGCACTGCTGCGCGACCCAGTCCTTGAAGCCCTCAGGGATCTCAGGGAGGTTGAAGTCGAGCCGGCCGGACAGCGGCTCCATGTTCCCGCCCGTCACATGCGCGCCGAACTCGCGCCAGATCACCCCACCGAGCAGGTGCAGGGCCGAGTGCGTGCGCATCAACGCGGTACGCCGCTCGTCCTCGATCGCGCCGCGCACCGACGTACCAACAGCAGGCACCGGTTCGCCGTCGCCGAGCAGCAGCACCAGGTCGTCAGACTTGCGTACGCCGACGATCCGTGACTGCGCGCCTCCCCACAACAGCACGCCATGGTCGGGCGGCTGGCCACCACCGCCGGGATAGAACGCGGATCGGTCGAGGACGACGCCCTCATCAGTGACGCCGACGACCGTCGCCTCCCATTCGCGCAGGGTTGCGTCGGCGAGTTCGAGGCGTTCGGTGCGGCCGTGCATGTCAGCGGGCATGTTCGCGAGCCTACGTCGCGACTAGGCGGTGAATCCGACACGAGGCCCTGGCGCACCAGCGCATCGTCCTCGGCGAGGACCACCCGGAGCACCCCCGACGTCACGGCGACACAGTAGGGCCTCGCGCGTTGAGGAAGCCCGCGACCAGCCGTCGTACCGTCGCGCGGTCGTTCCACAACGCGCCGGGGTCGAGCACGTGCAGGTGTGCATCGGGGAGCGCGTTTGCGAGGGTTCGCGCCGCGCTGACGGGATGCATCGGGTCGCCCTCCTCGGCGACGACCAGACCCGGCGCGGAAACCCGCGCCAGCGCCTGTACATCATCGACCGGCGCCTGCGTCGGTACGCCGCGCAGCGCGACCGCGCTCCCGGCGGCGACCAGGGCGGCGGCGCGGCGGCGCAGTTGATCGAGAACCGCGTTGGTACGCCGGAGGTCGCCGGGCAGGTCGGCCGCGAGATCAGTCGCGATCACCTCGACGTCTCCGGTCACGACGAGGTCGGCCAGCCGGTCCCACCGGCGTATCGCGGCTTGGTCGTGGCGCCCATCGACAGCGGCGGGCGTGAAGAACACACAGCGCTCGAAGCGGTCGGGCCGGTCGGCGAGCAGCCGCATCATGGCGCCGGCGCCCATCGAAACGCCCGCACATCGGGAGGCGCCGGTCGCGTCAGCCACCGCGGCGAGATCACCCGCAAGCGCCTGATAGTCCCATCGCGCTTCGCCGGTCAGCCGGGTGAGTCCGTGGCCACGGAAATCGAGGAACACGCGCCGGCCCTCGACTCCGCTGCCCAGCGGCCGCGTGTCCTCACCCATCGAACCGAGCCCGTGCGCGAACAGAGTCGTCGGCGTACCGGACCCGAAGACCACGTAGTGGATACGTGCATCCTGAGCGTCGGCGTACGGCATGCCTTGGTGTCAGTTGGGCGGGGTCGGGCGCGACGAGGGGACGATCTCGTCGAGTGCGGCCAGGTCTTCCGGGGTCGGCTGCCAGAGGCCGGCCGCGGCGTTGGTGCGAACTTGCTCGGGCTTGGTCGCTCCGGCGATGACGGACGCGACCATGGGCTGCGCCCCGAGCCCGCCGAGCGCGACGTGCAGCAGCGAGATACCGCGCTCGTCGGCGTACGCCTCGAGCTTGGCTACCCGATCGAGCCGGTCCTGGGTGATCACGGCCTGGGCGCGATCCGGATCGTTGCCCATGCGTGTGCCCGGGGGAGCCGGCTGGCCGGCGCGGTACTTGCCGGTCAGCAGGCCCTGGGCGAGCGGGAAGTACGGCAAGATCCCGAGGCCGAACCGCTCGGCCGCGGGCACGACCTCCGCCTCGACCTCGCGCTCGAGCAGGTTGTAGTTGTTCTGCGCCGACACGAAGCGCTCCCAGACTCGGTCTCGGGCGATCCAGTCGGCGTCGGCGACCTGCCAGCCGGCGAGGTTGGAGGATCCGATGTACCGCACCTTGCCCGATCTCACGAGGTCGTCGAG
Organism: Mycobacteriales bacterium; assembly: GCA_046715235.1. GTDB lineage: Bacteria > Actinomycetota > Actinomycetes > BP-191 > BP-191 > JBKJZO01. The sequence continues at coordinate 2,456 of JBKJZO010000036.1, forward strand.
TACGCCGAGCGTCTCCTCGATCGGTGTGTGCGGGTCGGGCCAGTGCAGTTGATACAGATCGATGTAGTCGGTCTGCAGCCGCCGCAAAGATGCCTCGACCGCCTTAGTGACCCAGCGTCGTGATCCGCCGCTGTCGAGTTCGCGCTCGCCGAACTGCATGCCGAACTTCGTCGCGACGACGGCTTGGTCGCGCCGGCCGAGAAGCGCCTCGCCGAGGATGGTCTCGCTGGCACCCGGGCCGCCGCTGCCGCCGTACACATCGGCAGTGTCGAAGAGGTTGATGCCTTCGTTGTACGCCGCGTCGACGACTTGAAGCGATGCTTGCTTGCTCGCCCGGCCACCGAAGTTGTTGCAGCCGACGCCGACCACGGAGACCCGAAGGCCCGAACGGCCCAGGTTGCGGAAGCGCATTTCGGTCATGGCCCAGGCTAACCCGAAGGCTGTCCCGGCCCCCCACGCGGTTCACCGATCCCGGCCGGCCCGCTATCGGCGGCAGGAGTGAGCACGGCAACCGTCGGACGCGCAATCGAAAGCGGTGACCTTGCCGGGATTCATGACGGCGGCGGCTGGAACGTGCCTCTGTGGGCGGCACGTTCCAGCCATTCATCACGCGCACTGCGCCGAAACGAACAGCTGCGGGCTAGGACGGGGGCAGCGAGTGCCGACGCAGATCACTCGCACCTCCTGAGGCCCGTTGCCACGGCCGCGTCAACTGCGCACTTGTTCAGGGGTGAGCAATTCGCACAGCGGCGCTACTCGGTGCACCCCACCACCGCGGTCCGCTACTCCGAGACGTCGGGCGGCCATTGGGTCAACCGCGCGGCAGCCAGAAACTGTGTCCCGACGAGATGACCTCATTTTGGTCAGGGCGCAGACGTGCCCGCGGCGTGTGTTCTGCCGTTCGGGTGCGATGCGGTTGAGCCGTCCGGCCGTCGGGCGGGCAGCGAGGCGGGCCGAGAGAACTACATGCCGCTGGGGACGCGGCCTTTACGGGGGGGGACCCTTCATGCTTCGCAGTGCCCGCTATCGCCGTTCAATTCGCACCGCGGTCAGCGCGGCCGGGTGAGTCCCCAGGGGACTCACCCGTCCGGGATGGTAGGAGCATTTCCTTCAACTACGACAGCAACGGCTCCGCGCAGCAGTCGGGTGATGCTTCGGGTATGGACTCGCTCAGAAGTACGACGCCTTCGGTGTCGCCCAAGGCAGCTCCGAAGACCTGGTCAACTTTGGATATCGAGGCGAGCTGACCGTGTCAGGGCTCGTCCATCTGCGGGCGCGATCTTACGACCCCGCGGTCGGGGCCTTTACGTCGACTGATCCCTTGGACGGCGTCGCGGGCGAAACGACTGTCAGCAACCCGTACGCCTACGCGAACAACGACCCGCTCAACCATAGACCCGCTCGGCTTGCGCGCCGTTGACGACGACGCGTTCGGCGGTGGCGCGGATCTCAGCAGCATCCCGGTCTACCCATCCGGGAAGATGTCGACCGTGGCGGCGAAGTACTTCAACCCGTCTGTCCCGAAGCCTGCATCTCCATCAACCTTCCACCGTTACCGCTGGAGAAGGAACCAGGAGACCGGCGCGACGTCATTGTGCGACAGAGCCGCCGACGACGAGAAAGCAAAGTGCAAGTTGAAGGTCGAGATTCTTGTATGGATCTGTTCCGAGGCGCAGAAGAGCTCTGTACCCGGCCTGACCGGTAACGCCCACACCGTCGGCAACGTGATGCTGACCCCCTGGACGGACGCCGAATTCCGCCGGGAGCGCGGGGGAAGGTTGCTGCTGCACGAGGATGTCCACGTGACGCAGTGGTCGAGATATGGCGGGTACAAGTTGTTCCTGGCTGCGTATGCTGTCCAAAGTAAGGACTCCTGGAAAAGGGCATGGATCTGGGCCGGGGACAGTGCGCCGGCGTGCTACAACGCATTCGAGGTCGAAGCGAACCTGGCGGACGGCGGGTACGACGGCTGCAAACGCCTACCGTGGTACGACGATCCGAACAGATACTTATACAGGGGGCAAATCCTCGCCCCTGGCCCTGGCCCTAGTACGCCTGACTCAGGATCGATGGCATGAGACGCGACGCGGCAAAACTCAGCTGGCCGCGACTCTTGGTTCTCGTGGCGGCAGTTCCGCTGCTGTCCTCGTGCGATCCCCAGCCGGAGCGTACTTTCTTCGGAATGACAGGCACGCGCGAGAACCCGATCGTCCTCATCGACACCTGCCCAGGGGAGCGGGTCAAGAGCGTGAGAGTAGTCCACTATCCGGGAACCGACGACTCTTTCACGACGATCTGGTCGGTGACTTCGCTAGAAAAGGAGGGCAAAATCCGCCTATCCGCATCCGATGCGCAAGGCGGCAACGTACTTGTGCCATTGACCGGCCCACTCCCGGAAGCGCGGACTGTGCTCGCCGTGGACACAAGTAAGCGTGGTGACGCAGCAGAGTTGCGTGTCGAGAAGCTCACGCCGGACACCGTACTCACCCGTCCGTGGAAGCAGCAGGAAGAGCCGATCTCCATCGCGAAGTTTCATAAGCAGAATGCGAAGGACTGCAAGCGGTAGACACTCGGCGGACCGATACGCGACCACACGCCGCGTCGCCCACCCCTCCAGTCCGCTGTTCGCGCACCGGCCCGTGGAGTTCGTGCGTTCTCCTGCGCGACGTCTGAGGAGCCGAGCGCGGTCCGCGGCGGCCCCTGTCGCCATGCCCGAACCGGCCCGTAGTACGTGAGGCCGTTCTCATCGGTGCGGCCTGATCTTGACTGAGCTCTCTAGCGAGTTCTCTCAGTTTCGAGTGCGTACCCAGCGTTGGCTATTCGCTGGCACTCGACGGGCTGGCTCACACTGACGCATTCACGGATCTGGAATACGCCCCTGTTACCGAGTAAAGGCAGAATAGTGTCATCAGATAAAGGATTGGCCGGGTTCAGCAAGTCAACAATCGCAGCTGCTGAAGATGGCCCGCACCTACCGCGCGGCGACGCAGTCGTTCTCCAAGTACTACGAGGGCTGCGGAAGCACCTGCAACAACACGATGCGTCTTTTGAATGCCAGGAAAATTTGGGAGTATTACACGTGATCAAGAGATGGCACCGCGTCGCCTGCGCGGTCGCCTGCGTGACGGCCGTGTCTGCGTGCGGCGTCGATGCGACTGGTTCGCCGTCGAGGGCGACACCTGGCGCGAGGACCGCGACCGGCGGAATGTCACCAACGCCAAGTAGCGCGAGCCCCGACGACGCGGCAGGCGCCGACGCGTTGATCTACCGGCGGGACGGCGCGTTCCATCGCTGGAACGGCACGTCCGCAGGCACGGATGATGCAGTGGTTGCGACACCCGGCATCGGGGAAGTGTGGTCAGTTGTCGTCGCGGGCACACGTGCCTTTTGGTTGGAGTCCGAAACAGCCGACCCTGCCTCATCCGCGCTGCTGCGTTCGTCGCAGATGCAGGAAGGTGCCCCGGCAGAAACGCTTCTTCGGTTCGAGGACTCAGTGCAGGGCCTCGCGGCAGCAGGTGACTACATTTATTGGGTGGGGCCGACACACGTAGGACGAGTGCGTACCGACGGTTCGAACGTCAATCGCACTTTTCTCGCCTTGAGAACGGAGGGGGACGGCCTGCCGGCGGCCGATGGCCTTGCCGCCGATGGCGAGCATTTGTACTTCACCCAATGCGGCTGGGACCGCATTGGGAAGGTCGAACTGGTCGCGGCCGAAAACCCGCAGATCACGTGGCTCTTCGCGCACAGATCGTGTCCCGTTGATATCGCAGTCGACGACGGGTACGTGTACTGGACATCCCGCACCAGGGGCGAGAATGTCGGGGCCATCGGTCGAGTCAGTGTTAACGGAGAATCGCCGCAGAGGGCCTGGTTCAACATTGGCACAGGCTCGGGTCCGTTCTCCATGGCTGCGGTGGGGGGATTCGTCTACTGGTCTTGGGGGGGTATCGACGGAAGTCCAACCCAGATAGGCAGGGTCGCCCGCGACGGATCGCAGGTTTCCAAGGAGCTGATTTCAGGGGGCGTCGGCCCGTTGGCGCCCTTTCCCAGCGTCGATGCGACTGGTTCGCCGTCGAGGGCAACACCTGACGCGAGAACCGCGACTGCGACCGGTGGAATGTCACCCAAGCCAAGTAGCGCGAGCCCCGACGACGCGGCAGGCGCCGACTCGTTGATCTACCGGCGGGACGGCGCGTTTCATCGCTGGAACGGTACGTCGCCAGGCGATGATGCAGTGGTTGCCGTACCTGGCGTCGGCTTCGTGTGGGCAGTTGTCACGGCGGGCACACGTGTCTTTTGGGTGGAAGATGGGTCAGCTGACGTCAACCCCGACACGGTGCTGCGTTCGTCGCGCATGGGGGACGGCGCCAAGGCAGAAACGCTTCTTCGGTTCGATGACTACTCCGTCACGGACCTGGCGGCAGCGGGTGACTACATCTATTGGGTGGGGAAGACCCACGTCGGCCGAGTGCGTACCGACGGCTCAAACGCGAATCCAAGTTTTCTCGCGTTGCCCACGGAGGCGGACGACCTGCGGTCGGCAAGCGGCCTTGCCACGGACGGCGAGTACTTATATTTCACCCAATGCGATCTTCGCCGCATCGGGAAGATCGAGCTGGGCGCGAACCCAAACCCGCCGATCACGTGGATCGTCGAGGACACATCGTGTCCGGGGGTGATAGCAGTCGACGACAGGTACGTCTATTGGGGAGACACGACCGGGTCGAGTACTGACGCAGAGACAACCCAGGGGGGGACCATCGGTCGAGTCGGCGTGAACGGAGAATCGCCTGAGAGCGTCTGGTTCACCGTTGGCGCACGCCAGGGCCCGGAGGCCCTCGCTGTGGTTGGCGGATTCGTTTACTGGACCTCGGGCGGCATACGCGAAAGTCCATGGCAGATAGGCAGGGTTGCCCGCGACGGATCGCAGGTTTCCAGGGAGCTGATTCCAGGGGGCGAAGGCCCATTGGCGGCCGTTCGCACCGGCTAGGCGGGAGAATGCGAGCCTCCCGCTGACTTCGCATTCTCCGCAACGTGCGCGTGGACCGGCAGAGCCGGCGAGCCGGGCGGTGGGGTGGGCGGCCGGCTCGCCGACACATGCGCTGCACCCCGCCGAGGGACAGCCGGCAGGAACGCAGCCGTTCACGACCGCTACAAAGCGGCTGCCCTTGTCGCCCTTCGGCGGGACGGCCCACCAGATCCACGACGCCCTGACCAGAACGTACCGACCAGCGACGCATCGCCGCCCGACGCTTCCGGCGTTGTGAGCGACGGCGGCCACCTGGCCCGGCAGCCGCCCGTGCAGTTCGTCTTCGGCGGGTCGTTGGTGTCCTTGTCGAAGTGGTAGAGCGTGAAGCCCGGGGCGTCGACGACGATGTCGCCGTGGGTCGCGCTCTTGGTGACGGCGAGCTTCGCGGCACCCGCTGCTCCGGCAGGTGAGCTGGGCTCCGTCGCGGCGCTGCTCGACGTAGTCGCCGCCGGTGCCGACGTCACTGGCGTGGACGTCGCGGGGGCGGCTGGGGTGTCGTCGTCGCCCGCCACCGCAGCCGCTCAGAACAAGTGCTGGAGTGATGGTTGAACGGGAACAGTCAGGGTCGCGCGGCCGGTCCACCAAGCCTGGCACGAGGCGTCGAGCGTCATGTCGGAACTGATTGCAGGGCATTCGCGCACCTGGAATACGTTCCTGTTACCAGTAGGCAACACCTGCAGCGCCAACATGGGCGCCCTCTGCCGCCGCCACCACCGCGCCAAAACCCACGCCGACTGGCAGCTGCACTCCCACCCCGACGGCAGCGCCACCTGGACCAACAACCGCACCCGGCAAACCATCGAACGACCCGCCATCAACCACGCCCCCGAACACGTCGCGCACCTCGCCCAACACGCCCAACACGCCCAACACGCCGACCCCGACCCACCGCCGTCCTGACAATTCGCGGACTTGTTGCTGACTAGCACCTGGTGGTTTCGGGCGACTAGTGATCACGGTCTACTGGTTGGCGGGCGCGTCGTTGTCGGTGCTTATCTTCGCGGTTCGCATCGACGTGTAGAGGTCGATCAGGGTCTGTTTCTGCGAGTCGTCGATGCTGCTGTCGTGACGTACGGCGTCCGCGACGTCGAGATCGATCGTGCGTTCCTCGAGGATGCCGGCGCGCACGTACAGCGCCTCGGCGGACAGACTCAGGGCCTTGGCAAGCTGGTGCAGGATCTCCGCGCTCGGCCGCCGGATCCCGCGCTCGATCTGACTCAGATAGGGATTGGACACCCCCGCGAGCCGGCCGAGCGCACGCAACGAGAGGCCGGCGGCGCGGCGCTGTTCGCGCAGATACTGTCCCAATTCGTACACATATCGACACTAGGGGTGCATCCGTTTCCGGGCAAACATGACCTGCATGGCGCGTCGAACATGTCTAGGAGACCGGCAACTCGACGGCCCTGACCTCGCCGACGCGCTCGCCTCCGCCGGTCACTGGAAGCACTGCGAGCGCCTGCAGTTCAGGGGAGTCGGTCGGGACGCCCAGCTTGCGCAGCGCCGCAACAAGGACGGGCACCCGGGGCCGCGCGGCTCCGTCGTCGATCTTGAGCGCGATGCCGACGCCTTCGGCCGTCGCTGCCGCGTAGACCCCCTCCGCGCCGTCTTTCGCCACCAAGCCCGGCAGTGCACGCATGAGGTCGGTGACGTCCCGGCCGGTGCCGCCGACGAGTTCGGGTCGTGCGCGCATCGCAGCGGCGACGGCGTACTCGGGGGTGCCCTCGGCGGCGGTCGTGAGGAGGGCGAACGAGCGGGCCACACCGACAAGGGAGGTGGCGAAGACCGGAGCGCCGCATCCGTCTACGCCGACCGCGACCGCCTTCTCGCGCGCGAACTCCTCGACCGTGGCGCGCATCTGCTGCTGCAACGGGTGGTCGGGCGAGCAGTAACCGTGCACCGGCCAGCCCGACGCGACACACGCGGCCAACATGCCAGCGTGCTTGCCGGAGCAGTTGTGGAAGATGCGCGAGGGCTGTACGCCGCGCGCGGCGAGAGCGCTCCGCATCGCCTTGTCCTGCGGCCAGCTGCGCGGGCAGGCGAGGTCACTCTCGGCCACGCCGGCGCGCGCCAGCACGTCACGAACCATGTCGGTGTGTATCTGCTCGCCGGAATGGCTCGCGGCGACGATCGCCACGTGGCCCTCGCGGAACGAGAAACGATCGCCCATGCCGAGGCGCAGCCCGCAGATGGCCTGCATGGGCTTGCTCGAGGAGCGGGGGAAAACGGGAGCCTCCGGCGTACCGCCGGACAACAGGACACGTCCTTCGGAGTCGACGGCGACAACAGACCCGTGGTGGCGGCTCTCGACGAAGCCGGAGCGAACTACCTCCGCGAGAACGGTCACCGGGTGGGTCGGTCGCCCGTTTCGAGCAGGTCCGACGCGTCTGCCTCGCCATCTCGGTAGCGCCGCGTCAGCTCGGCACTGCACGCGTCGACGACCTGCTGCACGCGACGGCGCTTCGCCGAAATGTCCTCTTCCTCGTCGCGCAGGGCCTCGAGCACGGTAATGAGCTCCGCGGGTTCGCGCGCGAAGACATCACTGAGGTCGACGTCGGCGACGAGCTGCTCGACGTAGCGGCGATGCTCAGCCGCGCGGCTAGGCTCGACCGTCGAATGCCGGCCCAGGCCGTGCGCGGGCCCGCGCGGGGCCTCGGCCAGGATGCCCGGAAGAGCGTCGATCAGCGAGCCAGTGCCCCCGCCTTCGCGCCGGTCGAGTTCGGCCTGCAGGATGTCCATCCGGCCTTGAACAAGCCGGCGGATGTAGGACAGGTCGGTCTCTTCTTGAATCGCCTCGTCGCGGTACGTGCGCAACTCAGGCATCGACGCGCTCCTGACACGCTCCAGGTAGTCGTCTGCGAGGACGCGGTCGATGCGCCGATTTCCGAAGGGCGTCGTGGCCACGATGTCAGCTCCTCTTTCATGTTCCGGGGGCCGCTTTCGGCAGCGTATCGACCGCAGCGGCCAGTTTGGTGATCCACGCGGTTTCCAGCACGGAATCGTTGCGCCATCCGGCTCAACACATCGGCTGATCCTGCCGAAGAGCTAACACGGAGCGAGTAGGCAGGGGTTCCGTAGCGGCGGCGTGTCTTATCGGAGGTGGTCGTGCTCAAGGGCGACCTGGCCTCGACGCCTTTCTCCGCCGTCATCACCGACCTCGCCGCGAGCGACGCCGGCGGCTGCCTGCACATCGAAAGCCCGGACGGCGACGAGGCCCTCGTCTACTTCAAAAGCGGGGCCATCTACTCCACACATCTGCCTGGTCGGCGCCCCCAGCTGGGCGCCCGGCTCATCTCCTCCGGAGCACTGGCTCCCGAGGCACTCGAAGAAGCCCTCGAAGCGCAAGCAACCGAACTGCAGGGCTGGCGGCTGGGGGAGCTGCTCGTTCACCTCGGCTTCGTCGAGCACGAGGTCGTTGAAGCCTTCGGGATCGAGCAGGTGCGTGATGCCTGCTTCGAGATCTCGCGCTGGCCTGCCGGCAAGTGGAAGTTCCGCAAGAACGAGAAGACCCGTGAGGACGTCGCCGGCGTCTCCGACGTACCAGGGCTGCTCGAGGAAACCGCGCGCCGCGAGCAGGAATGGACGGCCCTCGCCGATGTGATCGGCCGCATCGACTCGATCCCCGTGCTCGGCGCGGGCGGACTGGCGAGCGCCGAGATGGCGCTCAACCAGGAGGAATGGGCGCTGCTCTGCAAGGTGGACGGCGAACGCAACGTTCACCAGCTGGCGCGCGACTGCGGATTCACCGACTTCGAAGCCGGCCAGATCGTCTCGTCTCTTGTTGCCAGCGGGCTGCTCGAGATCGACGGCGTCGAGGACGAAGAGGACGAAGAGGACGCCGAGGACGACGTCGCGGACGTCGTGCCGATCGACACCAGGAGCGCCGCCTCACGCCTGATGCAGGCCTTCGGCGGCGAGCAGGACATGACCGAGACCGATATCTCCGGCGCCGACCTCGAGCAGCCGCAGATCGAGGACGCAGGCTTCTTTGCCGCCGAGCAGGTCACCGAGGAGGACTTGGGGGCCGAGCCCGCCGAGCAGGTACCGGCGTACTCCAGCTCGCTCGTGATGCCGCTCGTCGGTAGCGAACAGAGCTGGGACGACGATCCCAGTGGCGTCGACAGCGAGATTTCCCGGCTGCTGTCGGCGGACGCCGGTGGGTACACGGCGTACAGCCCTCCTGCAGTCACTGCCGGCGTGGTGTTCGACGAACCCGAGTACGCCGACCCTGAAGCGTTGCTCCCCAGGTACTCCCTTGGCTTCGAGCGCCGTGACTCATTCGACGAATCGCTCTCGCGCGTGTCTGAGGCACTGAGCGCGCTACTCGGTGCGCAGGGCGAGGAGCCCGCCGAGGAGCAGTACACACAGCACTTGGTAGATCTCTCGGTGGACGACGAGGAGGACGAGCGCGCCCTTCGCATACGCGCGGCAGCCGCGGCCGAACTCGCCGCCGCGCACGCCGAGATGGAAGAGCAGCGCCGGCGATTCGACGAGGCCCGTCGCAAGGCCGAGGAGCAGGCGCGGGCGGAGGCTGAGCAGGCGCAGCGAGAAGCCGAAGCCGAAGCTGCGCGGATCGTGGCGGAGCAGGAAGCTGCGCGCGTCGCCGCCGAAGAAGAAGCTGCGCGGATCGTGGCGGAGCAGGAAGCTGCGCGCGTCGCCGCCGAAGCCGAAGCTGCGCATATCGCTGCTGAAGAAGAAGCTGCCCGCGTCGCTGCTGAAGAAGAAGAGGGCGCCGCTCGCGTCGCCGCTGAAGAGGAAGCCGCTCGCGCCGCCGCTGAGGAAGAAGCAGCCCGGATCGCCACCGAGGCCGAGGCCGAGGCGGCCCGGATCGCCGCCGAAGAGGAAGCCGCTCGGGTCGCCGCCGAACAAGAAGCGGCTCGCCGTGCCGCCGAGGAAGCCGCGGCGGCTGCCCTACTCGAGGAGATGGAGCAGAACGTTCCACCACCGCCGCCACCGCCTATACAGGCTCCGGAGCATGCCCCCGCGCAGGCGATGACCGATACGGCATCACTGATGCGCGAACTCTCGTCTCTCGGCTTCGACGACGAACCGTCGACGCCTGCACCCACCCGCCCGAGCACTCCGGTCGGCGCCTCCGCCCGAGGCTCCGCGCCGGCCTCTGACAAGGGCAAGAAGCGCAAGGGGCTCTTCGGCCGCGGCTGACGCGAACCACTCTCTCGGGTGGTGAATGGCGAGCGCCCGGCGTCGATGTCCAACGCATGCGCTTCTCTGCCTGGGTTCTGGTGCTCGCCGCCGCACCCGTCCTACTAGGTTCGACCCCGGCAATCGCTGCCGCGCGCCCGGCCGGCGGCGTCGCCGACAGCAGCGCGGTCTCGGTCGTGCTCTCGCTGACCCCGGGCAACCGCGGAGCGCTCGCTACCGCTGCCTCGCGACGTTCGACGCCGTTCGATCAGGTGCGCGCCCTGCGCGCCGCCGCCCCGACCACGACCGCGGGCGACAACGCCTCTCGCTTCCTTTCCGCCCGCGGATTCACGGTTACCCAGCAGTCGCGCTGGCTGGTGTCTGCAACCGGCACGGCGAAGGCCGCGCGGGCCGCGTTCGGCGCACAGCTGGTTCGCGACAAGACCCACATCCGACCTACAGCTCCCATCGCCGTTCCCGCGGCCCTGCGCGGCAGCGTCAGCGCCATTACCGGCCTCGACACGCGGCCGCGGTGGCGGACCCGCGAGGTGCCGCAGGGGCTCACCGCCGAAAGCCTGAAGACGGCGTACGACGTCGCCGCACCGATCGGGACGGGCGCAGGGATGACGGTCGCGTCGGTCCAGTTCTCCGGCTGGGTCCGTAGCGACCTGGACACGTATGCCGACGCGGCGGGACTGCCGCGGCCCTCGGTCGTCGAGCGCCCGACCGGTGCGGCGAGCGCCTCAGTCCTCGACGGGAACGGCGGCGAGCTCGAGGCCGCACTGGACCACGAGGCGCTGCTCGCGACGGCGCCCGGCGCGACGCAGCAGATCTTCTTCGGTGTCAACAGCGAGGCCGGTGCGGTCCAGATGTACGACTCGGTCGCGACTGCCGCTGAGAAGGACGAGTTCGACGTCCTGAGCATCTCGTGGGGTCAGTGCGAGCTCGACATGCCGGTTGCCGCGATGATCGCCATCAACGATTCGCTGGCCCGGGTCGTGGCGGCCGGTAAGACAGTGTTCGCCGCGTCCGGCGACGCCGGCGTCTTCGACTGCTCGAGCACGGCGCACGAGTCACAGTTCGCCGTCGATTTCCCCGCGTCCTCGCCGTACGTCGTCGCAGTCGGCGGCACGCGGCTGCTCGACACAGACGGCACGACGTCCGAGATTGCCTGGAGCAACGGCACCGCCGGCGTCGACGGAGCTGTCGCCGGTGGCGGCGGATTCTCGACCGTGTTCGACCGGCCGACGTGGCAGCCGGCCAGCACGCCGGACGACCCGGCGGGCACCAAGCGGCGCATGGTCCCGGACATCGCGGCTGTCGCCGATCCGAGGTCAGGTTTCGGGGTCTACGCGAGCACCCACGGAGGGTGGGTCGTCGCGGGCGGCACGAGTCTCGCCGCTCCCGTTGCCGCAGGCCACTTTGCCGCTGCGCTCGGCACCGGCGGTCGTACCAGCGGCCTCGGCCAGCCGTTGCATCCGTTGCTCTACTCCAACCCGGCGGCATTCCGCGACATCGTCGAGGGCGGCAACTTCGGCTACGCCGCGAAGGCCGGCTACGACCTCGTCACCGGCCTCGGCTCGCCGAAGTGGTCCACGCTGCTGCCGATCGTCGTCAACGGGCCGGTCGTGACCGCACCGGCGACGACGAGGACGCGGTCGGTTCCCGTGACCATCACGCCGCCGTCGGGCGTCTCCTACACCCACTTCCGCGTCTGCGAGAACAACGAGGCGCTCGCGTGCAACACCCCCGACATCTCGGGAAACCCGGCAGCCCGCGCGTACCAGGTCAGACTCGGCGCGGGGCCCTCCCGGTTGGCACGCATCGTGGTCGTCGGGTACGACGCAACCGGCCCGCACCCAGGTATCGCGTCCACACGTTTCGACGTCACCGCACCAACTGTCACCGCAGCCGTGTGGTTGACGTCGGCCGCCAGCACGCAGGCTCAGTTTTCCTGGGGCGCAACGGATCCGGTTCCCGGCAGTGGCCTTGCCGACTATGAAGTTCGGGTGACCCAGCAAGGCGTGTCCAAACCGTTGCGCGAGTACCGCGGTTCGCAGACGTCGTGGTCGACGACGCTGCGCCCTGGCGGCCAGTACACGCTCGCCGTTCGGGCATCCGACAAGGCCGGCAATGTGACCACTTGGCGCACCTCGTCAGTCAGCGTGGCGCTCGACCAGACGCAGTTGGCCGTCACCGGCAAGTGGACGAAGGCTGCGCATGCGTCGGCGTACGGCGGCAGCGTG
>JBKJZO010000037.1:0-25784 GCA_046715235.1 Mycobacteriales bacterium
CGCGCCGGTGACCGGGTCGGTGACCAGGCGGTGCCAGTCGCCGCCGGCGGCGATCCGGCGGGCCATGGCCGGGGGGATGGGTCCGTAGCCGTCCAGGTGGGCCGGGTTGTCCGCCAACTTCAGCAGGGTGGCGGTGTCGATGGTCATCCCGACGGCCGGCCGGGCCCGCTGCTCGGCCGGCAGCGACGGGTCGGCCAGGGCCGCACTGAACAGCTGGGCGAAGGCGTCGGCGCGGAGTAGGTCGATCGGCCGGGTGTCGCCGTCAGCGCGGCGGCGGTGGGCGATGGCGGTGAGGGCGCGCATGGTGGTCATTGCTTCGTCGGCGGTGACGGTGGCGGCGACGGTGGCCATCCCGTCGGCTTCCGGGTAGCAGATCACCTGGGCGGTGGCCACCGCCCGTTCGTGCCGCTCGTCGGCGGTGGCCGGGTCGGCGGCGATGAGTATCCGCTCGAGCCGTTTACGCCAGTTGGTCAGCGTCTCGTCCGGGTGCCCTTTGGTGAGCATCTGCCGCTGCACGCTGGCGGCGAGCGGGTCGGGGTGGTCTTCGAGTTGGTCGGCGAGGGCGCGGGCGTGCCAGTAGGTGATGGCCCCGCGCTGGAGGGCGGCGCGGGTGTCGGCGAGCCGGCCGGTCAGTTCGCGGGCGACGTCGAGGCGGCTGCCCGCGGTGCTGGTGGAGAGCCGCAGCGCGCAGGCGATCTGCTCCCGCGCGAAGTCGTCGTCGCGGTGATCTGCCGGTGGCGGCCCGCCGACCGCGACCAGGGCCTGCTGCGTCCGCGCGTCGATCCAGCTGCGGTGCTGGTCCCAGAGCACCAGCGCGCTGACCCGGTCGTGCGCGGCCAGCGTGTCCAGGTCGATCCGGTCCAACACGGCCAGCGTCGCTGCTGACGGCGGCGCGGCTTCCAGCTCGGCGAGCAGGTCGTGATCGGTCGACGGCCCGACCAGGCGCAGCGAGCTGCCGCCCGAAGCGGGTGTCGTCGCTGCGGTCGCGGCGTCGGTTTCCGGGTTGACGGCGGCTGCCAGTGAGTCGAACATGTGTTCGATACTACCGGCGGGCTGTGACAGAAAACAGGCCGGCCACGAAATCTGTGGACAGCCATTTTCAGCCTGCGGCGTAAGGCTTTCTTCCACGAGGGCGGATCGAACCGGTCACACGGCTGCACGGCGCCAGCTGGATCACGTTCTACCTCGATGGCCAACCGCAGCCAGGCATCACGTTCTTCGATCTCGACGACGAAGGGGCAGATCGCGCACATCACCGATTTCTGGCCCGACCCCTACGAGCCACCCGCGGGTCGCGCGCATCTCGTCGAGCGCTACTGATCCTCGGCAAGCCGAGACAGCGCCGACTCGACCTTCACGAGAGACGCTCGCTGACGATCGGCTTCGGCGTGCGCGATCTTCGCCGCCCCGCGCGCCTTGTCGTGCTTGCGTTGCGCCGCCACCTGCGCCGACCTGGCCTGAGACAGGGCCGCGGTGAGCTGCTCGAGGTTCTCCTGCGCAGACTCCAGCTCGACCTGCGCCGCCTCGAACGCCCGCTGCGCGTCGTCCGCCTCGCCCAACGCGTCCTGCACGGCGCGCTGCGCAGCCTTGACCGCATCTGTGGCGGCGGCCAGCGCGGTCTCCCTGCGCGCCTCCGCCGACGTGCTCTTGGACCTAGTGGGCGCAGCGCGCGCGGCCTGCGTGGCCTGCTCCTTCTTGCCTGATTTCCCCGCCGCGCTCTTCTTTGCCGGCGCCCGTACGACGTGCAGCGACGGCGCCACCGCCTCGCTGAGGTCTCCCGCGAGGCCGAAGCCTGAATAGCTCAGCTCTTTGACCAGCCGTCCGCTCCGTACGGCGGCGCCGGCGTCCTCGTCGGACGTCGCGGCAATCAGCGTGGCGTCAACGGCACCGAGCGGCGCGCTCTGGCGGCCGGCTTCCACGGCGATCGCCTCAGCCGCGGCCACCAGCGCGTCGATCTGCGACCGCCGTACGGCGGACAGTTCCTGCAGCTGCGCCCCATCGGCCTTGCCGCCGAGGACGGCGACCTGCGTCTCGCGGAGCGCCTCCGCCGTCTCGAGCAGTTCGTCGATCTCGGCCGCACGCTGACGGACGAGTTGATTGACCAGCCACGCGCCGACCGTCGGCCGCCGCAACTCGCGCACCTGCGCAGCCGTCTGGGCGTCGCCTTCGGCCTTGACCGCCTTGGCCAGCGAGTCCCGGGCGGTGACGAAGTCTTCAGGTGTCAGCCGGTACAACGCATCGAGTTCGCGCTCGTCGATGACAGACCTCCCACCCTGACGATTGCCCGCCGCCGGGTGTTAGTTTGCCTGAGTGGAGCAGTCGGAGCGGCTCATCGACTACGTCCGCACCTCTGTGATCGGTGACGACGAGGTGCTGCTGGGGCCGTATGGTCCGCGGCGCATCACCTACGCCGACTACACGGCGTCCGGGCGCGCCCTGACGTTCATCGAGGACTACATCCGCGCGGCGGTGCTTCCGCTCTACGCCAACACCCACACCGAGTCGTCGGGCACCGGCCTGCAGACGACCCATTTCCGCGAGGAGGCGCGCGCGATCATCCGCGACGCCGTCCACGGCGACGACGACACGGTGGTGCTGTTCTGCGGCTCCGGTTCGACGGCCGCGGTCGACAAGCTCGTGCATGTTCTCGGCCTGCGCATCCCGTGCGCGCTGGAGGACCGCTACCAGCTCTCGGACCACATACCCGTCACCGAGCGGCCGGTCGTGTTCATCGGGCCGTTCGAGCACCACTCCAACGAGATCCCGTGGCGCGAATCCATTGCCGATGTCGTCGTCATACCTGAGGACCACGACGGCCACATCGACCTCGACGCCCTGAAGGAAGAGCTCACGCGGTACGCCGACCGCTCAGTTCTGATCGGCAGCTTCTCCGCCGCGTCCAACGTCACCGGGATCGTCAGCAACACCGCGCGCATTTCCGCGCTCCTGCACGAGCACGGTGCCCTGGCGTTCTGGGACTTCGCGGCAGCCGCGCCGTACGTAGCGATCGACATGCGGCCAGACGGACCGGAGTACGGCGGCCTTGACTACAAGGACGCGGTCTTCATCTCGCCGCACAAGTTCATCGGCGGGCCTGGTACGCCTGGCGTTCTTATCGCGCGGCGTGAGCTGTTCACTAACCGTGTTCCGGTCGTACCCGGCGGCGGTACGGTCATGTACGTCACCTCGACCGAGCACAGCTACCTCGAGGACGTCGAGCACCGCGAGGAGGGCGGCACCCCGGCGATCGTCGACTCGATCCGAGCGGGACTGGTCTTCCAACTCAAGCAGGCGGTCGGCATCGAGGAGATCCGACGCCGCGAGGAGTCGTTCATCCAGCGGGCCGTCGACGCGTGGCGGACCAACCCCAACATCGAGATCCTCGGCAACCTCTCCGCCGAGCGGCTCTCGATCGTCTCCTTCGTCGTGCGCCACGAATCGCGCTACCTGCACTACAACTTCGTCGTCGCCGTACTCAACGACCTGTTCGGCGTCCAGTCGCGTGGCGGCTGCGCCTGCGCCGGGCCCTACGGCCACCGGCTGCTCGGCATCGACGCCGAGCGCTCGCACGAGTTGGAGCGCGAAGTAGCTCGCGGTTGCGAGGGCATCAAGCCGGGCTGGGTTCGCGTCAACTTCAACTACTTCATCTCCGGGCAGGTCTTCGACTTCATCGTGGCCGCGGTCGACATGGTGGCCACCGACGGTTGGAAGTTGCTGCCGCAATACGACTTCGATGCGGCCACCGGTCAATGGCATCACCGCGATGGTGGTGGTGCCGCGCCGCTGAGCCTGCACGACCTGTCGTACGCCGACGCGCAGCTGAGCTACGACGTCGCCCGGGCAACCGCGTCCGAGAACGACTTCGCCGGCTACCTCAAGATGGCGCAAGCCGCCATGGAAGCCGCACACACGGCGCTGCTTCCGGAGGGCGACGACGTCGCAGCTCGCTCCGCCGACTTCGAGCACCTGAGGTGGTTCCCCTTGCCGGGCGAGATCGCCGACGTCGTACGCCGGTCGCCTCAGACCAGGTGAACGTTGCCGGTCGGGGGCAGCTGGGGAACCTCCAGCACGTGGCTCAGCAACGTCGCGCCCTCGGGTGTCGGGTCTTCACCGATGTGCAACGCCTCCGCGACATGCACCACAGCAGCACGCATCTGGCTGTAGCCGGACACTCGCCACCGGAACAGCTCGCACGGCAGCGCCTCGGTCGATGCCTCGACCATCGCAGACCGGACGCCTGGCTGCTGGCGCACGCTCCAGAACCTGCCGTCGGGCGCCTGCACCCGCCGTCGGTCCACCGCTCCCTGGGTCACATAGGGACGGTAACCGCCACATAGTGCGACGAAAAGGTCAGTGCTGCCCCTACCCGGCGACGGCCGCGCGCGGGACTGGCACAGCACCGATCCGCAGCGGTTCGAGCGCCTCGTCCCACGGCCGTCCGATCAAATGCGCGAGGCGTTCGCGCAGCGCTTCGGCGTTCGGTGAGTCACGCACGGCCGCGGCGAGCTGGTTCTCGTCGACGACGAGGTCGCCGATCGCGTTGGTGGCGCAGCGGTGCAGGCCGAGTCCCGGCACGAAGCTGTAGCGCTCGCCGTCATACCCGGGGCTCGCGTCCTCGGTGACCTCGAACGTGACCGCGGCCAGCGCCCGCAGTCCGTCGGCGAGTGCCGCCGCCGACCCGGCCGGTCCGCTCCACTCCAGCGTGGCGCGCAGGCCCTGGTCGCTCGGAGACCAGGCGGGGGCGCCGTGATGCGGGGGTAGTACGCCGCCGAGCGCGCTCTCGACGCCGGCACGCAGCGACGCCGGGCAGGCGTGTACGAGCAGGCAACCGGTCGAGCTGGGCACACGAACCTCCGTGATAGGCGAGCTGCGCCTTCCCCGACGGGCTCGCTGGAGGTCGAGACGACATTGTCACGCACCATCACCAATGGCGCCAGGCAGGGGGGTCAAGGCTGCGTTCCAACCACCTCGGAAACCGCTTCGAGCAACTCGAGCTGTGATCGGGGTACGCCGTCTCCGCCTTTGGGACGCCCCAGCAGATAGCCCTG
The DNA here is from genome assembly GCA_046715235.1 of Mycobacteriales bacterium. Lineage (GTDB taxonomy): Bacteria > Actinomycetota > Actinomycetes > BP-191 > BP-191 > JBKJZO01. Next base: position 5,049 of record JBKJZO010000037.1, read on the forward strand.
TACGACGTCGCATCCGTGCCCTCGCAGGAAATCGAGCTGGGCCACTGTCTCGACCCCTTCAGCCGTCACCGTCAGACCCAGGCCGTGCGCCATCGCGATGGTGGCGACCACGATCGGCGCGTTGTCGCCGGACTTCACGATCCTGCTGACGAACGACTTGTCGATCTTGACGTTGTCGAGCGGGAAGCGATCCAGCCGCGACAAGGCCGAATAACCGGTGCCGAAGTCGTCGATCGCGACGCGTACGCCGGACTCGCGCAACCGGGCGAGGACCTCGCTGACCTCCGGGCTGTCACGGCCCGCGAGCCGCTCCGAGATCTCGATCTCGAGCAGTTCGGCGGGCAGCCCCGTCGCGGCCAGCGCGTCGGTGACGATGTCGACCACGGACGCTGTGTGCAGTTGCCGTGCGGAGAAGTTGACCGCGACGTGCATGCGCTCGGCCACCGAGCGGCCGATGTTCCACCGAGCTGCCTGCCGGCATGCGGTCAGCAGCACGAACGTGTCGAGCTGCGCGACCAGTCCCGACTCCTCCGCGACCGGCAGGAACTCGTCCGGGCTCAGCTCGCCGAGCGTGGGGTGCGTCCAGCGCACCAGCGCCTCGGCGCCCGTCACCCTGCCGCGACGCAGGTCGATCAGCGGCTGGTAGGCCACCCAGATCTGCCCGCGCTCGATTGCGTGATGCAGCTGGCCCTCGAGCTGCAGCAGCGGAGCAGCTTTGGTCGTGACATCGACGCCGTAAATCTCGCTGGTGTCCCTGCCGCGCTCCTTCGCGCGTAGTAGGGCTGCGTCCGCATGCGCCATCAACGCGTCGTGGTCGACTCCATGGTCTGGGAAGAGCGCGATCCCGACACTTGCCGTGACGAACAGCTGCCGGTTGTTGACGACGAGTGGCGCGCGCATGGCCTCGAGAATCGCGTTGGTAACGACCGCTGACTCCGTGTGGGTGGCTATCCCGGGGAGCAGCACAGAGAACTCGTCGCCGCCGACGCGCGCGACCGTGTCGACCGCGCGTACGGCGTCGCTGAGGCGGTGGGCGGCCGCGCGCAGGATCTCGTCGCCGACCGAATGTCCGAGGCTGTCGTTGACCCGCTTGAAGCGGTCGATGTCCAGGAAGAGCACCGCGAATTTCTCCCCGAACCTCGCACCGCGGGCCGCGGCCTGGCTGACCCGGTCCTCGAACAGCAGTCTGTTCGGCAGGCCAGTGAGCGGGTCGTGGACCGCCTGGTGCTCGGCGCGTTGGACCAGGTGCGCGTTGCTCAACGCTGCGGACCCGATCGTTGCAAGGCCTTCGAGCAGCTGCTGCTCGCCGCGCTCGAACGGGTCGAGATGGTGCCGATCGCCTACGACCAGCCAGCGTTCGGCCTCACCGTCGAGAATGTGGGCGCCGAGCTCGGCCGAGCCCGGCGGCGCGTCCGCGAGCCGCGCGCTTCCGGCGCGCAGCAGCGAGCGCGCTGACGTGAGCACCGCCTCGGTCACCGCACGCACTTCGACCGAGGCGTGCGCGTGCGTCGCCGCCCGAAGCAGCCCGTTGAGGCGGTGCCGGTCGCGCACGGCCTGCAGGTGGTTCTTGAGCAGGATCAATATCACGACGCCGGGCATCAGCAACGTGAGCGGTGCCCACCACGCCGCCATCGTGGCGACGCCGAGCGCGAGGCCGACCGACATCCCACTCGCGGATACGAGCACCCCGATGCCCAGGCTCTCTCTGGCCACAGCGCCGAACGATCTGCGGCTGGCCGCGGCGATCACGGCGTAGACGTTGCCGATCTCGTACACGACGACGAACAAGCCGCCGAGCAGCGCCGCGAGACTGACCGCGGCGGTGGATGTGCCGGCCAGCCCCACGACGACCGCCCGGAGGCCGACCGCTAGCGCAGCCGCGGTCGCCGACATACCGATGTTAAAGAGCACCTTGTTCCAGGCGCGCCGCCGCGCGAGGTTGCCGACCACCGCCGCGACGAGTACGGCGGTCACGACCCCGGTGGCGGGGAGCAGGACGAGCATCGCGACGAGGAAGGGTTCCTCGACCTCGACGTCCTCGAGCTGCTCGCCGCGGGGGACAGGGAGCGGCACGACCCGCGCTGCGACGAGCCCGGCGAGCAGGAGAAGGAATTCGGCCGCGGGGCCAAGCCCGCGATCCCCGGTGCTCGCGAGCACGACGAGGAGCGCGGTTGTGCCGGCCACCACGTGTCCGGCGACCAGTGCTTGCAGCGTGCGGGACGCCCTAGCCATGCTTTCCCGTCGCTGGTTGTTCTCCCCACGCTTAGTGGACGCCCTGTAACCGAAGGTGACAAGGGTTTGCGAGAAAAAGGTTCGAATCGGGACGGTGCAGGACGAGACGGGGGCAGTTGACTCAGGAGCCGAGCAGCGATCCGTACAGGGCCCGCGTCTGCCGGGCTATGGACGCCCACGAGAACGATTCTAGCGCGCGGCGGCGTCCGGCGACGCCGTACGCGCGGGCCCGGCCTGGGTCGCGCAGGAGGGCGTTGACCCGCTCCGCGATCGCCGCCTGGAAGGCGATCGGGTCGAGCGGCTCCGGCGAGGCAGCGCTCGCACGCTCTATCGGCACGAGCAGCCCCGTCTCGCCGTCGACGACGACCTCGGGGATGCCGCCGGTCGCGGTCGCGACCACTGCCGTCTCGCACGCCATGGCCTCGAGGTTGACGATGCCGAGCGGTTCGTAGACCGACGGGCACACGAAAACGGTCGCGTGGCTGAGCAGCTGGACGACGCCCGCCCGCGGCAGCATCTCGCGGATCCACACGACACCCTCCCGCTGCGCCGACAAGGCCTCGACCTGAGCCGCGACGTGATCTCGTATCTGCGGGGTGTCCGGCGACCCGGCGCAGAGCACCAGTTGCGCGTCCGGCTCGAAATCCGCCGCAGCGGCCAACAGATGGGTCAGACCCTTCTGGCGGGTGATCCGACCGACGAAGAGTACGTAGGGGCGGTCGAGGGCGATGCCGCACCGCTCGAGAGCGTCGGTCGCCGGACCTGGCCAGTACTCGTCGGTGTCGATCCCGTTGTGGATCACGCTCACCCTGTCGGCAGGCACCTGCGGATAGCAGGCCAGCACGTCGTCGCGCATGCCTGCGGACACCGCGATGACGGCGTCGGCTCCCTCGATCGCGGTGCGCTCGCAGAAGCCTGACAGGGCGTAGCCGCCGCCGAGTTGCTCCGCCTTCCACGGGCGCAGTGGCTCGAGGCTGTGCGTCGTGACGACATGAGGAACGTCGTAGGTCAGCTTGGACAGATGGCCGGCCAGGTTGGCGTACCAGGTGTGGCTGTGTACGACGTCGAGGCCGGCGGCGGCCGCGACCATGGACAGGTCGGTCGAAATCGTTCGTAAGGCTGCCAGCGCCAGCTCGTCGCCGTCGAGCCGCTCCCAGGACGGGTGCCGCACGACCGGAGGCGCGGCGCTCGCGCCGCGCGCCGCGCCGAAGGCGTGCACGGTCACATCCGCCAGCTGGGCGAGCTCGCGGGCGAGGTACTCGACGTGAACGCCGGCGCCGCCGTACACCTCTGGCGGGTACTCGCGGGTGAGCAGTCCGACTCGCATAGGGCTCCTTTCGCCGACACGTCGTGGCGCGATGCTAAGTGATCTCGCGCGCGGGTAGTGTCCGCGCATGGCCCGCGTCTTCGCGATCGTCCTCGCCGGTGGCGAGGGTAAGCGACTGATGCCCCTCACGGCCGACCGCGCGAAGCCGGCCGTACCGTTCGGCGGCATCTACCGCCTTGTCGACTTCGTGCTCTCCAACCTGGCCAACGCCGGCTACCTCAAGATCGTCGTGCTCACGCAGTACAAGAGCCACAGCCTCGACCGGCACATCACGATGACCTGGCGGATGTCGACGCTGCTCGGCAACTACGTGACGCCGGTGCCGGCCCAGCAGCGGGTCGGGCCGCGGTGGTTCGCCGGTTCCGCCGACGCCATCTTCCAGAGCCTCAACCTCGTGTACGACGACGATCCCGACTACGTCTGCGTGTTCGGTGCCGACCACATCTACCGCATGGACCCCCGGCAGATGGTTGAGGCGCACATCGCTTCGGGTGCAGGTGTCACGGTCGCCGGAATCCGCGCACCGCGCTCGCAGGCAGCCGAGTTCGGCGTCATAGAGACCGATGCCGACGGCAAGCGCATCGCCCAGTTCCTCGAGAAACCGAAGAAGGCCAAGGGCTTGCCGGGTTCGCCCAACGAGATCTTCGCGTCGATGGGCAACTACGTGTTCACGACCCAGGCCCTGGTCGACGCGGTCACGCGCGACTCCGCCGATCCGTCGTCGCGCCATGATCTGGGCGGCGACATCATCCCGGCGTTGGTGGCACGCGGCGAGGCGCAGGTCTACGACTTCGCCGACAACGACGTGCCCGGCGCGACCGATCGTGACTCCGGCTACTGGCGCGACGTGGGAACTCTCGATGCGTACTACGCCGCCAACATGGATCTCATCTCGGTCCATCCGGTGTTCAATCTGTACAACCGCGAGTGGCCGATTCTTACCGCGCACTGGCCGCTGCCCCCAGCGAAGTTCGTCAGCCCCGACCCCGGGCGCACCGGAGCGGCATTCGAGTCGATGGTCGGGCCAGGGGTCATCGTCTCGGGCGGCACCATCCTGCGATCTGTCGTCTCGCCGGGGGTCAGGGTCAGCTCGCACGCCACCGTCGAGGATTCGGTGCTGATGGACGGCGTGCGGGTCGGCCGGGGCGCGGTGGTCCGCCGCGCGATCCTGGACAAGGGCGTCGTCGTACCCGATGGCGCCTCCATCGGTGTCGACCCGGAGTTCGACCGCAGCCGCGGCTTGGTGATGAGCGACGGTGGAGTGGTCGTGATCGGCAAGGGCCAGGTCGTCCCGGATTGACGCGCTGACCGGGCGTAGATTAGGTCCTGCGGAGGCGATCAGTGGCGATCGGAGCACGGCGCGTGACGACCCGCGCGGATGACGCGAAGTATGCGGTCTTGCACCAGCTCGCCGTACGCGCGGCCGACGAGCCGCGGGCGCCGTCGGACGTAGCTCAATTCGTCGACCAGTACTACCTGCTCGTGCCGCCCGAGGACTTGATCGAACGGCCCGCTCACGATCTGTGCGGCGCGGCGGTGTCGCATCTGCGCCTGGCCCAGCGCCGGGTCGTCGGCAGTCCCGCGATGCGGGTGTTCAACCCGGGCACCGACCGCGACGGCTGGAAGTCCAAACACACCGTTGTGCAGATCGTCACCGACGACATGCCCTTCCTTGTCGACTCGGTCAGCATGGAGCTTGGCCGGCATGGCCGCGGCATTCACCTGGTCGTGCAACCGGTGATCCCGGTTCGCCGGGCGATCACCGGCGAACTCGAGGACGTGCTGCCGCCGGGCACGACCGGCACCGGTGTGATCGCCGAGTCCTTCCTCCACATCGAGCTGGATCGGGTCCGCGATGCGGCCGAGCTCAAGGAGTTGGAGTCCGACCTGCGACGTGTCCTGGGCGACGTGCGCGCGGCGGTGGAGGACTGGCCGAAGATGCGGGCGCGCATGCTCGCCCTCGTCGACGAGCTGACCACGGCGCCACCACGGGTCGACGACGACGTAGCCGAGGTGCGCGAGCTGCTGCGCTGGATCGCGGACGACCACTACACCTTCCTCGGCTACCGCGATTACGACCTGGTCACCAAAGACGGCGGCGACTCGCTCAAACCCAGGCTCGGCACCGGCCTCGGCCTGCTCCGCGACGTTGGCTACGTCGAGGAGTCGGTGAGCTTCTCCCGGCTGCCCGCAAGCGTGCGCAGGAAGGCGCGCGAGAAGACGCTGCTGACACTGACGAAGGCCAACTCCCGCTCCACGGTGCACCGCCCGTCGTACCTCGACTATGTCGGCGTCAAGCGCTTCGACGAGCAGGGGAACGCGGTCGGCGAACGCCGGTTCCTGGGCTTGTTCACGTCCTCGGTGTACGCCACCAGCCCGCGCGAGATCCCCCTAGTCAGGCGCAAGGTGCAGGCAGTGCGCGAGACGCTCGCACTGCCGCCGGGCGGCCACCTCGACAAGGCTCTGGCCGACGTACTAGAGAGCTACCCGCGAGACGAGTTGTTCCAGGCCAACATCAAGCAACTCACCGCGACCGCCATCGGCGTCGTGCACCTGCAGGAGCGGCAGCGCGTCCGGCTATTCGTGCGACCCGACACGTTCGGCAGGTTCGTGTCCTGCCTCGCCTACCTGCCGCGGGACCGCTATACCACCGCCGTCAGGCTGCGCATCCAGCGGCTACTCCTGGAGGCGTACGGCGGCGCGAACATCGACTACTTCGTCGCGCTGTCCGAGTCCGTGCTCGTGCGTATCCACTTCGTCGTCTACGGAAGTTCCGGCGAGCTGCTCGAACGTGACGTTGCCGACCTCGAACGGCGGGTCGCTGCCGCCACGCGATCGTGGCCCGACAACCTCAAGGACGCCTTGTTGGCCAGGACCGACGAGGCACGAGCACTTGAGTTGTTCGACCGGTACGCGAACGCGTTTCCCGCCGCCTATCAGGAGGACTTCACCCCTGCGCAGGCGGTGAGCGACATCGCGGTTCTCGAGCGCCTCGACCCCGCGGGCGACATGGCGACCGTGCTCTACGACCCCACCGAGGCGCAGAGCGCAGCGGGCGCCGTCCGCTTCCAGGTTTTTCGCACCGGTGACGCGCTCGCCGTCTCCGACCTGCTGCCGCTGCTGCAGAACCTCGGTGTGCGCGTGCTCGACGAGCGGCCGTACGGCCTGCGCATCGGCGGCGAAGTCAGGGCCTGGATCTACGACTTCGGGCTTGCTCCGAGTGTCGGTGTCGTCGACGTCGCCGCGGCCGGCGCACGATTCGAAGCCGCGTTCACGGCGGCGTGGAGGGGTGCGATCGAGGACGACGGTTTCAACCGCCTGGTCCTGCTCGCCGGCCTGGAGTGGCCAGACATCGTCGTGCTCCGCGCGTACGCGCGGTACTTGCGCCAGACCCGCAGCACCTTCAGTCAGTCCTACGTCGAGGACAGCCTGTCCAACAACCCGCGCATCGCGGCGTCGCTGGTCGCGCTCTTCCGTGCGCGATTCGACCCGCAGCTCAGTGACGGCGAGCGCGATCGTCGTACCCACGAACTCGAGGCCGAGTTGGCCACCGACCTCGACGCCGTCGTCACCCTCGACGAGGACCGCATCCTGCGCAGTCTCGCCGCGTTGATCGAAGCGACGGTCCGCACCAACGCCTACCAGAGCGATGCCGACGGCGTGGCCAAGCCCTACCTGTCCGTCAAGCTCGATTCAGCAAAGGTGCCGGATCTGCCGCTGCCGCGCCCGCTGTTCGAGATCTGGGTCTACTCGCCGCGGGTCGAGGGAGTGCACCTGCGCGGCGGCAAAATCGCGCGCGGCGGCATCCGCTGGTCCGACCGCAGGGAGGACTTCCGCACCGAGGTGCTCGGGCTGATGAAGGCGCAGACGGTGAAGAACGCGGTGATCGTGCCGGTCGGCGCCAAGGGCGGATTCGTCGTCAAGCGACCGAGCTCGACCGACCTCATGAACGAAGTCGTCGAGTGTTACAAGACGCTCATATCCGGGCTGCTCGATCTGACGGACAACATCTCGGACGGCGCGGTCGTGCCGCCGCCGAGCGTCGTCCGATACGACGGCGACGACCCCTATCTCGTCGTCGCGGCCGACAAGGGCACCGCTAGCTTCAGTGACATCGCGAATGGCGTGTCCGCCGACTACGGGTTCTGGCTTGGCGACGCCTTCGCCTCGGGCGGGTCCGAGGGCTACGACCACAAGCAGATGGGCATCACCGCGCGCGGAGCCTGGGAGTCGGCCAAGCGGCACATGCGCGAGCTCGGCGTCGACATCCAGACGACCGACTTTACCGTGTGCGGAATCGGCGACATGTCCGGTGACGTGTTCGGCAACGCGATGCTGCTCTCGGAGCACATTCGCCTGGTCGCCGCATTCGACCACCGCGACATCTTCATCGACCCCGACCCCGACGCTGCCACCGGGTTCGCCGAGCGCGCTCGGCTGTTCGCTCTGCCGCGGTCATCCTGGGCCGACTACGACCCGTCCCTGATCTCAGCCGGCGGGGGAGTGTTCTCGCGAGCCAGCAAGTCGGTCCCGATATCCGAGCGGGCGCGCGTGGCTCTCGACATCGAGGCAACGGACCTGACCCCGCAGGAACTGATCCGGGCAATCCTGTCCGCACCCGTCGACCTGCTCTTCAACGGAGGCATCGGCACCTACGTCAAAGCGACGAGTGAGACGCATGCGGACGTCGGCGACCGCGGCTCGGAGCCGCTGCGCATCGACGCGTCGGCCTTGCGCGTCAAGGCGGTCGTCGAGGGCGGCAACCTGGGGCTGACGCAGCTCGCCCGCATCGAGTACGCACTCGCGGGTGGCCGTATCTACACCGACGCCATCGACAACTCCGCCGGCGTCAACTGCTCCGACCACGAGGTCAACATCAAGATCCTGCTCGACGCCCAGGTCGCGAGCGGGGCGATGACGGGGGAGGAACGCAACGAGTTGCTGCACGCCATGACCGAAGAGGTCGCGCAATTGGTGCTGCAGGACAACTACAGCCAGACCAGGGTCCTCGCGATCGCGAACGCGCAAGCAGCGTCGCTGCTCGGCGTACACGCCCGGTACATCGATGCGCTCGAATCATCGGGGCGGCTCAACAGCCGGCTCGAGCGACTGCCGGACGACACAGAGCTCAAGGCGCGGGCGACTGCCCGCGTCGGGCTCACCACACCGGAGTTCGCGGTCCTGCTCGCCTACACGAAGCTGACGCTCGGCCACGAGCTGCTGGAGAGCGACGTGCCCGAGGACCCGTACCTTTCGCGCGAGCTCGCTGCCTACTTTCCCGGCCCGATCCAGGAGCGGTTCGCTGAAGGGATGAAGGGCCATCCGCTGGCGCGCGAGATTGTCGCTACCGCGATCACCAACGGCGTGGTCAACCGCGCGGGCATCACCTTTGCCTACCGGATGGAGCAGGAAACAGGTGCGCCCCCCTCCGAGCTCGTGCGTGCGCACCGCGCTGCGCGAGAGATCTTCGCGATGCGCGAGGTCTGGTCGCAGATCGAACGTCTCGACAACGTCATCCCCGCTGATCTGCAGACCACGCTGCACCTCGAGACCAGGCGCGTTATCGAACGGGCGGTGCGCTGGCTGGTGCGGACGCGGTCGCCGATCGACGTCGCTGAAGTCGTCCGCGACTTCACGCCCGGCATCGCGCAGATCTCCGCGATCCTCGACGAGGTGCTGACCGGTTCCGAGCGCACGGATGTCGGCCAGCGAAGGGCCGCGTTCGAGAAATCCGGCGTTCCCCCTGCACTTGCGCGCCGGGTCGCGGCCCTTAACACGCTGTTCGCCGGACTCGACATCGTCGACGTAGCGACACGCACGAAGGCGCCCATCGACGTCGTCGCGGGCATTTACTTCAGGCTCGGCGAGCAGCTCGAGCTCAGCTGGCTGCGCGCCCGCATCACCGAGCTGCCGAGGGCGGACCGCTGGCAGTCGCTTGCCCGCGCCGCACTGCGCGACGACGCGTTCGCCGTACATGCGCAGCTGGTCGCCGACGTCCTGCGGGTCGCGCCCAGCCAGCAGCCGCGCGATGCCGTCGCGGCATGGACGAAGCGCCGCAGTGGACGCCTCGAACGCGGGCTGCGCAGGCTCGCCGAGATCCGGGCGAGCGGCATCACCGACCTGGCAACGCTGTCCATCGCCGTGCGCGAGGTCAAGGACCTGCTCGCCGGCCGCGATCAGTAAGTCGCCGCGCGTGTCGTGCTCCTCCCTGGGGGGCAGGGAGTTGCCATGCCGGTCGAGGACGTCGTGCTCATCGCGAGTGACAACGCGGGTGGCACCGACGAAGACGTGATCCAGGAGGTCGCCGCAGCCGTTGCGCACGTCGCCCGCGTCGAGGTCGCCCGCACCGGTACGCCGGACGAGCTCGACGGTGTTCTGCGCGACCTCGGCGACCGCACCGTGGTCGTTGCTGGAGGTGATGGAAGCCTGCACGCCGTCGTCTCCGCATTGCACCGGCTCGGGGAACTCGCGACCGCGGACATCGCGCTGATCCCGCTCGGCACCGGCAACGACTTCGCGCGCACGACAGGCATTCCTGTCGACGCTGTCGACGCGGCAAAAGGCCTGCCCGGGTTCGGGCGGCGACCGCTCGACCTGATCGTCGACGACGGCGGTGGCGTAGTCGTCAACGTCGCGCACGCGGGTGTTGGCGCGGATGCTGCGGAGCGGGCGGCCGGGCTGAAGGGTGTCCTCGGCCGCGCGGCGTACCCGCTCGGCGCGCTGATAGCGGCCGCGCGTGCTGACGGTTGGCGCGTCGATGTCGAGCTCGACGGCGCTCTCGTCCACACCGCCGACGACCCGGTGCTGATGGTCGGCATCTGCAACGGGCGCACGATCGGCGGGGGCACCGAGCTATGTCCGCTCGCCGACCCGGGCGACGGCGTACTCGACCTCGTCATCGTGACCGCGGTCGACGCCACGGCGCGGCTGGGTTTCGGCGCGGACCTGCGCCGCGGCGCGCACCTCGAGCGCGACGACGTACGACATGTTCGAGGGCGCAGCGTGCGAATCTCCGGCGAGCCGATCGGCTACAACACCGACGGCGAGATCGGCGACGAAGCGGCGGCTCGCAGCCTTCGCGTCGTGCCGTCAGCGTGGACCCTGCGCGTGCCGCCCGCTCAGAAGTAGTCCTCAACCAGGGCGGTTGCACGCTCCAATGCCTTCTCGACGATGCTGCGGTTCGCCCATCGCTCAGGCGTCATCTGCGTGCTCACCCGCAGGTCGTCGTCGAAGTCGCCGTCGAGCACATCGGCCAAAGCAGGATCGAGTACGACGAGAGCCACCTCTTCGTCGAGGTTCATCGATCGCTGGTTGATGTTGGGCGATCCCACTACTGACACGATCCCGTCGACGGTCGTCACCTTGGCGTGCAGCATGCTCGTGTCGTAGGTCCATAGCTGCACACCTGCATCGAGCACGCTCTGGTAGTCCTCCTGGGCGACGATCTGCGATGTGCGCTTGTCGATGTGCTCTCCTGGCACGAGGACCGCGACCTCAACGCCCCTCCTTACCGCGGCGCCGAGCATCTCGATGTAGTCGTCGTCGGGATTGAAGTACGCCGTCGTGACCCGGATCCGTTGCTGCGCGCGCTGAATCAGCGTGCGCATCACGGTCGCGATGTCCGACCAGCCGACGTCACTCGATCCCCGTACCACCTGAACTGTCGAGGGGCCGCTGTGCTGCTGGTCGGGAAACCGGTCGACGTCCGGTTCGAACAGCGGGTGGCTGGTTTCGGCCCAGTTCTGGGCGAAGGCGGCACGCAAGCCGTCGACCGCGGGGCCACGCACGCTGAAGTGCGAGTCGCGCCACTCGGTTTCGTCGCGCGCATTGCCACACCACTCCTGCGCGATGCCGACCCCGCCGGTGAAAGCGAGCTCCTCGTCGCAGACGAGAACCTTGCGGTGAGTCCGATGGTTGACCTTGCGGACCTTGCTGGCCGGCGGGCGAAACCACTCGACGAGTGCGCCCGCCTCGCTCATGCGATCCACCAGGGTGCGGTCGATCTGTCGCGCACCGACGGCGTCCAGCAGCAACCGGACGCGTACGCCGGACACGGCACGATCGCTGAGCGCCTGTGCGAACTCCTCGGCGATGTCGCCTTTCCAGTACACGAACGTCAGCATGTCGATCGTTCGGGTGGCGGCTCGGATGGCCTCGAGCATCGCCGGGAAGATCTCGTCGCCATTGCGCAGCCGGGTGATCTCGTTTCCTTCGGTGGCCGGCACGCCGACCAGCACCTCGATGCTGCGGCGCATCCGGCGCAGGGCGGAGTCGTTGCCGGCTAAATCCGCGGTGCTCGTCGCGCTCACCGTGCACTCCTTGTGTCGGCCCCGGGCCCCCCGTTCCCGTTCCCTGCCGAAGCGACACTGAACGCGAAATCGGAGAGTGACCGCCAGAACGGACATCTCGCCGTTTAACGGCCAGGTGTTGGACAACGGGTAGTCAGTTCCCTAGGTTGTGCCCCACGTTCGTTCCCTCTGCGAGCGACAACCGGACACACGCCGAGCCCCGTCCAGTCCGGTTGCCCCCGAATACCCAATGGACGGGGACGGGGAACCCACCGGTTCCTCGGACGCCACAAGCGTCCTTGGGGTGAAGTCACCGCGAGGTGGCCGGGCGATACTCCCCAGCCCGAACCCGACAGCTAACCCCGCAGGCGTGAGGGAGAGGCCCTGTAGTTGAGGTTGCGTCGCCATTTTCACGACGACACGGTCCGACACTCGACACTCCGATCAGCACGACGCTCAGTCTCGTTCGCATCACTGCTCCTGACGCTCAGCCTGGGCCTGGTTCTCGCGGGTCCGGCAGCTCCGGCGTCGGCGTTCACGGTGGTCTCCGGCGTGCGGCTCAACGCCGCCGAGGCGCGCATGTTCGCGCTCGTCAACGCCACGCGGACGTCGCACGGCCTGCCCGCGCTGCGGCTCGCCCCCGGCTACACCGACGTCGCCCGCCGCTGGTCGGCGAGCATGGCGAGCCGGCGCACGCTCGTTCACAATCCGCGCCTCGCCGCCCATGTCGTCGCCTCAGGCGGGGAGGACTTCCGTATCGCCGGCGAGAACGTCGCCTACGGGGGCAACGCCAACGTGGTGTTCCCGGTCTATATGGCCTCGCCGCCGCATCGGGACAACATCCTCGGCGCGGGCTACCGCTACGCCGGCATCGGCTGGGTCGAGAGCGCGCGGGGGCCGGGGTTCACGACGATGGTGTTCGCCGGTGACTACTCGTCGTCGTACGGCGGCTGCCGCGTGGCCGCGCGCCCGGGCCCAGGCGACTGACCGCCCGGCCGGAGCACCGGACACCTTCCGCGCTGCGAGCGGCTAGCGTCTAAGTCATGCCCGCACCTGCGATGACTCCTCAGGGCGGCGGCGTCCGCTTCCAGCTCGCGGGCATCCCGGTGCGGATCGACTGGTCCTTCTTCATCATCGGCGTGCTGTTCTCGATGGGTGGGGAGGACATCGACCTGCCGCTGGTCGCCGTCATACTGCTGGTCTTCGGGGTCTCGATCCTCGTGCACGAGATGGGACATGCCCTCCTCGCGCGGACGACCGGGGCTGATCCGGCGATCGTTCTGCACGGCTTCGGGGGCCTGACCAGCTGGTCACCGAGTCACGAGGTCACCCGCCTGCGCCACGTCGCGATCTCGCTCGCCGGACCGCTTGCCGGACTCGCGCTCGGCCTGGTCTGCCTCGCCCTGCAGCGCACCTCGCTCGGCGACGCCGGCACGACCAGCGAGCACGTGCTCCGGCTCGCCGTGCTCATCAATGTGTTCTACGGCCTGTTCAACCTCCTTCCGATCCTGCCGCTCGACGGCGGGCAGATCATGCGCGACGTCCTGCCTGGTGGTCCCGCCAGCCGCGAGCGGGCTGCCGCGGCCATCTCTGTGGTTGTTGGTGCCGCGGCCGCCGTAGTCGCGTGGACGGCCAACTATCAGATCCCGGCGCTCTTCGTGGCCTTCTTCGCCGCCACCAACCTCACGGTGCTCCTCGGCGGCCGGGGCCGGGGCCGTCCGGCCCGCCCGACTCCGCTGTCGCGGGCCAAGGAGTTGTACGACGGCGGCCGGTTTAGCGACGCCGCGACGGCCGCGCTCCGGGTCGCGGAAGACTCGGTCGACGACGACACGCACTCCGCGGCGATTCAGCTGGCGGCCTGGGCGCGGCTCGCCGAGGGGCGGGCGGACGAAGCGAAGGCGCTCCTGCTCGACCTGCCGCCGGGATCGGTCGATCCGGTTCTTGAGGGGAAGGTGCTGGTTGGGACCGGACACGTGCTCGCCGGCCTGAGCCGGCTGCGTTCGGCGTACCAGCAGGCCCACGGCGAGCTCGCGGCGTACGAGCTGGCGGCATCGTTGGCCCGTGCCGGCCATGAGGACGAGCTGGTCGCGAACATCGCCGACACCGGCGCGCCAACCGGGGCGTTCCTCGCGGCTTCGTACGGCGCGCACGCGGCCGGTGCCTACCTGGCCGCGGTGCAGCTCGCCGAGCGTGCCGGTTCGGTCGCGACGTCCGAGCCGGAGCGGGCTGCGGCGACGTACGCGGTGGCCCGCTCAGCAGCGCGAGCGGGTGAAGTACGCCAGGCGGTCGAGTGTTTGCGCGCGGCGGTCGCGATGGCGCCGGGGTATGCCGACACCGCGCGTCGTGATCCGGAGCTGCAGGTGCTGCACGGCCTGCCGGAGTTCGCCGATATCGTCGGTGGTTAGCGATCCCGCTAGCTCGGGGCACTCCAGCGCACGCGGTACGTCGGCGGGATGACTGGGTCGCCGTGGCACGTCAGCCGCCGGGCGGGCGGGGAGTGCGCAACCTCGACGGTGACGTGCACCGTCCCGTCGGCCAGCCGGAAGGCGCACCGAACTTCGCCCTCGCTGTCGTCGAACTCGACTCCGGCGATGTTGTCGATGCGGTGCAGCGCACGCGCCTGCCGGACGAACTGCTCAGCGGCCTGTACGGCGAACGGGTAGCAGCTGCGCCCGCGGTAGTGGCTCAGCAGCAACTCGCGCCGGGCGTGCCGCTCGAGTATTGACAGGCCGACCTCCGGCGCCACGCGTCCGTAGTAGAGCCCCTCGGGGAAGCACACGAGGTTGGCGGCGAACCGGTCGCCGCCAACATGCGCGCACTCCCAGAGGTCTCCCAGGCGGGCGAGCCGCTGGGCGAGCGGTATGCCGGAGACGGCGCAGCACACGTCGTGCTTGCCGTTGGTGCACACCGCGTAGACCGGCTGGGCGCTGCGGCCGGACTCCTCGGTGAACAGCGCCTCGATGTCGAGGTCGAGCAGTTCGGTCGATGATGCGAGCCGCAGCGACTTCTGCCACGCCGTGTCCGGTCCGGTGTGCACGGCGTAGACCCACCGCTGCGGCTTGGAGCTCGGCCGGCCGGGCCGACGTACCAACAGGGGCCGTACGCCGAGCGCAGCGGTGCGTTTGCGAACCTCGTTGGCAACGGGCAGTGGCAGGTCGCTATCGAACAGCGCGACACGGCCCCAGGCCCCGGGCTGTTCGATCAGGAGCCAGTCGCGGACGGTAGACGCGGTGCCGCGCAGAGGCTCACCGCAGTCGGCCGAGATCCGGGAACAGCGCCGCTCGAGGACAATCTCGCGAAGCGGGCGGGGTCGACCGGTCATGCCGGCTCGAGCAGGCCTTCTCCGACTAGCCGCCGTACGACGACGAGCCGGCTGTCGTCGTCGAGATCGCCGTCGAGCGAGGTCGCGGAGCACGTGTCGGCGTCGAGGATCGTCACGAGCGCCGGCCGGGCCGCGGCCGGGAACGACACGGTGCGGTCGGCCAGGACCAGCTCGACCTGCATGCCAGCATTGCGCAGGAACGCACGGGCGAACGGGCGGCGCCGCAGCAGGGTGTCATGCGTGACGGTGGCCTTCTCCGCCACCCCCGCGAGTGCCGGCGGCGGTGCGGGCCGGCCCCGGACGAAGCGCCGCGTCAGCGCCGCGGCCAGCGGCGCGGGGTCTGCCTCGTCGAGCCACGAGCGCAGGGTGGCGATCTGTTCGGCGACATCGCTGGTGAAGCTGTCGGGATCGTGCGCGAAGCCCGGCGGCAGCGCTGACCGGAATCGCACGTCAGCCTTAAGAGCCGAGCTGATCTCGGCGACCAGCCCGAGCCAGGTATAGCCCAGCACGCCTATCGTCAGGTGCAGCGAGTGGCTGTCGGTCGTGAACGCGCGGTGCAGCCAGCCCCTCGGCATGTAGAGGCAGTCGCCGGGTTTGAGATCGGCCGAGATCACCGGGTCGCCCGGAGCCTCGTCGGACACCCAGTGCTGGCCGGCAACCGGCAGTACGACGGCCGGCTCGTAGACGTCGAAATGTTTGCTGCCCTCGACCTGCAGCACGAAGACGTCGTGCGTGTCGTGGTGCACACGCAGGCCGGTGGCACCCGCCGGGCTGAGGTAGGCATTGGCCTGGAACGGATGCGTCAGCGCCGACTCGAGTGCCGCACAAAGGTTGCCCAGCGGCGGCCAATAGCGCTGAAGCCCCTGCAGCGAGATCGTCGCGCCGGCCGCGAACTCAGCGGCGATCCGGGCGGCATCGAGAAGGTCGCGAACCTCCTGGCTGCCGACGCGCCCGCTCCTGGTGAAACGCGACGTCGGGATTGGCCTGCCGTCCTTGACCAGCCGCACCGCTGGCAGCCGCGGTCCGCGAGTACGCAACAACTCGTCAACCGACTCGATCGAGAGCAGTTCCAGGAACCGTCCCGGGTCGTCGCTTCCGCGGAGCACAGGCCCGACGCCCCAGTGATCGGCCAGGAACGCGTCGACGTCGCCGACGAGCCGCGCCAGCGTCTCCTGTCCGTGACGAACGTCCGCGCGGCCGACGACGCCGGGGGTGCTCCCTGCGTCGCCGGCCGGGTCGAACGGCAGGTGCTGGCTCAGTCGGCGTCGCCGGACCCGGCGCCGTCGCTCACCGTGTCACCGTCGGTGCCGCCGGCACCCCCGCCGTCGCCGCCGTCGCCGCCTGAGTCTTCGCCGTCAGCGTCGCCGTCAGTGCCGTCGGGATCGGCGAGCGCACCGACGATTGAGCCGTCGGCGACCAATGTGGTGATGTCCTCATCCGTGAGCTTGGTCGACATGAGACCTCCTGGGTCGTGGCGCCAATCGCGCTTCATCCAAGCACCTGCCCGCACCAACCGGTCCAAACCATGGCACTCTGATTGCCCGGACGGGGGTGGTGCAGTGAGGTCGAGCGCGTCGCCGTACGACAGGTGGGTGGCACGGCTCTGGCAGGCGCTATGTCCGCTGATCAAACGAGGTGGACGTCCGAGGAGGCCTTGGCGCCGTCAGCGACGTACGCCGTTGACGCGCGGGCGCTCAGTCACGCAGGAGCGGCGGTCACGCGCAGCTGGAACTTCACGACGCTGCGGCCCGCGTCGGTCCTGCGCGCGAGTATCGCCCCGCTAGACGGTGAGGTCGTCGGCGTCGGCATGCCGGTCGCGGTCTACTTCAACCGGCGGGTGACCGATCGGGCCGTCGTCGAGAAACGGCTGAGGGTCACGACCAAGCAACCGCTGGTCGGCAGCTGGCACTGGTTGCACGACAAGGAAGTGCACTTCCGGCCGCATGCCTACTGGCCGCCGGGGGAGTCGGTGCGGGAGAGGTCGTGCGCCGGTTCTACGTGAGCACGGGTCGCGACAGGTATCCGACGTCCAGCGGCGTGCACGTCGTGATGGGCAAAGACGCCGTCTACTACATGGACTCGGCGACGATCGGGATCCCGCGCACGGCGCCGGGCGGCTACTACAAGCGGGTCACCTGGAACGTCCGTATCTCCAACAGCGGAGAGTTCGTGCACGCCGCGCCGTGGTCAGTGGGCTCACAAGGGCGGCGCAACGTCTCTCACGGCTGCGTGAACGCGAGCGTCGCTGATGCGCGCTGGGACCAGTGGGTCAGAGGTTCCGCACTCGCTGCCTGAGCCAGCCGATCCGCCTCGACGTACGGATTCGCCGCAGCGTCGTGGTGGTCGGCTGAATGCTGGTCGGCTTCGTCACGGACGCGGCCGCCGCTGCCCTCGAGGCACTCGCCGCCGCCTCCGCCATCGCGAGCTCCTCGTCATAGCTCTTGTAGACGCCCGAGTTGTCGCTGTTCCAGTACTGATGCGCCTCGTACATCGTGTTGCGCGCGCTGTCCTTGATCCACGCGACCGGGTGGTTCTGCGACCAGTTCTTCATCCCCGACCACTCGTAGCCGGCGACCATCACGAGCCGCCGGTCACCGCGAGCCCGAATCGCGTTGAGCGCGGCTTGCGACGCCTTCTCCCACAACTTCGCGGCCGGCAGCTTGGAGGTCGCCGGCATCTCGACCGGTTCGTTCATCAGGTCGAACGCCCAGACTGGTTCCGCTGCGAACGCAGCAGCCAGCCGGGACCACACGTTGGCGAATGCGCTCGTGGGCAGCTCGGCGGAGCCAATCGCACGGCGTACGCCGAAGGTGCCGTCGGTCAGGTAGTAGGCCCCGAAGTTGTGCATGTCGAGAACAACGCGCAGCCCGGCATTGTTCGCGGCCCGGACCATGCTCTTCATCCGGTCCAGTTCAGCCGCATCAAGCTCGCCGTACGGTGTGCGCTGAATCCGCTCCCAGCGGAAGGGCAGGCGCACGACCTGCATCCCGTGCGCGGCGAGGTACGCGAAGGTCTCGGCGCTGTCGTAGTGGTAGGTCTGGTCGAGTACGCCGACCGCGGCGTTCGAGAAGCTGCTGGTCGGATCGATAGCCGGGGAGGCCATCTCCGGGCCGGTCACGTTGACGCCGTGCGGCGCCGCGAAGGTGCCGGGCTCGGACTCCATCACGTCGGAGGCCAGGCTGGTCTGGAACGTCCAGTCGGGTGCGGCGCGGACGAAATTCGCAAGCTGGTGGCCACCCGCCCACTCGCCGGTCACCCAGGTAGAGACGGTGAGGTTGGACGCCTCCGCCCTGGCGTACCAGGCGTGCGCGACCTCGCTCCACCGGGCGTCGTCGCGCGGCCAGCCGACCTCGCCGACGTACCCGCGCACCTTGTTCTCGCGCAGCCAGGCGGTCCAGCCGTCGAGCGTCGACAGCGCTCGGCGGGTGATCTCGTCGCCGGTGGGCGCGGGCGCGGGTACCGGCGCGGCCTTGGCCGCCCAGGCCGGCGAGACTCCGAGCGCGAAGGCCAGTGCGATCGCCGCAAGGACCGCGACAAGTTTGCGGTACGACGATCGGGACGAGACTGCCGCCATGGGGCACCCCAGCTGAAGCGATCCGACGGGTGTCGGTTTCGCCTCTAGCTCCCTGCCGGCTCGAGGGCGACCAGACGCCCGGCAGATCAACGCACTACCCGAAGTCACTAAGTGACTCACCGTGAGCATCGCGGCTCGAACCGGGGTTTGTCCCCGCTAGGCGGGCACATCACTCGAACGGCCTAAACCGGACTAACTGGTCGTTATCGACTGACTACGTAGAGTAATCAAATGTCGCCGCTGAACGTGTCACAGGTCTTCGGGTCGCCTCCGTCGAAGCCCTTCCGGAACCACTTGTGCCGGCTCGCGGACGACCCGTGAGTCCATTCCTCGGGGTTGGTCCGGCCGCCGGACTGCTCTTGCAGACGGTCGTCGCCGACCGCTTCGGCCGCATCCAGCCCTTCGTCGATGTCGCCTTCCTCGAGCTCGCCGCGGGTGAACGCGACGTGCCCCCACACCCCGGCGAAGCAGTCGGCCTGTAGCTCCATTCGAACCGACAGCTCGTTGGCCTCGTCCGCATTGCGCTGTTGCTCCGCCCGCACCTGGTCCGACACGCCCAACACCGTCTGGATGTGATGACCGACCTCATGGGCGATGACGTAGGCCTGCGCGAAGTCACCCGGCGCGCCGAACCGAGTCGACAGCTCGTTGAAGAACCCGAGATCGATGTAGACCTTGCGGTCGGGTGGGCAATAGAAGGGACCGACTGCGCTCGACGCCGGCCCGCAGCCGGTCGAGACGCCGTTCTCGAAAAGGACGAGCTTCGCCGACGCGTATTCGCGGCCGGCGTCCCGGAAGATGCCTGTCCAGGTCTGCTGGACATGGGTGAAGATCTTCAGCGCCTCCTGGGCGGGAGCATCGGCAGGCAGGCCCGTGGGGAGGGGTTGGGCCTGGGTCGCTTGCGCGGGCAGCTGGTTCAGGCCCGGGTCGATGTTGAAGCCGCCGCCCTCGCCACCGGTCAGAACGTTGAACAGCACGGCGATGATCAGGCCGAGTACGCCGACGCCGCCACCGATGGCCGCGCCGCCCCCGCGCATACCCCTGCGGTCCTCGAGCTGCGTGGCATCGGGATCGACGCGCAATCGCATGGGACTCGCCCTCAGTCTTGGCCGGCCGCCGGCCGGTCACTCGACGGAGCGATGCCCCCTGCCCCTCCCAACGAAACCAGCCGCAGACAACGCGCAAAACCGCCGAAAATGTTTGTTCACGACTTTCCAGACCGTGCCGATAGACACAACAGACGATCAACAGGCGCGGGTATCCTCGCCCGCCCTGCCCGAGCAGAAGGGTGGGTGGTGGCGCGTGAAAGAGCGGTCTTTGCTGCCTGCCCGTCTTCGTGATCGTCGTCCTGGCGCCGCCCTGCTGTGCTGGTCCGTGCTTTCGCTCTCCGGTGTTGCCTTCGCGGTATTTGGCTTCGTCGGCGTCGAGACCCAGGCCAACCTGCTCGGTATTGTCGCGGTCGCAGCGATCGGGTCGCTCCTGATTGCTCCGCGGGTCAACCGGCCGACGAACGGCAAGCCCTGGCGACTGATGGCCGCGGCCGCTTTCTTATTCCTTTCCGGGGCGACGCTGCGAACCGCGCTCGCCGATGCGAGTGGCCGCTTCACATCAGTGTGGCCGGACAGCTTGACGTTGACTGGCTACGCCTGCCTCGGCACGGCGCTCATGATGTTCCTGCGCTCGCGACGGGGCGACCGCGATCTCGGTTCCCGATCGGATGCCGTGGTTGTCTCGCTCGGAGCGATTCTGCTGGCGTGGTCGTTCCTCGTTGTTCCGACGCTGGGAGCCGAAGGACCGACCACGGTGCTGCGAGCCGTGTCCACTGTCTTTCCTCCGCTCGATGCAATGCTGCTCTTCATCGTTGTGCAACTGGCGTTTACCGACGTCTCCCGCCCACGTTCATTTTGGTTGCTCCTGCTGTCGATGTCGGCGGTTTTCGTTGGCGACATGGGCTATGCGGTCCACCTTGCGAACATCGCGCAGCCTCCAATGC
>JBKJZO010000038.1:0-12331 GCA_046715235.1 Mycobacteriales bacterium
GCGCCACTCGCTCGCTGTGCCCGCGGGTGTAGTAGTCCTTGGTCTCGACAGCCTGAACAAGCGCACGAACAGTGGCGTCGTACGCCGCCCGCTGCTCCGCGTAGTTCGCAAAGGCCGCGCGCGCGACGAGGAGCGGCAGCATGAGGACTAGGGCTGCCACGACGCCAAGGTCGATCCAGAGCACAGCGAGGAGCAAACCCAGAATGCCGTACCCGCAGTAGGCCATCGCCATCCACGAGTAGTTCACCGACCAGATGCGCCGCAACGATTGCCCAGTGGTCAGGCTGACAACGACCGCGACGAGAAGCCCGTTGGCCACGAAATACGCCAGCGTCGCGGCGATTGTGGCTGCCACAAGTCTCCACACTGGCGTCTCGACGAGATCCCGACTCGCGATACCCCACGACCCGAACACCAGTCCCGCGAGCAGCGTGGAAAGGGCGTACTGCGACGAGTTGAAAAGCCTTTTGACCCAGGTGGTGTCCTTGGTGAGGGCGCTGCCCCAGGCCGCAACAAGACATGCGCCGTAAGGGCCGGCTACCGCGACGGCAGCAAGAGCGACGATGAAGCTCACCGACATGGTGACTTCATCAGAGGATGTCGTGTGCGAACGGAATCTGTCCGCCACGGCAAACAGCACCAACAAGCACGCCACCGCGTACCAGCTGCCGCTGAAGCGAACTGCGGACACGACAACGCCGGCAATCGCCGCCGCTACAACGATTCCGATGTACCAGCGAGCGCGAGGGGGAAGCTCTCGCAAGCGGTCCTACTCTCCGCGGAGCGCGAGACGGGGACCGGCAGGTACCGGCTTCTACCAACGAATCCCTGCGCCAGCCGACATGAACAGCGCGATTGCGCCGCCGACAAGAACCGCGATTCTTTTCATTGGTGTATCAACCCCTTAAGGAATGTCACGGCCAACGCTAAGAGGCCGTGCAACATCCGCTCCGCTTGGGGTGCCTTGTACGAATCGAGCAGCACGCTGCCGATCCCGATCTCGCGCTCTGCAGTTGTCAATTGGCACACGACTGCAGCGACCCACGGCGTTGGGGGGTCAAAGGAGCCGTGTGCCAGCGGCACAGTGTGCTGGGCTTTCCCCCGTGCGACGCGGTGGTGACCGCGTTACCTTGCGGGCGAGTCTCAGGTGTCACAACAGTCCCCGTCAAGCGCACTGACAACATTCGTGCGACTTCTCTAGGGACATTCGTGGGCATTCCCCGCGAGTCGCGCCGCGGTCATCGGCGTTCGGTCAATCGGGGCGCCGCAGTGCTGATAACTTCGCGACATTCAGTGCAGCGTGGGGGGAAGGTGCGGTAGGTGTACGACGCCCAAGTTCGGCTCGCGACAGAGATCCTGGCGCAGTTCACCGACACCGCTAGCGCGCGCTTCGACGACGTTCTCGCGAGCCTGACGATCGACGAGTTGCACCGGCGCGAGCTCAAGTACTGGCAGCGGCAGTCGCTGGCGTCCGTACGCCAGTTCGCCGCGCACGCACTCCCTGCGGCGCTGTCAGCGGTCGCGACAGCACAGCAGGACGCGCTGGACGCAGTGGCCGCGGCCGAGAGCAGCTGGGCCGCGGTAACGCCGAAGCCGGCCGATCCCGCAGCCGAAACGCCTGTCCCTGAAATGGCGAACCGCGAAACGGCTCTAGCGGCCGTACTTGTTGCTCAACTCGACGCCGCACCACCCGCAGACACGCACTCTGACCCTGACCAACCTGATGCACTCGAGCTTCGTCGGCGCGCGCTCGCTGCACGACTCGCGAACGGAGCCTGACATGCCGAGCCCGACGACCCTGCGCCTGCTGCCCGAACTCGAATCGAGCCTTCGGCAACTCCCCGGCGTACGCGCCGTCCGCGTCGTCACCGGCCCGGACGCCAAGCCGGTGGAGATTCACGTTCTGGCGAGCTGGGAGAAGGCGGCCAAGCAGGTCGTCCGCGACGTTCAGTCGCTGGCGATGGCCGAGTTCGACCTCGACATCGATCACCGCATCGTCTCGGTCGTACAACTCGACTCCGAGGACAGAGCGGCGCAGCCCGAGGTCGCCGGCGCAAGCCGCATCCTCATCGATGCGATCACCATCGAGTCCAGCGGCATGTACGTCGCAGCAACGGTCCGGCTCGCGGCCGGCGAAGTGCTCGCTTCTGGCAAGAGCAAAGGACCTGCCGGTGAGTCGACCCGCGCACGCATCGTCGCGCGCGCGGCGCTCGACGCCGTGACCGGGCTTGCCGATCTCGACGCAGCGGAGGTCGATCACGCGCAGGTTGTGCGACTGGGCGGCCGCGAGGTCGCGGTCTGCACCGTGCAGTTCGTGACCGCGAACGGCGAGCAGGCAGTGAGCGGCTCAGCGATGGTTCGCAACGACCCCGCCGACGCCGTCGCCCGCGCCGTCCTCGACGCCGTCAACCGCCGCATCCACTAGAGATGCGGGCGCCCGCCGGCAGAGCCGCGGACGCCCGCGATCAACCAGCAGTCAGTCGCTCACGACTCGACCGCGCGGTGCTCGCCCGATTCGACGACGCGTGACTTGTCGGTCTTGCGTACCTCGATCTTCTTCGGCTCGGGCGGCCGCCGCACGACCCCTCGCACCGCGACTTCCAGCATGCCGTGGTCGTAGCGCGCCTCCACCGCCGACTCGTCGACTCCCTCGGGGAGGGCGAACTCGCGGTGGAACGACCCGTAGTGCAGCTCGCGGACAATGACGCCCCCGCGCTCAATCGCGGCTGTCATCTTGCGCTCGCCGCGAATCGTCAGCTTGCCGGGCGCGATCTCGATGTCCACGTCTTCCGCGGGATCGATTCCGGGCAGTTCGAGCCTGATAACGACGTCGTCGCCGTCCGCGAACATCTCCACCGCCGGGACGAAGCCTCGGCCGCCTGCAGCGGCGCCCGCCGAGCCAGTCCCCCACGTGCGCCGGACCAGCTCGTCGAAGTCTCGATCCAGGCGCGCCAGCGCCATGAAGGGATCCCACCGAGTGACAGCCATTGTTCCCGCTCCTTCCAAGAGTGACCGTCCGTGTGGCAATGACATTGATAATCCTCGGCTCAAGCCAGGTCAAGGCATTCGTCGTGGCGGCGATGTGCCAGACTCCCCGAACCGGATCTGGAGGACCACATGGCGAAGAAGGCCCGCAAGCGCCGCGCGCGAGCAAAGAAGAAGGCCAACCACGGCAAGCGCCCCAACTCGTAGCCGCGGCGGCAGCCGCTAGGCGACCGAGGCCCGTGACCTGATCCAGGCCACTGTGTCAGCAAGTCCCTCTTCCATCGAGGTCCAGGGCTGCCACCCGGCCGCACGCGCTGCACTGTTGTCCAAAGCGATCGCCTGGAGCTCGCCTCTACGCGGGGCATCGAACACCGGCTCGTCCGCGACACCGCTCAGGCGTGCAATCACCGCGTGCAGGTCGCGTACGGACGTCTCGACGCCAGTGCCGATGTTCAGTCGACGCCCGCTCGCGAAACCCGGCTGCAAGGCCCGGACGAACGCGTCGACGACGTCGTCGACGTAGACGTAGTCGCGCGTCGACGTACCGTCACCGAAAATCTTGGCCTGGCGACCTTCCAGGAACGCCGTCGCGAAGATCGCGACAACACCGGCCTCACCATGTGGGTCCTGGCGCCGACCGTAGACATTGCCGAGCGCGAGGCTCGTGTAGTCGAGCCCGTGCAAGGCTCGGTAGGTGCCGAGGTAGACCTCGCCGGCCACCTTGCTCGCCGCGTACGGCGACTCTGGGGCGACTTTGGCCCGCTCACTGACGGGCAGCTGCGACGGCGTGCCGTAGATCGAGCCACCCGACGATGTGAACACGACCTTTCGGGCGCCGGCAGCGACGGCCGCGCTCAACACGTTGACCGTGCCGAGGATGTTGAGGCGCGCGTCGAGTATCGGGTCTGCCACGCTGACGCGTACGTCGATCTGCGCGGCGAGGTGGCACACGACCTCGGGTCGCGCTGCGGTCATGACCGCAGCTAGGTCGGATTCGGTGATGTCGTGGCGGACGAACGAGAACGCGCCGGGTCTTTGGTCGTTGACCCCGCGCGCGTCGGCAAGGTTGTCGAGGAGTCCGGTCGAGAGGTCGTCGATCGCGACGACCTCATGGCCTTCGGCAAGCAGGCGATCGACGAGATTGGAACCGATGAAGCCGGCACCACCGGTGACGACGACCCGCATGCAGGACCCTTTCGGCAGACGAAGGGCCAACTGTAGCGGGGGTCCTCAGTCGGCGCGGAACTCCCGGTGGTCGATCTCGATGCGCACACTCTGCAGCCGGGCGAGGACCCGCACCTTGAGTTCGCTGGGCGCCGTGTCGCACCCGCATTTGCGGGCGATGAGTGTCTTGATGTCCTGGTCGACGCCGTACGCGCGGAGGCATGGCGAGCACTCGTCGAGGTGCTGGCGGATGTCCGCGCACCCCTCGTCGGTCATCTCGCCGTCGAGGTAGAGATAGACCTGCTCGATGACCTGGCGACAGTCGATGTCGTGCGGGTTGCCGCAGCTCACGACGCCGCCCCCTCGGTCGCATCGCCGGCTCGCACGAGACCGCGCTCCTGGGCGTAGTCGAACAACGCTGTCTTGAGTGCCTTGCGGCCGCGGTGCAGGCGCGACATCACCGTGCCGATCGGCGTACCCATGATGTCGGCAATCTCCTTGTAGGAGAAGCCTTCGACGTCGGCGAGGTAGACCGCCATCCGGAAGTCCTCCGGCAGCGCCTGCAGAGCCTCTTTGACGTCACTGTCGGGCAGGTGGTCGAGCGCCTCGACCTCGGCGCTGCGCAGCCCGGTCGACATGTGCGACTCGGCGCGCGCCATCTCCCAGTCCTCGAGCTGGTCGGCGCCGCTCTGCTGCGGCTCGCGCTGCTTCTTGCGGTAGGTGTTGATAAAGGTGTTGGTCAGGATGCGGTAGAGCCACGCCTTGAGGTTGGTGCCCTCTTGAAACTGATGGAACGCGGCGAATGCCTTGACGAAGGTCTCCTGCACCAGGTCCTCGGCATCAGCCGGATTGCGCGTCATGCGCAGCGCAGCGGAGTAGAGCTGATCGAGGAACGGCAAAGCAGTCTGCTCGAAGCGCTCGCTTCGCTGCTGGATCGTCTCCTCGACCGTTCTCACCTCCGCGCGGAACGCCGCTGCAGGTGATCGCCGCGACGGCGCAGACGATACGCCGTGCGGCGGACGCGGCGCGATGCGACCGGGTGCGACGTGCGCACTGCCTGGGCGGCGGATGCTGGACAGAGCCTTGCTCGAGCCTGCTTCTCTCTGCTCTGTCACGCACATCGGCGCGGACTCCTCAAGACACATGCGGCGCAGGGTGTATGGACGGAACGGTTGTGCGAGGTCGGTGCATTCCCGGCACCTCTTCGTCACGACGCCCTACGACTAGACTCGCGTCATCGAATTCGACGTGAAGGGTGATCCGTGGGCGATTTCCACCCTGCGACCGAGGAGTACCTCGAGACCATCTGGGAGCTTGAGGAGTCGGGCATCCCGCCGATGCGCGCGCGGATCGTCGAGCGGCTCGGCGTATCGGCTCCCGCGGTCTCCGAGACCGTCGCCCGGCTGGAGCGGGAGGGCTATCTGATCCTCGACGCGTCTCGCCGGATGCAGCTCACCGATTCCGGCCGCAAGTACGCACGCTCGATGATTCGCCGGCACCGCCTGGCGGAGAGGCTGCTGGTCGACGTGATGCAGGTGCCATGGCACCAGGTGCACGAGGAAGCCGGACGACTCGAACACGCCATCAGCGAGAACTTGGAGCAGCACCTCGTCCGGTTGCTCGGCGACCCGGGCTGCTGCCCGCACGGCAACCCCATCCCCGGCTCGGCCAACCACCCCGGGCAGCTCGATCTCACCAAGCTGCACGACGTCGCGGTCGGTTCGACTGTCGTCGTCACGCGCATCGACGAGGTGCTCGAAGCGAAGACCGAGGGCCTGATCGCGCTCGAGGACGCGGGCCTCACGCCCGGCGGAAAGCTCACAGTCACCGCATCGGACGGCGGCGCCATGACGGTCAGTGCACCCAACGGCACCGTCGAGTTGCCCGAGTGGATCTCCAGCTGCGTACTGGTGCTGCCCGCATAGCGGCGTCACGGGGGCCGCGTTACCCACGCCGTGGCCACATCGGCTACTTCCTCCAGGCACGCCTTCGTGCTGCGACCACTCGATCGCAGCGCGACGAACGAGTGGTTGCCGCCGGCCACCTCATGCACGGTGACCGGAAGGCCGGCCGCTGCCTGCCGGACGTCGCCGGGCGAGCCGAAGACATCACGACTGCCCTGTACGACCAGGATGGGGCACCCCGCGTCCAGCTCGCCCGCGCGGCTGCTCTCAGGTCGCCCAGGGGGATGTAGCGGAAACCCCAACGCCACGACGCCCTCGGCACCCACGGCTCGCGCGATCCGCACCCCGACGCGGGCCCCGCTGCTCTTGCCACCCACAAACAGGGGCACTGCGGGCAGCGCGGGCAGGACCGCGGCGAGAACCTCGCACATCGCGGCGTCCAGCTTGGGAGCCCGGTCCGGCGTACGCCGACCGGCAACCCGGTAGGGCTGGTCGAAGAGAACGACCGCAACCCCGGCCGCGACCAGAGCGTCGCGTACGGCGACGATGGCGGCCGCCCGCGTGTCACCTCCGGCGCCGTGACCGAGCACGACCACGGCGCGCGCAGCCTTCGGCGCCGTGACCGCAACTCGCGCCGGACCCGCCGAGGTGCTGACGAGTTCAGGCAAGGCCCACCGCTTGGTCATTGGCGCTCCTCTCGACATCGGTCGGACCGAAGCGACGCTGTGTATCACGGCCCCGCGCGCAAGCTCCTTCTGGCGCTGGGCGTGTCACGGAGGGCATCTGGGAGCAATGAGTAACATTCGGGTGAATCTTTCACCAGGGGGATTCGCTCTAGTGGCCGTCCCGCTACCGTCGTCTGACGACGATCTACGGCGGCGTCGGTTGCGTTCAGTAATGAAGAGAGGCAGGACCGAGAGGACCCAAACAGCCATGAATGGGACATACCTCCATTCGGCTTGTACCTTGGAGCTTCGGGAGCGACACTCTAAGCAACAGGTGCCTGGGAACACTTGGCAGGGGAAATCAGGTCTACGTCGGCAAGTAGCGTGAGCTACCTGCCTCGCAGGGGGGAACATGTTGGAGGATCATCTGCCGCATGCGTCGAGAACCGGCACACAGCGGCAAGGCAATCGCTTGAGGGACGTGGGGACAACACACATCGTGATCCGTGACCTAGATGGAAACGGAGGCACCCCTCGGGCGACGTCCTTGTGTGACTAGCACGATCGAACTGCCGCAGCTGGTCGATAGTCCGACCACGCAGCCTGCAGTAACCAAGACCGAGCGTTCACGGCCTATGGTCTACGCGCTGATCCCGGCGCACAACGAAGAGGCCGGAATCGCCAAGACGGTTCGCAGCATCCTCAACCAGACCATCGCTCCCGACCGCGTCATCGTCATGGCCGACAACTGCACCGACCGGACGATCGAGTTCGCCCGCGAAGCAGGGGCATGGGTCATCGAGACGAGCAACAACAAGGCCAAGAAGGCCGGCGCCCTCAACCAGGGCCTGGCCCGCGTGCTGCCCTGGCTGACCGACTCTGACTTCGTGATGTGCCAGGACGCCGACGGCGAGCTCGAGCCCGACTTCGTCTTCGAGGCCCTTCGCACGTTCGACATGGTCGACAACCTCGGCGGGCTGAGCGGGGCGGTCGTCGCCCGCAAGACCCACAACGTCGTCGAGTCGGCGCAGGCGATCGAGTTCGCCCGCGGCGCGCGGATGATGTCGCGTAACGGCGGCCGGGTGCACGTGCTCTCCGGCGCCGCGACGCTCTTCCCGGTCCACGCGCTGCGTGCGGTGTCCGACCACCGCGGCACGTTGCTGCCGGGCGTCCGGGGCGCCATCTACATGGAGGACAGCCTCACCGAGGACTACGAGCTGACGCTGGCCATCAAGAAGCTCGGCTACAACTGCTCGAGCACCAAGCGGTGCCGCGTCACCACCGACGTAATGCCCACGCTCCACGACCTCAGGGTCCAGCGGCTTCGCTGGTTCCGGGGAGCCATGGAGTCGATGTGGCTCTACGGCTGGAGCCGCCTCACCCACAAGATCTGGTGCGGTATCGGCTGGACCTTCCTGGTCTCACTGCTGTTCCCGCTGTCGGTCATGCTGCTGATCACGGCGTACCTGTTGTGGGGCACAATGCCCGACTTCAGATACGCAGTCTTCTTCCCGCTCTTCGCGGCTGAGGGCGTCGTGACCGCGCGTAGGATCGACAACAGAGCTCGACTTCTCGCGGTGACCTTTATTCCGCTGTGGATTTACGACAACCTGATGTTCGTCATCTACTGGCAGGCGCTGTTCCAGGCTCTTCGCCAGAAGACGCGCGTCTGGATCACTTGAGATCAGAGGGGAGGACAGATGGGGACGCTCAACGTAGGAGCTCTAGGCGCAAGTGTGTCTGCGGCAGGAGCCGGTACGACGGCGCTCGCGATGACGGGTTTCAATGCATTTTGGTTCACCGTCACAGGCGTCGCGCTGGTTTCGGCCGGCATGCTGCTGATGCGGCTTAGGCCGAAGCGCGAGTTCTAGCTGCTGCCTGCAGTGGTCCTGATCGCAGCAAGACGTCAGGACCACTGCAGCGGCGTGTCGAAAATGAAGCAAGTGAAAGAGGGGGAAATGCCGAAAGCACGGCTCGCGGCACTCGCGGCACTCGCGGCGCTCGTCTTGACGGCTGCTTGTTCGGTACCGCCTCCGGGGGCAGGCGACTCGGCTGACGCGACTATCGCCGCGAGCACCAAGCCTGCCGTTCCTGCACCCGCGACCTGCGCCGGCTACGTCTCGCTGACATTCGACGACGGGCCGAGCCAGCTGTCGAAGCGGCTCGTCGACGTCCTGCGGTCCCGCGAAGTCCCCGCCGTTTTCTTCAACACCGGTGAACACACCGAAGCGATGGCTGACGTCATCAAGCTGGAAAAGACCCTGCCCGGGGTCCAGTTCGGAAACCACACCTGGAACCACCCGGACCTCGGCACACTGAGTGTCGAACAGGTCCGGGAGCAGATCAGCAAGACCAAAGCCCTCCAGGGCAAGGACGTCACATTCTTCCGTCCGCCGTTCGGCAACGCCCCTCCACCCGTGGTCAAGGAGCTCGACGCAGCGGGGTTGTTAGAGGTGCTCTGGACGAAGGACTCCAAGGACTTCGATGCCACGTCGGTCGAGCAGATCGTGGATCAGTCCAAGGGCATGAAAGACGGCGGCATCCTCCTGCTGCACGACGGCCACGCACTGACGATCCGAGCCGTTCCGTTGATCATCGACCACTACCACTCACAGGGCTTTTGCTTCGGCAAGATCGCCAAATCCACAACCGCCCAGGCTCCAGTGGAGTCTCCAGCACTCTCCTTCAATGCCAAGGCGGTGGCACCGTGATTGCGACGTCCAGACCTGAGGTTCCGGTCAAACCCGACGAGCCGGCGCGTTACCGGCGCTTCACCTGGCAGGAAGCGCTGGTCAACTACCTGCCGGCGCACCGCCAGACCCCGCTTGCGTTCAAGTGGGTCGAGCGGCTGCCGACGATCTTCATCCTGTTGCTCATGAGCCTGCTCGCGCTCCGACTGCGCAACTCGGCGTTCATCGACGAGGCGCTCTACGTCAACGCGGGGCAGGACTACCTCAACCACTTCCTGCACGGCGCGCCTACCCCCAACCACGGCGACTTCTTCTCCGGCGCGCCCGGTGTCTATCCGGTGCTCGCGGCCGCGCTCGACTCGGTCGGTGGCCTGTTCCTGGTCCGACTGTTCAGCCTTCTGTGCGTGATGGTCACCGTCGTCGCCGTACAGGACACCGCGCAGGCGCTGTTCAAGTCGCGTCGAATCGGCCTGCTCGCGGGCGCGACGTTCGCGCTCACCGGCTCGGTCGTCTTCGTTGGCGCACTCGGCACGTTCGACTCGCTGTGCGTTCTGAGCCTGGCGGTCGCGTTGTGGCTCGGCGTCAAGAAGACGGGCGTTATTTCCGCGGTCGGGATCGGCCTCGCGCTCACTCTTGCCGTCACCGTCAAATACACCGGTTTCGTGTTCGTCCCGGTGATCCTCGGCATCATTGTGCTGACCGGGCGTCGCCAGATCCTCCGGGTCGTGATCGCCATCGTTTCGGCCACGTGGATTTTGGTGCCGGTCCTGTTGGTCTTCGGCGACGGGCTGATCCCCGGCATCAAGTTCACGACGTCGGCTCGTGTCGCACTCAGCCCGACGACCACGACGCAGCTGACGGTCTACCTGCTGCTCAACATCGGCGTACTCGCCCTCCTCGCGTTCGTCGGGGCGGCGCGGATGGCCCGCGGATGGCAGAAGACCCTGATCGTGCTGGGTCTGCTCGGCGCCGCGGCGATGCTCCCCCTGGCGCAGATGCGACTGGGTGAGGCGGTCTCCTTCGACAAGCACACGGCCTACTCGGCGCTGTTCCTGGCGCCGCTCGCCGGGGCGGGTCTGGCCGCCATGTCACGGGGCCTGCTCAAGCTGGCGCCGGTGTGCCTGCTGATGTTGGTCGTGCTCGTCTTCGGCGCATCGCGGTCGGGCTCCCTGTACGCCGGCTGGGTCGATGTCCGGCCGGTCGTGAAGATCATCGATAAGGACCCCAAGCCGGGCCTCTACATCAGCTCGTCGACCGACGCTCTCAAGTACTACACGCGCAAGACGCATCCCGAGGTCCGGTGGCAGACGACGTTCAGCCTCTACCCGCAGGGCGAGGCCGCCATCCGGGCGGCCGTCGACAGCAACCGCTACCAAATGATCATCCTGCGATCGGCGAGCACGGGAAGCGGCACGCAGGACGCCGGGCAGCGCATTCTCGAAGAGGCAATCAAGGAAAACCCGGACTACGTGCTCGCGGTGAAGCCCTTCGACGTGCAGAAGTACTCGGACGATCAATGGTTCGTCTATCGGCTCGACCCGGTCGTTCCGCCGACGGCGTACAAGAGCGACTCCACGCCGGCACAGTCCAGCACGACGGAGAAGCCGGCTACTACGCCAGTGGTAGACCCGGCGCCGGTCCGGTCAACGTCGACCGTCGGCGGTGCGGCCAAGCCCGCCAAGCCGGCAACGAGGCCGGGACCGGCAGGAAAGACGGCGGCGACCAGCGGGTTCTGCTGTTCCGGGGGGCGTGCGCTGACGCCCAAGGAAGTCAGCGAGATCCGTGCGGCAGGGCACGACAACCAGCACGCAACTATGCGCAAGTACAGCATTTCCCACGAGCTGCTTCACCGGATTCTCGGCACGCCGGTCAAGCCCTTCTAAGATAGGCCAGCATGAGACGACCTCGGTGGTTGACAGTCGCAATAGTCGGTGCAATGACTGCGTCGATGACGCTCGTTGCCGACTCGGTCTCGGCGGCGCCGTGTCCATGGTCCCTGACACCGACGTGCGTCACAGTCACCCAGGTCGCGCCGGCCGCCGGAGCGACCCTCAGCGGCACAGTGGCGCTGGAATCCACTGCCCGCCAGAACGAACCGCCACGCGGCAACATCACGCACGTCGAATGGTGGCTCTACCACGACAACTTCAAGGTGCAGAACCCCAACAACGGCGAAGGCAAGATCCTGCTCGACGAGCGGGTCAACCAGGCGCCGTACTCAGGCACACTCACGAACGGCACCTGGCGGGGAAGCTGGACGATCCCGGCGTCACGGTCGATGACGGTGCGCGACGGCGACTACGAGCACGCGGGCCTTCGCACCTACACACTCCCCACCACCGGTCAGTACCGGATCGAGACCCATGTGCTCGACGCCGAGTGGGACCGCACGTGGGGTGGGCCTCCCGGTCGTAGCGGTGAGAAGAACGTGACCCTCGTCTTCGGCGGCGATCCGCCACCGCCGCCACCGCCGCCGCCGCCCTCGAGCAATGAGGTGCAGATCGGTACGGCGAAGCGGGTGCTCAACGGCACGAACGTCTACCGCACGACCAACTACCTGGTGCGCTACACCGGCTCGGGCAACTCCCCGGCGAACCAGTGGGGCTTCGAGGTCTCGGTCGGATCCGACAACAGGATCATCGCTCGCAGCTCGTTCAGGGTCGGGATGCCGATTCCGGCTGGCGGCTCGGTGCTGTCGGGTCACGGCACGTCGGCCGACTGGCTCACCACATACGCCACAGTCGGCGCGACCGTGACCTGGCCAGGTGGCGCTGCCCCCCCCCCAGCCGCCCCCCCCGCCCCCCCCCCCCCCCCCCCCCCCCCCCCCCCCCCCCCCCCCCCCCCCCCCCCCCCCCCCCCCCCCCCCCCCCCCCCCCCCCCCCCCCCCCCCCCCCCCCCCCCCCCCCCCCCCCCCCCCCCCCCC
>JBKJZO010000039.1:0-8571 GCA_046715235.1 Mycobacteriales bacterium
CCTCGGTGGAGGTCAAGGTCAACCCGACCAAGCCCGCCGCCAAGAGCGCCCCGGTCCGCAAGCCGGCCGTCAAGAAGGCCCCGGTCGCCAAGAAGGCCCCGGCCGCGAAGAAGGCGCCCGCCGCCAAGAAGGCCCCGGCCACCAAGGCCCCGGCCACCAAGGCTCCCGCGACGAAGGCACCAGCCAGCAGAGCGGCCGCTGCGAAGGCCCCCGCCAAGAAGGCGATCAGCAAGGCGCCGCCCACGAAGGCCGCAGCCAAGCCGGCACCCCAGCGCGCTGCGACGAAGGCGCCGGCGAAGGCCGTCAAGGCACCCGCGAAAGCCGTCAAGGCACCAGCGGCCAGCGCGGCAGCCAAGGCAACCGCAGCGAGGCCCGCCAGCCCGCTCGCGCCGGCTGCCGTTGCCCGACCCGTCAAAGTTGCCGCCGCGCCCCCGCCGCCACCAGTCGTGAAGGCCGAGAAATGGTCTGCGAGGGAGCTGGCGGAGGTGCGCACCGAACTCGACGAGCAGGCCCGCGAACTGCGCAGCGAGATCAGCGAGGCGCAGGAAAGCTGGGACCAGCTGCAGCGCGACGGGGGCGACGGCGCGGGCGACGACCAGGCCGACGCCGGCACCAAGACATTCGAACGCGAGCACGAGTTGTCGTTGGCCAACAACAGCCGTGACCTGCTCGCGCAGGTCGAGCGCGCGCTCGAGCGGCTGGCCGACGGCACCTACGGCGTATGCGAGAATTGCGGCAATCCCATCGAGAAGGCGCGCCTGAAGGCGTTCCCGCGGGCGACGCTGTGCGTCACCTGCAAACAGCGCGAGGAGCGCCGCTGATCGAGCGTGCCGACGGCGACCCCGCCGACTTCGCTGCCGAACCGCCCGCTGCGCCGACACGCATCCGCAACCAGATCCGCTGGCTCGCCGCTGTCGCGTGCCTGGTAATCGGCGCCGACCTGGCAACCAAGTTGTGGGTGGTCGAGGTGCTGGGCGAGGACGGCTCGGTCCGCCTCTTCGGTGGCTACGTGGTGCTGCACCAGGTGCGCAACGCAGGTGCCGCGTTCGGGATCGCGACCGGCTCGACGCTGCTCTTCACGGCCGTTGCCGCCGGTGTCCTCATCGCCATCGCCAGGACAGCGCGCAGGCTGCGCTCGCTGGCGTGGGCCATCGACTTCGGCCTGCTTGCCGGCGGCGCCACGGGCAACCTGATCGACCGGGTGACGCGCTCGCCAGGCGTGTTCCGAGGCCACGTCGTCGACTGGATCGACCTCGGTCCCGGCCGCTTCTACCTGTTCAACATCGCTGACTCGGCGATCGTGATCGGCGGCTTCTTGGCGGTGCTGCTTTCGATGCGCGGCATCGAGCTCGACGGCAGCCATCGGCGCGAGCAAGCCGAGGACGCCGGCTCGTGACCGAGCGCCGCAGCCTCCCGATACCCGAGGGCCTGCACGGGTTGCGAGTCGACGCGGCGGTGGCGCGCCTGTTCGGCATATCCCGTACGACGGCCGCGGCGATCGCGGATGCCGGTGACGTGGCCGTCGACGGGGAGCCGCGCGGCCGCTCGTACCACGTCCGTGCCGGTGGCTGGCTCGAGATCGCGCTGCCCGCGCCGGCGGCCGCGCCGACGACCACGCCCACCCCGGTCGAGGGGATGACCGTCGTGCACGAGGACGACGACATCATTGTTGTCGACAAACCCCCTGGTGTGGCGGCCCATCCGAGCCCGGGCTATGAGGGTCCGACAGTGATCGGCGGGCTGCTCGCCGCCGGTCACCGCATCTCGACCAGCGGCTCCGCGGAGCGACAAGGGATCGTCCACCGGCTCGACGTCGGGACGTCCGGGCTTATGGTCGTCGCCAAGAGCGAGCACGCCTACACCGCCCTGAAACAGGCATTCAGGGACCGGGTCGTCGACAAGCGCTACCACACCGTCGTACAAGGTCTGATCGATCCCACGCGGGGCACGATCGACGCGCCGATCGACCGTCATCCCACGCAGCCGCACAAGTTCGCCGTCGTTGCGGACGGGAAGCCGAGCATCACCCATTACGAGATGCTCGAGGCCTTCCGCGCCGCCTCCCTGCTCGAGGTCCGCCTGGAAACCGGGCGCACCCACCAGATCCGCGTGCACATGGCGGCGATGCGCCACACCTGTGTCGGCGACGGCCAATACGGCGCCGATCCGACGCTCGCGGCGCGCCTGGGACTGACCAGGCAGTGGCTCCACGCGGTGGCGCTGGCGTTCGAGCACCCGGGCGATTCTCGCCGAATCGCATTCCAGAGCAGCTACCCCCAGGATCTCCAGAACGCATTGGGGCTACTGCGGGCCGAAACGTAGGGGGAGGCAGACAGCGGTCCAGGAATCACCCGTTCAGCGCAATCAGTTCTAGCCCGGCTGGCGTCGATGGAGAACTGATCAACGGACTGGGAGGGGACGCATTTATGCGTACGCCGGAACTGACGAGGCGGTCGGTGCTCCAGGCGGGGGCGGCATCCGCAGCGGCGGCAGGACTCGTCGCCAGCGGTGCTGGGGCCGTGGAGGCAGCTGCTGCCCCGGCCGGGCCAGTGGCCCTGAGCAAGGACCCGGTGCTCCACGCGCTGCGCCGACTCACCTACGGGCCTTACCCGGGGCTGGTCGCGACCGTGCGCAAGGTGGGTCTGAACGCGTGGCTCGAGGCTCAGATGTCGCCGGCAAAGATCCGCGACGTCGCCGCCGAGGGCATCCTCAAGAAGCAGTTCCCGCACGTGCAGCTCAGCAGTGCGCAGATCCGCACGCGGCGCAAAGACGACTCGTGGCGCGCTATCCGCGAATTGCGTTCGGCGACCATCGTGCGCGCCGTCTGGTCGCAGCGCCACGTGCAGGAAGTCGTGCACGGCTTCTGGAGCGACCACTTCTACACGCACCCGAGCGAGGACGTCGCGCTCTGGGGCAAGTTCGACGAGGACAAGCGGCTGCGGGCCAACACGTTCACGTCGTTCGGCCGGCTGCTGAACTTGTCCGCCAGCAGCCCGGCGATGCTGGCGTTCCTCAACAACGACGAGTCCAGCGAAGACAAGATCAACGAGAACTACGGCCGCGAGCTGCTGGAGCTCCACACGGTCGGGCATGCCGGCGGATACACCGAGGCCGACGTACGCAATGCCGCCCTTGCGATGACCGGCTGGACCTACGACGAGAAGACGCTGGCCTTCAAGTACAACCCGAAGCTGCACTACAACGGCGCGCTCAAAGTGCTCGGCTGGAAGCACCCCAACATCGACGGGACCGCCGGCGGAATTGAGACCGGCCGGTCGCTCCTCAACTACCTCGCCTCGCACCCGGCGACCGCGCGGCACATATCGACCAAGCTGTGCCGGCGCCTGGTTGCCGACAATCCTCCGGCCTCGCTCGTCGCGAGCACGACCAAGGTGTTCGTCGCGACCAAGGGCGACGTGAAGTCGCTGCTGCGCCACATCGTGAAGTCGCGCGAGTTCGCGGCGTCGGTCGGGCAGAAGGTACGCCGGCCGTTCGACATGGTGACTGCTTCGGTACGCGCGACCGGCGGCAGCTACAACGCGAAGGAGGGCCAGAAGGGAGCCAACGACCTGCTCTGGCGCACCTACGAGATGGGTCATGCGCCGTTCGAATGGATCGACCCTGACGGCTACCCGGACACCGCGACCGCGTGGCTGAGCTCGGTCGGCGTACTCGGCCGGTGGAACACCTCGCTGGCCGTCGCTGGCAACTGGTTCGACGGCGTGGACATGGCCGACGCCAAGACGCTCGCCGGTGGCAAAGACCGGCCGGCAAAGGCCGGACCGCTCGTCGACGCGCTGACCATTGCCATCACGGGGCAGAAGTTCGCGCGGCCGCACCGCAACGCGATCGTCGAATACCTCGAGGCGTCGGAATCCACGATCTTCGACGACGACTCGCTCAAGTGGCGCGGCCCCCGGGTGATCTCGTTGATCCTCGCCTCTCCGTACATGCAGGTCCGATGAAGACCCAGGAGGGCCAGATGGGCGAGCGCCCAGACGCGATGTCCCGCCGTTCGCTGCTGAAGCGGTCCGGGGGAGTGGCAGTGGCTGTCGCGGCGAGCAGTGTCATTCGCCCGACGATGGCCGAAGCGGCGCCGCAGCCGAGCGACCGGTTCCTGCAGGTGTTCCTGCGCGGCGGCATGGATGCACTGAACGCCGTCGCGCCGGCCGCTGACCCGGCGTACGCCAACCTGCGTCCAGGCATCGCGGTGCCGACCAGTGCCATGCTCCAGCTCGACGGGACCTTCGGCCTGCACCCCTCGCTCGCACCGTTGCTGCCCATGTGGCAGGCCGGCGAGCTGGCGTTCGTCCACTCTGTCGGCAACCCGCAGGGCGACCGCAGCCACTTCGAGGCGCAGGACGCCGTTGACTGCGGTGCACCCGTGTCCAGTGCCGTGCGCACCGGTTGGCTCGCGCGCCACCTGACCGCTCGCGGCCAGACCGGCGCCACACTGCGCGCGGTGGGAATCGGCGAGACGCAGTCGATGTCGCTGCAAGGCCAGCGCAACGCGATCACGCTGCGTTCGCTGGAAAACTTCAAGGTAAGCGTCGGGCAGAACGACCGTGTCAGGTATGAGCGGGCGATCCGGCTGATGCACTCCGGTGTCAGCCACCCGGTTGCCAGCAGCGCGATGAGCACGCTCGGTGCCCTAGGCGAAGTGCGCAGCCTCAAGCAGCCGCAGTACGCCACGTCGACTTCGGCGCAGTACCCGAACTCGCACTTCGGCAAGGCCCTCATCAACGTCGCGCAGTGCGCAAAGGGCCCGGTCGGCCTGGAGGCGGCTACTGTCGACATCGGCGGCTGGGATCACCACACAGGACTAGGTAACGCTGGCGGCGGCCAGCTGGCTACCAAACTTGACGACCTGGCGAAGGGGCTCGCGGCGCTGCGCACCGACCTCGGTCCGATCTGGGCAACGACGACGGTGGTCGTGGTCAGCGAGTTCGGGCGCCGGGTCGAGGAGAACGGCGACGGCGGCGTCGACCACGGCCATGGCGGCCTGATGATGGTCATGGGCGGCGGCATCAACGGTGGTCAGATCTACGGGCAGTGGCGCGGCCTGAGCAAGTCCGTGCTCGACCACGGGGACTTGCCGGTCACCACCGACTGGCGCAACGTCTATGCCGAGGTCGTCTCCAAGCGCCTCGGCAACGGCGGCGCGCTCGCCAGCGTCTTCCCCGGCCTCAAGCCGAGCTTCCTCGGACTAGCCAAGTCCCGCTAGCGGCGCCAGCTGCCGCTCCCAGACCCGCCCGTTCGACGAAATCGCCCGGTTCACCGGGCGTTTCGTCGTTCCGGAGCCCCCCCGCACCCCGAAATAGGGTGTGAAGGCTGGGCGAGTGGCGAACGCGACGGCCTCCTCACTTTGACGGCTGGCGAGTCGGTGCCGGAACCGTCCGCGCTG
The DNA here is from genome assembly GCA_046715235.1 of Mycobacteriales bacterium. Lineage (GTDB taxonomy): Bacteria > Actinomycetota > Actinomycetes > BP-191 > BP-191 > JBKJZO01. Next base: position 5,405 of record JBKJZO010000039.1, read on the forward strand.
CGTGGTAGAACCAACAGGCGGCGTACGACGGCCGTGCGCGACCGCCGTACACCCAGTTCGACCGCCAGACGCCCGGCCGCCTTCCCCCGCGCCGCACGCGCCCTGCCGCCTGCCCGCGCGAGAGAGGAGTCACCGCCGTCACCATGGCCGCCGACTCCTTCGTGCACCTGCACACGCACACCGAGTACTCCATGCTCGACGGCGCCGCGAGGGTCAAGGACCTGTTCACCGAGGCCGCCCGCATGGGCATGCCGGCGCTGGCGATGACCGACCACGGCAACATGTTCGGCGCGTTCGACTTCTACAAGCAGGGCAAGGCCGCGGGCGTGAAGCCGATCATCGGCATCGAGGCCTACCTCGCCCCTGGCAGCAGGTTCGACCGCACCAAGGTCGGGCTCGGCGGGGCCGCCGACAGCAAGGGCGACAACTACACCCACATGACGATGCTGGCGTCGTCCAACGAGGGCTACAGCAACCTGATCAGGCTCTCCAGCTTGGCCAGCCTCGAGGGCTACTACTACAAGCCGCGCATGGACCGCGAGCTGCTGAGCCGCTACGCCCGCGGCCTGATCGCGACGAGTGGCTGCGCGTCCGGGGAGGTCAACAGGCTGCTCCAGCTCGGCAACTACGCCGCCGCGCGGCAGTCGATGAGCGACTTCGCCGACATCTTCGGTGCGGGCAATTTCTACGTCGAGTTGATGGACCACGGCCTCGACATCGAGCGGCAGACGATGCCTGATCTGCTCAAGCTCGCCAAAGAGCTCGGGCTCCCCACGGTCGCCACCAACGATCTGCACTACACGCGCCGCGAAGACTCGGTCGCCCATGAGGTGCTTCTGTGCGTGCAGACCGGCGCGACGATCGCCGACCCCAACCGGTTCAAGTTCGACGCCGACGACTTCTACCTCAAGAGCGCCGCCGAGATGCGCGAGCTGTGGCGCGACCATCCCGACGCCTGCGACGCGACCCTCGAGATCGCGCAGCGTTGCGACCTGACGATCGTCGAGGATGCGCGGCTGCTGCCGCATTTCCAGGTGCCCGATGGCGAGACTGAGGACAGCTGGTTGCGCAAGGAAGTCATCCGCGGCCTGCACCAGCGCTTCGGCGCCGACCCACCGGCGGAGCACCGCGCGCAGGTCGACTTCGAACTCGGCGTCATCTCGCAAATGGGATTCCCCGGCTACTTCCTGATCGTCGCCGACCTGGTGCGGTTCGCGAAGGACAGCGGCATCCGCGTCGGTCCCGGCCGTGGCTCGGCCGCCGGCTGCACGGTGTCCTACTGCCTCGGCATCACCGAGCTCGACCCGCTCAAGTACAAGCTGGTCTTCGAGCGCTTCCTCAACCCCGAGCGTGTCTCCATGCCCGACATCGACATGGACTTCGACGAGCGCCGGCGCGGCGACATGATCCGCTACGCCACGGAGAAGTACGGCGAGGAGCGCGTCGCGCAGATCGTCACCTACTCCACCATCAAGGCCAAGGCGGCCATCCGCGACTCGTCCCGGGTCCTCGGCATGCCCTACGCGGTCGGCGACCGCATCTCCAAGCTGATGCCGGCCAACGTGATGGGCCGCGACGTTTCCCTGGGCGACTGCTTCGACGACAAGGCACCGCGCTACGGCGAAGCAGGCGAGTTGCGCAAGGCCTACGCCGACGATCCTGACGTCAAGCGGGTCATCGACACGGCCCGCGGCCTCGAGGGCCTCAAGCGACAGGCCGGCGTACACGCGGCCGGCGTCGTCATCTGCCGCGACCCGCTGATCGACCACATTCCGGTATGGCGGCGCGAAGCCGACGGGGCGGTCATCACCCAGTTCGACATGGGCACCTGCGAGACCCTCGGTCTGCTCAAGATGGACTTCCTCGGCCTGCGCAACCTCACTGTGCTCGACGACTGCCTCGAACACATCGCCGACAACCGGGGCGAGAAGGTGGTGCTCGAAGAGGTCTCGCTCGAGGACCCCGAGCCCTATGCGCTGTTGTGCCGCGGCGACTCGATCGGCGTCTTCCAGCTCGAGGGCGGCCCGATGCGTTCGCTGATGCGCTCGCTGCAGCCCGACAACTTCGAGGACATCTCGGCGCTCATCGCGTTGTACCGACCTGGCCCGATGGGGGTCGGTGCGCACCTCGACTACGTCGAGCGCAAGCACGGCCGTCGCCCGATTCTCCCGATCCATCGAGAGCTCGAGGAACCGCTGGCCGAGGTGCTCGGCGACACGTACGGCGTGATCGTCTACCAGGAGCAGGTCATTGCGGCCGCACAGAAGGTCGCCGGCTACACGCTCGGGCAGGCCGACCTGCTGCGCCGGGCAATGGGCAAGAAGAAGAAGTCGATCCTCGACAAGGAATACGTCCCGTTCCGCGACGGCATGGCGGCGCAGGGCTACAGCGAGCAGGCGATCGCCAAGCTGTGGGACACGCTGATCCCGTTCGCCGACTACGCCTTCAACAAGGCGCACTCCGCCGGCTACGGGCTGGTGAGCTACTGGACGGCCTACCTCAAGGCCAAGTACCCCAGCGAATACATGGCGGCGCTGCTCACCAGCGTCAAGGACGACAAGGACAAGAGCGCGCTCTACCTGGGCGAGTGCCGGCGCATGGGCATCAAGGTGCTGCCGCCCGACGTCAACGAGTCCGACCGCAACTACACGCCGCGCGGCACTGACATCCGCTTTGGTCTGTCGGCCATCCGCAACGTCGGCGAGAACGTCGTCGACTCGATCATCGTGACGCGTCGCGCCAAGGGACGGTTCGCCAGTTTCGGCGACTTCCTGCGCAAGATCGAGCCGACTGCGTGCAACAAGAAGGTCGTCGAGTCGCTGATCAAGTCGGGCGCGTTCGACTCGCTCGGCCACAGCCGCAAGGGCCTGCTGCAGATCCACATCGAAGCCATCGACCAGTGCATGGACACCAAGCGGGCCGAAGCGATCGGGCAGTTCTCGCTGTTCGGAGCGGCCGTTGACGACGACTCCGGCGACGACACCTCCGAGCTCGTCGTGCCGATGGCCGAGTGGGACAAGACGACGCTGCTCGCCTTCGAGCGGGAGATGCTCGGACTCTACGTCAGCGACCACCCGCTGTTCGGCGTCTAGCATGTGCTCGCCGCCAACAGCGATACGTCGATCGCGGCACTCACCGCTGAGACGGCGGCCGACGGGTCCGTCGTC
>JBKJZO010000040.1:0-58852 GCA_046715235.1 Mycobacteriales bacterium
GGTCGGGGCGGCGGCGCTGGCGTGAGCGGACGCGGCCTCGCCCGGCTTCGCGGGCGGCGCAGCGGTCGGGGCGGCGGCGCGCACCGGAGCCTGGGCGCTGCCGTTGGTGGGCTCGCCTGAGCCGACCGGCGCGGTCGTCGCTGCGCTCGGCTCGGTTCCGCCGGCAGTCGGCGCGGGCTCCTGCGCCGGTGTGTGCGCCGTCGTCGGCCCGGTGGTTGGCGCAGGCGTGACCCTCGGGTCGCCGGCGGGGGGCGGTGCGAGGGGTACGGCGATAGTCGTCGACGTGGGCGGGTCGTCGGCCCCGACGGCATCCGACGTCGCCAGCCACGAGAAAGTCGCGGAGGCGGACTTCTGCTGCGCGCGGTCGTCGTCCCGCACGGTCACGCGGAACCGGAGTGTCAGTGAGCCGTCGCCCTGTTCGGTCGACCCGAGGTCCAGCTGCGTCGTCGGGTCCCCATGTGCCTGCGCGAGCGCGCTCAGAGTGCCGGCGTACGCGGTGGTGCCGGAAAAACCAGCGCATCCGGCGTACGAGCCGCCGGTGCCCTTCTCAACTGTGACGTCGAGATAGTCGGCCAGACCCGAACCGCTCACCGCGGCGTACAGGCCCAGGCTCGACGTGGCCGTCTGCGCCTGCTGGTAGCTGACCAGGACGCACCGTTCCGTCACCGCACCCGGCGCCAGCGAGGCCGGGGTGAGTAGTGGACCGGTGGCATCGGTCGTGAGCACCGGAGCGGGCGCACTGCCGGCCAGGCCGCTGCCCGCGAACACGACAACGCCGGTCAAGGCGCCGATGACTCCCGTCGCCAGCGAGGTGACGACCGCGCGGCGGACCAGGCCGCCGGCGCGCGCGGGGGGAAGGGAGTGGAGTAGCAGCACTCCAACTCCATCGGCATTCACCCGAACGGGGGATTGAGCCGTTCGGGCGCGTCGGACCGAATAATGCCGGCCGATACACATCGCACATAACTCCCGTAACGAGAGCAGGCACTACGACGATGGCAAAGCCAGCCAACCTTGACAGTGGGCAGACCGAACCGCGCCGCAAGTGGCGACTCCTGGCGATTCTTGCGACGCCGGTCGCAGTGATCATCAGCGGTGCCCTCGTGTGGAACAGCACGTACGCGGCGTTCACCGCGCAGATCTCCAACAGCGGCAACTCGTGGTCCACCGGCAGCGTCGTGCTGACCGGCGATGACGGTTCGTCGAGCGTGACCGGCAGCGTGGGCACGGCGCTGTTCTCGGCGGCCGGACTCACGCCCGGTTCGACCGCGACGAACTGCGTACGCGTGAGCTACTCAGGCACGCTCGCGGCGGCCGTGAAGATGTACGTCGCACCGGGTGGACTCACCGGTAGCGCGCCTCTGGCCGGTCAGATCACGCTCACGGTCAACGAAGGTACCGGCGGCGTCTTCAACAACTGCACCGGCTTCGTCAGCAGCGGAACGATCTACTCCGGCACGCTCGCCAACCTGGCCGCCACGAGGACCGACTTCGCGTCCGGCGCCGGCAGCTGGGCGCCTCCCGGCGCGCAGTCCAGGACCTACCAGGTCACCTACACACTCAGCGCGAGCGCTCCGAACAGCGTGCAGAGCTCTACCGCGGGTGCGGTCGTGACGTGGGAGGCCGACAACACGTGACCGAGCCCGTGACCGACGCGCCGCAAGCCGGTGCGCCGTCGGGGCGCACGGGTCTGGTTGCGAACGTCGGCGCGGTGGTTCGTACGGCGGCCGCGGTCGTCCTGGTCTCGTACGCCTGCCTGGCGGTCATCGCAACGCTGCCCATCGCTCTCGGCTGGAACTCGAGTGTCGTGACGAGCGGGTCGATGCGCCCTGGGTTCCAGCCTGGCGACGTCGTTCTCAGCTCACCGGTAGCGGTCGCCGACCTGGTGCCCGGCCAGGTGCTGCTCGTCGACGACCCCGCGCGCCGCGGGCACCTGCTGATGCACCGGTACGCGCGGCCGGGCCCGTCCGGCACGCTGATCACGCAGGGCGACGCGAACCGGACGGTGGACTCAACCCCGGTCCCTGCGAAGAACGTGCGCGGGCTGCCACGGCTTAGGGTGCCGTGGATCGGCCAGCCGGTGCTGTGGCTGCGGTCGCAGGAGCTGGTTCCGCTGGCGGCACTGGCGCTGCTCGGCAGCGCGCTGCTGTGGGTTCTTATGGGTGGCCCTCGGAGTCCGTCCTCGGGTGGGCGGCCGCGCCGTCGCCGTACGCCCATCCGACGCCGGGTTCCGGTCGCTGCAGCCATGCTGGTGGCTGTGGCCGCGCCGCTATTCGCTCCCGGCGCGGATGCGGCGTTCACCGCAAAGATCACGAACCCGAGCACGCTCGCCACGACGTCCTCGTTCTACGCCGCGCAGGTGGCCGCGGACGGCGCAACCGGAGCGTGGCGTTTCGACGACGCGACCGGTGGGGTGACCGACACAATCGGCTCGAACGACGGTGCCTACATCGGGCCGGTGACCCACTCAGTGACCGGCGCGACGACCGATGGCAACACCACGACCCGGTACGGCGGCGCGGGCTATCTCACCATCCCGCGCGGTTTCTCCAACTCCTTCTCGATCGAACTGTGGTTCAAGAGTTCGCGGGGACGCGGAGCCGTCGACGGCTCGTGGTACGAGGCTGCCCCACTGGCAGTGATGCACAACGCGACCAACGGTGACTTCGGGCTGATGCTCGACGAAGCGGGCCATCTCGTCGCCGGCGTCTACACGGGCGGTGTCCGCGGGCAACTCAGGACGACGCAGAGCTACACCGACGGTGCGTGGCACCACGTCGTCATGACGCGCAACGGGACCAACGGTGATCTCGCGCTCATCCCCGATGACGCCTACATGCTGACGACGGGCGGCCCCGTGGGCGGCATCGACAGCCTGGCGGCGATCAGCATCGATTTCGACCCGTGGAACCCGTCGGCGTCCTACGCCGCCGCCACCGAGATCGATGACATCTCGACGTACGACACCGCTCTGACGTGGGGGCAGACGAGCGCGCACTACGCCGCCCGCGCCAGCGGGTATGCCGCCGCCGTCACGGCCACCGTCCCGGCACCCGTCGGGTACTGGCAGCTCAACGAGGTATCAGGCACGACTGCCGTGTCCACGGTTGGCGGGGCCGGCACCTACACCGGGTTCCCGGTTTTCGGCGTCACCGGCAGCCCCGTCACGAGCGGCACCGCGGTCTCGTTCCTGCGCGCGGCGCAGGTGCCGCGTCTTGTCTCGGGCAACCTGTCGCTCGAGTTCTGGTTCAAGACGACCGGCGGCACAGGTGCCGCCCCTTGGTACTACGGCGACCCGCTCATCGACGGCGAAGTCCACGCGGTGGGCGGTGACCTCGGCGTCACGCTCGACGGCACCGGCCGCGTGATGGCGGGGGGCGGCGCGACGATCACGACGCCAACCGGCGGATACGACGACGACGCGTGGCACCACGTCGTTCTGACGCGGACCCAGAGCACAGGCGTTCTGGCACTGTACGTCGACGGCGCGCTGGCGGTGTCGGCCGGGACCGGCTACACGGGCCTGCTCGACGCGCCGGACTTCTTCACGATGGGCTCGACCTACACCGCCCCAATGACCATCGACGACTTCGCCCAGTATCCGTTGGTGCTGACGCCGGGGCAGGTCGCCTCGCACTACGCACGCGCGACCGCCCCCTAGGCGGTCCGCGACTTAGACATCCCACGGAACCGGCCGTCGTACCGCCGCGTCCAAGCCATGACGACAAGGAGACTGTCATGGCGGCAGCAACATGGACCCGCGGCGGCGCGATCGCGGCGGTTGGGCTGGTATTAGCGGCAGTGGTGTACGCCGGCGCCGGCGGTCTCCGTGGACCGGAACGGGTGGCGGCTGCGCAGACTCCGTCGCCTGCCGCGCCCGCCACGAACGTCATCGCCGTCTCCGGCCTGGGTCAGGTCGCGGGTACGCCCGACACGCTCGTGTTGCAGCTGCGGGTCGAAAGCCGCGGAGCCGACGTCACGGCCGCGCTCGGCTCGGCGAACTCGACCGTGACCAAGGTCGTCACGGCGCTCAAGGCCAAGGGCGTCCGCCCCGCCGGCATCAAGACCTCCGGGCTTTCGGTGCAGGCCGACTACCGCTACGAGAAGGAGTCACAGCGGCTGATCGGCTACATCGCAAGCCAGTCGATGTCGGTCAAGCTCCGCGACCTGAGCACGGCCGGCGCAGCCGTGTCCGCCGCCACCGAGGCCGGCGGGAACTCGGTGCGCATCGACGGCGCATCCCTCGACCTCGACAGTGACAGCGCCCTGGTCGTCGAAGCTCGCGCGAGCGCTTTCGCGGAAGCCAAGGCCAAGGCGGAGCAGTACGCCAAGCTCGCCGGCCGCCCGCTCGGGCAAATCTCGTCGGTGAGCGAGAGCGTGTCAAACCCGCCCGTTCCTATGCCCTACGCCACGGCGTCGGCTGCGCCCATGAACGCGAAGCTCGCCGACGTACCGATCCAGCCCGGCAGCCAGGAGGTCGAGGTGCGGGTCGAGGTCGTCTGGGCGCTCACCTGAGCAGCTGGCGCCGACAGAGTCGACGCGCGGATGCTTGACTCGGACCCCGACACCCTTCGCGTGAAGGAGATCTTTACGCCCGGCCCCCGCTTTCGCGATCGCACCGAAGCGGGCCGACAGCTGGCCGCCCGGCTGACCCAACAGGCGCTGCACGACCCGGTCGTGCTCGCATTGCCGCGCGGCGGCGTACCGGTTGCGTACGAAGTCGCGACCACTCTCGAGGCCACGCTCGAGGTATTCGTGGTGCGAAAGGTCGGTGCTCCAGGCCATGCCGAGCGCGGCATTGGCGCGATCGCGGAGGGCGGCGCGACTGCCGTCGACCGCCGCGCGCTGGACATGCTCGGACTTACGGATGACGACTTCGCGGCTCTGGCAGACCTCGAGCGTCAGGAGTTGGAGCGCCGCGTCGCTGCGTACCGCAAAGGGCGGCCGCTGCCGAGCGTCGTCGACCGCGACGTGATCGTCGTCGACGACGGCCTGGCGACGGGGCTGACCGCGGAGGCGGCGTTGCGCGCACTGCGGTCGATACACCCGCTGCGACTGCTGCTCGCGGTGCCCACGTGCGCACGCCAGACGGCCGATCGCCTCGCTGCGCTGGCCGATGCAGTCGTATACGTCATCGCGCCAAAGCACTTCTCCGCCGTGAGCCAGTGGTACGACGACTTCACCCAGACCAGCGACCGCGAAGTCGTCGATCTCTTGGAGAGATCGCGAACGGAACCGGGTAAAGCCTTGCGCATGACGAATCTCGAGCGGCTCACCGCGTGGATCGACGGCTACGTGCGGGCCTGGAATTCCAACGATCCCGCCGACATCGGCGCTCTCTTCACCGACGACGCGGCGTACTACACCGCGCGGTTCCGTGAGCCTTGGCGTGGTCGCGAAGGGATCATCGAGGGGTGGCTCGACCGCAAGGACGAGCCAGGCGAGACGTCGTTCACCTGGCGCCCGCTGGTCGTCACCGATGAGGTCTCGATCATCGACGGTACGACGACCTACCCGACCGAGACCTACAGCAACTTGTGGGTGATCCGGTTGGGTGACGCCGGCCGTTGCCGCGAGTTCACCGAGTGGTGGATGGAACATCCGAAGACCGGTTGACGTACCTTGTATCGCAAGGTACCTTGCGACCCGTGGCGATGACTCAGGACGTTCTCAGCCAGCTCCGGCGGGGGGCTCTGGAGTACTGCGTCCTCGCGCTGCTCGCGCACGAGGAGCGGTACGGGTTCGATCTGGTCCGCACGCTGGGCTCGATCGACGGCATGGTCACCGGCGAGGGCACGCTCTATCCCCTGCTGTCGCGGCTGAAGAAAGACGGCCACGTCGCCACGGTGTGGCGCGAGTCGGATGCCGGCCCGCCCAGGAAGTACTACTCGATCACCGCCGACGGCCGGCGCGCTCTGGCCGATTTCACATCCGAGTGGCGGCGCTTCAGCGCGGCCGTCGATCACATCCTCACCGAGGGAACACGATGATGACCGTCACGCATCCGCTGGTCGCCGACTACCTGCACCGCCTCGAGCGCGCGGCTGCGGCTCTGCCTCGCTCGGAGCGCGAAGAACTCGTCGCCGAGATTCGCAGCCACCTGGACACCGGCCTCGCGCCCGATGCCACGGAGGCCGACGTACGCAATCTGCTCGACGACCTCGGTACGCCGGACGAGATCGTCGCGGTCGCGGCACCGACTCCGAGCGCGACCGTCAAACGCGGTGCGCGGGAAGCGTTCGCAGTGGTCCTGCTGCTGACGGGACTCCCGCCATTCATCGGCTGGGTCATCGGCGTCGGGCTGCTGTTGTGGTCGCCGCTGTGGACCGCGCGACAGAAGGCACTCGGGGTCCTGGTATGGCCGGGTGGCCTCATTCTTTCGGGCGGGGTTCTTGGCTTGCTTGCGGCGCGGACGACCTCGTGCGTCGAAGGGCCGGGCGGTGTCGGGGATTGCGGGTCGTCAGGCCCTTCCGCACTCAGCATCCTCGCCATCGCCGCCTTCGTCGCGGCACCGATCATCGTCGCGGCCTATCTGTATCGCGCCGCCGGCCGCCAGGGGACCATCGACTGATGAGGATGCGGGCGGCCTGAGCTGACTGGGAACCGACTCTGAGTCGGCGGTGTATCAGGGCGTGGTCCTCGAGGACCCGTCAGGGAGGCACCGATGCAGGACCGTCGTCTCGCGGCCCTCGCCGCAGCTGCGCTCATCACATCCGCCGGATGCTCTGCGGGAGTGGCCCAGAACAGCTCCTCGGCCGACCCACCGGCGGGTATCGCCCTCGCCGCTTCGGCGCGCTCGGACTTGCTGGTGCTCCGCGGCGCGCGCGATGCCCGCGTCGTCGACTCCGCAACTGGAGCCATCACCGCGGCTACTCGCAGCGGTCTTCCGACGCCAAGTGGCACCCCGCTTGTCGGTACGGCGTCGGGGCGGCTCTCGCTCATCGACGCGCGGGACGGGACCAGCACTGTCATGGGCACGTCGGAAGGCTCGCTGGTTCCAAGCGTCACGACCGCCGACGGGCACCTGGTCGCGCTGGCAGAGATCCCTGGTCCGGCAACCCGCGGCTACATCGCGCCGCCTCGGGTCACCACACGGATAGCCGTCTCGGGCCAGGAGCAGGGAGGCGCCAGCACGACGTACGACCTGCAGGGCAACTTCGAACCAGAGGCGTTCTCCGCGGACCGCAGTCAGCTGTTCCTCATCGAATACCTGCCGGCCGCCGCGCCGGACCGGTACCGCGTTCGGCAACTCGATCTGGCGACCGGCGCAGTCAACGGCGTCTACGGGCCGGAGAAGTCCCTGCTCGAGGAACAGATGCGCGGCGTCGGGCGAATGCAGGTCCTCGACGAAGACCGCGCGGTGCACTACACGCTGTACCGGACGGTCGGATCGGACCAGGCATTCGTGCACACCCTGCATCTGACCGACCAGTGGGCGCACTGCATCGTGCTGCCGGCCGAGTTCGGCCGGGGCGGGCGAGACGTTGCCATCGCCGTAGCACCGCACGGCACGCTGTATGCCTGGGACGGCGCGCTGCTCGCCACTGTCGATGGGGACAACATGTCCATTGGCCGTACGGCGTCCGTCGGCGAGCGACGATCTGCCGGATCCGTCGCGCTGACTGTGGCCGGTGACGGCACGGTCGTGGCGATCGCCGGCCGCGAGGTGACGGAGTTCGACGGCGCAACTCTTGCGGCACAGCGTTCGTGGACGCTGCCGAGTTCAGCATCTGACGCGAAGACGTCGCCCGACGGCCAACGGCTCTACGTGCTGAGTGGACAGCGCGTCCTGACATTCGATCGCGCGTCCCACGAGAGACTCGCGCAGATCCCGGTGAGTCAGGGCGATCGGATCGCCGCTGTTCTCGCCGTCGAGTAGCCCGTACTTCGGAGGCCACCCAAAAGTACCCGAAATCCCTTCCACACAAGGGTTTTTTCGGCCCCGGTTTTGTCGACGAAGGGGGCGCTCGGATCCCACTGACACTGATCAAATCGGAGACGTTCATGACGGTAGTGCTGAACCGGGTCTATGCGCCCGAGGAGTCGCCCGAGGATGCGACCTAATATCCCGGCTCGAGTAGCAGTCGCGCAGACCAGATCTTGACTCCGCGTCGCGCCATCGAAACACTCGCCGCGTCATGCGCGCGAGACCAGAGCGCTGGGGCACTGACCGGGTGGGGAGAAAGCATGCCGTTTGTCCCGAACATGTCGCGGGACGCCCTGGCCGAGCGAGTGGCGCCTGCGCCTGCGCCTCCGGTGGCCTGGCCGTTCGTGGACGAACTGTACGACTACACGCAACTGCTCGGCCCGGGGAAGACGATTGCGTCGCTGCCCTCGGGATCGCTGACGATGCAGGTTGCGATCGTCGGCGCCGGTCCCGCCGGCATGGTGGCGGCCTACGAGTTGCTGAAGCTGGGCCTGACGCCCGTCGTCTTCGAAGCTTCCAACCGAATCGGCGGGCGCAACTGGTCGCAGTACTTCCTCGACGGAACGGCTCCCTCGGTGGTGATCGCGGAGATGGGCGCGATGCGCGTGCCCACCCAGAACAAGGTCTTCTATTACTACGCCGATCTGTTCGGCCTGCAGTTCAGCGATTTTCCCGACCCCGGGAAGGTGCCCACGCTCCTGTACTACGAGAACGAGCTCTACGACTGGCAGCCGACCGATCCGGCGCCGCCCGGGCCGTTCGCGGCGATCAGGAACGACTTCAACGACTTCGTCGGGCCGCTCCTCACCAAGATCTGGACCCCCTGGGCGCAGCAGGACTGGACCACGGTCCAGCAGATCTGGCAGTCCTACATCGACGAGTACAAGGACACGAGCTTCTACGAGGCGCTCGTCGAGGGGATCCCCAAGTGGTCGACCGAGGACCTGAATGCGTTCGGCGCGCTGGGCATGGGCTCGGGCGGCTTCGGCCCGCTCTACAGCGTCGGCTTCCTCGAGCTGCTCCGCATCCTCGTGAACCAGTTCGAGAGCGACCAGCAGTTGATCCAGTACGGCATCAGCGGGCTCACCGACTGCCTTCATACGGAGAGCGTCACCTGGCCGAACGGCCAGCAGGTCTCGCTCGAAAGCCTCGGCTGCGTCTTCGCGGGAACGCGGATAGAGAAGATCCAGTATGAGCAGCTGACCGGCCAGGTGACCCTCCAGTGGAGCGAGCCGACGCCTGGCAACCAGACCTTCGACGCGGTCATTCTGGCGACGACGACACGTTCGATGGAGCTGATCGGGCTGACGACGCCGCTCCCCCAGGACAGCGTGAACTCGGTCGTCACGGAGCCCGTGAAGACGGCGCTGCGCAACCTGCATCTGATGGAGTCGTCGAAGCTCTTCATCCGGACGAAGACGAAGTTCTGGCTCGACGGGAACGGCGATCCCATCCCGGGCATGCCGCAGGCCATCCAGACCGACGAGCTGCCACGCCAGGTCTACTGCCTGGACTACCCGCAGACCGACAACGGCGTCGTCCTCATCAGCTACACGTGGGGCGACGACTCCGCCAAGCTGCTCGCACTCACGCCGGCTCAGCGCTTCCGCAAGTTCAAGGAGATCCTCACCGTCATCCACCCCGGCTTTGCGGCGCAACTCGTCCCGATGGGCGGCGACGACCAGATCCTGAACGTCGACTGGGAGGCGGAGGCGGACTACTACGGCGCGTTCAAGCTCCAGTACCCGGGCCAGGACAGCTACGCGCAGGCGGCGTTCTTCCAGTTCCAGTCCGTGCTGGACGCGAGTGACCGCGGCGTCTACCTGGCCGGCGACAGCGTGTCGTGGGCGGGAGGGTGGACCGAGGGAGCGCTCCATACCGCGCTGAACGCGGCCTGTGCGGTGGCGCACCGCTTCGGCGGGACGCTGCCGGCGAGCTCGCCGCTCACGATCGATCCAGGGCTCTACACCTACAGCGACTAGAGCTCTGCGAGCAGCGTCCGGGCTTCGCGGAGGTCGCCCGTCTCGAGCCCTTGACCAACCTTGCCGTACGCCTCCGACAGGAGCCGGCGCGCTGACTGAGCCTGGCCCCGGTCGCGCCAAAACCTGCCGAGGCTCGTCGCCGCCCGCAGCTCCCACGAGGTTGCGCCCTGACGCCGCGAGACCTCGAGCGCCTGTTGAAACGCCGCTTCCACCTCACCCGCGTCTGCGTCGCGCCAGAGCATCAGCAGCTCGCCTCGCAGGCGATGGAGCTCGGGCTCCCACCAGCGCTCCTCGCGACCCTCGAGGCCTGCGAGCGCGTCACTCAACACCCTCAGCCCTTCCTCGGCCTGCCCCGTCGCCCGGTAGGCCTCCGCGAGCAGACCGCGCAGCGCCGAGCGGTAGAGCAGACCACCGGTCGCCTCGTACGCGGCCAAGCTCTCCTCCATCTGCCTAACGCCCTTCTCCGCCTTGTCTTGCTCGACGAGTGTGCTTCCCTCAAGCACCGAGCTCAGCAGTCCCCAGAACGGGAACCCGAACTCGTCGCAGATCTCGATCGCGGCCGTCGCGGAGGTGAGGGCGCTCGGCTCGTCGCGACAGAGCTTGTGGAACCAGGTGTAGAAGTAGTGGGCGAAGGCGAGACTGAACGGGTGTGACAGGTTCTTCGCGCAATCGAGCGCGGCCTGCATCGAGGCTTGCGCGCGCGCGGGATCGCCAAGTGCCCACAGCGCGAGCCCTTCGTGAGTCATGAGCGCGACCCCGGTATCCGCACCACCATGGGCGAAGATCAGCGCATGGTGCTCCGCCGGGTCGTACAGGCGGCTCCCGCGCTCGAGCTCCGGCAAGGCCTGTATGAACTCGCCCTGGTAGAAGCGCCCGATCCCGCTGAGCTGGCACGTCTCGAGCTGGAGCCCGCTGTCCTCGGGATGGAGTTCGGCGACGGCGCGGTACTGGTCGGCCATCTCGAGCGCCGAGGGTAGCGGGCCGCCGGTCAGGTAGAAAACCCACAGCCCCCAGAGGATGTTGGGGAGCTGTGGCGTCTCACCCACCCTGAGGCTCAGCTCGCGGGCCTGAGCGAACGTTCGCTCCACGTCCGCCGCGGCGTAGCCCTTGAGCGCGATCAGCGGCACGCCGAGCGTGACGTAAAGCTCGAGCTCCTGGTGCGACCGGTCGAGACCCTCCGGCAGTTGCTCGACGAGCTCGAGCGCTCTTGCCAGGTAAGTGGTCGCCTCTTCGTTCGCGGAGCGCTCGATCGCCCGCTGTGCCGCTCGCTGCCAGTAGACGATCGCCTCCTCGTGGAGATCCGCCCCGCTGGTGTGGTGTGCGAGCAGCTCGGGCTGCGACTCCGCTGTAGCGGGAAAGCGCTCCTCGAGCGCACGTGCGATGCGCCGGTGGTACTCGCGACGCGTGGTCCTCAACATCGACTCGTAAGCGGCTTCCTCAATCAGGGCGTGCTTGATGGTGTAAAACGCTTTCGGCGGCTCTCCGCGCACGTACAGCAGCTCTGCCTCCACGAGGCTGCCCAGGTCGCGGCGCAGCGTCTGCTCTGTTGCGTTGGAGACCGACCGGAGCAAGTCGTAGGGAAACTCACGGCCGATCGCGGAACACAACTGGGCCAGCGACTTGGCGCTGCCGAGCCGGTCTAGGCGGGCCATGAGGGAGTCTTGGAGCGTTGCCGGGATCACGACTCGCGGTCGCGTTCCAGCAGGCCCCTGGTCGCTCGCCGCCTCGACCAGCGAGGACTCGAGCACCGCCTTGGTCAGCTCCTCCAAGAAAAGAGGGATCCCCTCGGCCCGAGCGACGATCTGCGCTCGAACCTCCGGTGCCAGCGCCCTGAGGCCCGCCACCGTCGCGGCCATTGCCGTCGCCTGCTCACCGTCCAGGCGGTCGAGCGCTACCTGCGTCACGCCGGGCCCGAGCACCCAGGGCGGGCGGAAGTCCGGGCGGTAGGTGAGGAGAATGAGCATTCGCCCCTGACGCACAGACTCGAGAACGAGGCCGAGCAGTTCGAGCGTCGTTGGATCTGCCCAGTGCACGTCCTCGATCACGAACAGGACGGGCTGCTCCAGCGCTCGCGAGACGAGGACGCTCGTCAGCGCCTCCAGCGTGAGCTGCTTCTGCCGCTCGGGCGCCAGCGGCAGCGGCTCGTAGCGGCCGTCGAGTGGCAACGAGAGCAGCCTCGCGAAAAGCGGCACCGTGTCCTCGAGCACGAAGCCGCATTGAAGGAGCCACCCCTCGAGCTTGTGGAGCTTCTGGGCCGGGCTTTCGTCCGCGGCATACTGGAGAACGATCCGCTCGAGCAGGTCGATCACGGGATAGAGGGCCGTGCTCTTGTAGTACGGCGAGCACTGACATGGAGTCAGCCAGGCACCTGGTCGCTGCGCCACGTGCTCCTCGAGGACGCGCACGAGCCGCGACTTGCCGATTCCCGCCTCGCCGCACAGGAGGACGGCCTGGCCCTCGCCTTCCTCGACCGCGCGCCAGCGTGCGAGCAGGCGGCCCACCTCGGCGTCCCGGCCGGCGAGCGGGGTCAGCCCCCGTGCAGCGGCAACGTCGAGGCGAGTGCGTGCAGTGCTCTCGCTCAGAACGCGATAGACGACGACCGGGTTCGGCACACCCTTGAGCGTGTGCGGCCCGCGCTCCTCGAAGTCGAAGTACCCGGCAACAAGGTGGTGGGTGGCTGCGCTGATCAGAGCCGAATCCGGCTCACCCAGGCTCTGGAGCCGCGCGGCGACATTCATGGTCTCGCCGAGGGCTAGCTGCTCGCGCTTCCCGCCGGCACCCATCTCGCCCGTAACGACGAGACCCGTGTCGATGCCCATCCGCACCGCGAGCCGGACGCCCTTCTCGCGCTCCAGGCGCGAGTTGAGTCCGTGCATGGCCTCGGCGAGCCCGAGCGCGCTGCGCACGGCACGCAGCGCGCTGTCCTCGTGCGCCTGCGGGTACCCGAAGTAGGCGACCACACCGTCACCGAGGTACTGGGCGATGTGTCCTTCGAAGCCGCCGACGACCGTGGCGCAGATGTCCTGGAAGGCATGAAGGACGTCGCGCAGATCCTCGGGGTCAAGTCGCGCCGCGAGCTCCGTCGAACCGACGAGGTCGGCGAAGAGCACGGTCAGCTGACGGCGATCGCCCTCGGCGGGCGCCTGTACGGCATCCGCGGCGTCATCCAATGTCTCGACTCGGGCGAGCGATGTTCCGCAGTCAGCACAGAATCTGGCCCCCGGCGCACTCTTGGAATCACACTGCGGGCACCGCGGATCCTGCTCCAAGAGACCCCTCCGTCGCCCGGGCGAGAGTCCCATCGCCGTATAGGCGCGTCAAGCATCGGCGGCGCGTGGTCGGCATACGAGGCGTGTCCATTCGGTGAACATCCGGTTCCAAGATCGACGCCGCAGAGGCGGAAAGGGAGGATCGGCGAATGGATCTGGATCGGTTCCCCGTCTTCGCGGCGCTCACCGACGAGCAGCGCGCGCTCGTCGCAGACCTCGTGCAGGAGGTCGAGGTCGGGATCGGGGAGGAGCTGACCCATGAGGGCGACCTCGGCTACCACTTCTTCGCGATCGAGGAGGGCACCGCAGAAGTCCTGCGCGACGGCGAGGTCATCGCAGAGCTAGGACCCGGCGACGTCTTCGGCGAACTCGCGCTCCTGATCCGCGGCCGCCGGTCGGCGTCGGTGACCGCTCTCTCGCCGATGCGCCTGGTCGTACTCTTCGTGCGCGACTTCCACGTGCTTGAGCGTCGCGTCCCGGAGTTCGGGCGGTTGCTGCGCGAGCAGAGCGCGAGCTACCTGCCGAGCGCCGGCTTCAGCGGGTGAGGTGCGCGACTTCGCCGTTCGCGATCTGCGGCACTCGACGTCTGAGACGGCGCGCACGTCCGCCAGCCTCGTGGAGACGAGGGGAATCGAACCCCTAACCCCCGCCTTGCAAAGGCGGTGCTCTGCCAATTGAGCTACGTCCCCGAGGGCGCCCTGGAGCCTGAGCGCCTTCGGTCTCACTAAGGAGCAGTCGGCGGGGTCGAGGTCGCCTCGGCCCACAGCGCCTGCTCGTCCTTGCGGGCCTTTGCCTTGCGGGCCGCCACCACACCGGTGATCGCCGTGAGCAACAACATCAAGCTCTTCTTCTTAGCCATGTCGCGTCCCCTTCGCTTGTGAGCGTGTCGAGACGGTACCGCAGCCGGTCTCCCGGCAGTTACCCGGTCCGCCGTACGACGACGCCCCGGTCGGCGGGCGGCCGGGGCGTGATCTCTAGCGTTGCGAGTGGGCCTGGGAGGACTTGAACCTCCGGCCTCGTCCTTATCAGGGACGCGCTCTAACCGGCTGAGCTACAGGCCCGGGCAACCGGCACAGAGTAGCCGACCCGCCTGGGGTCACTCCACTTCGTTGCCGGCGTCAGTCGCGCTCGCCGAGCACGACCTCGATGCCTCCAGCGATGTCGGCACACAGGTTGTAGAGGAACGCGCCGAGCGTGGCCAGCGCGGTGAAGATCACGACGTTGATCATGCCGAGAACGGTCGCCCCGCCGATGATCACCTTGGGATTGAAGACGACGTCGATCCCGCCGGTCGGTTGGCCCGAACCGCGTGGGTCACTCTGCGTCAGTTCTTTGA
Source organism: Mycobacteriales bacterium (assembly GCA_046715235.1). Lineage (GTDB taxonomy): Bacteria > Actinomycetota > Actinomycetes > BP-191 > BP-191 > JBKJZO01. The sequence continues at coordinate 14,515 of JBKJZO010000040.1, forward strand.
CGAACTTGTTGACTGAGTCGAACACCTCGAGGCGGTCGAGCGCGGCGTAGAGCGCGGCGACGGCCACCACACCGATCACCAACAAGCAGACCGAGAATAGGAGCGCGAACTTCAGCACCGACCAGGGGTCGACCCGCCGGATCGTCAGCAGCGCGCGGCGAGGGCCGAGTACGGCGATCGGCGGCGGAATGAGTGGCGCCGGCGTACTCATCGCAACCGTCGGCGGGCCGCCGAGGCTGCCGGACACATCGCGCGGCCCGAACAGATCAGCGTCAGGCAGCTCGTGTGCGGGCATGGTCGGCGGACCTCCTGGCGGATCCGTGCTTCTCACGTCTTGCCCTCCGGGGTCGGACCTGATTCGTCCTCAGTGTCCTCGACATTTCTCGCCACCGCCGTTAGCGATGTGCCCGAGTCAAGATTGATGAGCTTGACGCCCATGGTGGAGCGCTGCGCCCGGCGTACCTGCTTGGCCGTGGTGCGGATGACGACGCCCGACGACGTGATCGCGAACAGCTCCTCGTCGGGCCGCACGATCAGCGCCCCTACGAGCTGCCCGCGCTTGGCCACGATCCTGGCGGTGAGAACACCCTTACCGCCGCGTCCCTGCACGGGATACTCGACGACCTTGGTGCGCTTGGCGAAACCGCCGTCGGTGGCTACGAGCACATCCTGATCGTCGCCGCGCACGACCTCCATGGCGAGCAGTTCGTCGCCGTCGCCCAGGCGCATGCCGATGACGCCTGAGGTTGCGCGGCCCATCGGCCGGCAGTCGGACTCCTTGAACCGGATCGACTGCGCCTGCTTGCTCACCATCAGCAGGTCCTCGTCGCCGTTGGTCAGCGACGCGGCGATCAGCTCGTCGTCCTCGCGCAGGTTGATCGCGATCAGCCCGCCGGAGCGGTTGGAGTCAAACTCCTTCAGCGACGTCTTCTTCACCAAGCCCTTGCGAGTGCCGAGCACGAGGAACGGCGCGATCTCGTAGTCGGGAATGTCGATCACTTGCGCGATCTTCTCCCCCGGCTGGAACGCCAGGATGTTGGCGATGTGCTGGCCTCTGGCCGTACGCGCCGCCTCCGGCAACTCGTGCGCCTTCGCCCGGTAGACGCGACCCTTGTCGGTGAAGAACAGGATCCAGTGGTGCGTCGTCGTCACGAAGAAGTGCTCGACAATGTCGTCCTGCTTGAGCTGTGCGCCCTGTACACCGCGGCCGCCACGTTTCTGCGATCGGTACAGGTCGGTCTTGGTGCGCTTGCCGTAGCCGCCGCGGGTCACTGTGACGACGACGTCTTCTTGTGCGATGAGGTCCTCGAGGGACATGTCACCCTCGTAAGCGATCAGCCTGCTGCGCCGCTCGTCGCCGTACTTCTCGACGATCTCGCCCAGCTCATCGTGGATGATCTGCCGCTGCCGCGCCGGGTTGGCGAGGATGTCCTGCAGGTCAGCGATCTCCGTCATGATCTCGTCGTATTCGTCGATGAGCCGCTGCCGCTCCAGCGCAGCGAGACGGCGCAGCTGCATGTCGAGGATCGCAGTCGCCTGCAGCTCGTCGATGTCGAGCAGCTCAATCAGACCGGCCCGCGCGGTGTCGACCGTGTCGCTGGCCCGGATCAACGCGATGACGGCGTCGAGTGCGTCGAGTGCCTTGAGGTAGCCGCGCAGGATGTGCGCGCGTTCTTCCTTCTTGCGCAGCCTGTAGCGGGTGCGCCGGACGATGACTTCGACCTGGTGCGCGACGTAGTAGCGCACCATCTCATCGAGGCGCAGAGTGCGCGGTACGCCGTCGACGATCGCAAGCATGTTGACGCCGAAGCTGTCCTGCAGCTGCGTGTGCTTGTAGAGGTTGTTGAGCACGACCTTCGCGACGGCGTCGCGCTTGAGCACGATGACCAGGCGCATGCCGACGCGTGCCGAACCCTCGTCGCGGATGTCGGCGATGCCCGCGACCTTGCCCTGGCTGACCAGCTCGGCGATCTTCAGCGCGAGATTGTCGGGGTTGACCTGGTAGGGCAGCTCGGTGACGACGAGGATCGTGCGGCCCTTCTTGTCCTCGTCGACTTCGACGACAGCGCGGGTGCGCACCGAGCCGCGGCCGGTGCGGTAGGCCTGCTCGATGCCGTCGCGACCGACGATCAATGCGCCGGTCGGGAAGTCGGGGCCCTTGATCCGCTCGATGAGAGCTTCGAGCAGTTCCTCCGCGGATGCGTCCGGGTTCAGCAGCGCCCACTGGACGCCGGCAGCCACCTCGCGCAGGTTGTGCGGCGGAATGTTGGTCGCCATACCGACCGCGATGCCCGAGCTGCCGTTGACGAGCAGGTTAGGAATCCGGCTCGGCAGGATCACCGGCTCCTGCGAACGCCCGTCGTAGTTGTCAACAAGATCTACGGTGTCCTCGCCAATATCCCGCAACATTTCCATTGCAAGTGGCGCTAGACGGCACTCTGTATATCTCATGGCAGCTGCTGGATCGTTGCCGGGTGAGCCGAAGTTGCCGTTGCCGTCGACGAGCGGGGCACGCAGGGACCATGGCTGGGCGAGGCGCACCAACGTGTCGTAGATCGCGGTGTCACCGTGGGGGTGGTAGTTGCCCATCACGTCGCCGACGACGCGCGCGCACTTCACATAGCCGCGGTCGGGCCGGTAGCCGCCTTCGAACATCGCGTAGAGCACGCGCCGGTGCACCGGCTTGAGACCGTCGCGTACGTCGGGCAGCGCGCGCCCGACGATGACCGACATCGCGTAGTCCATGTAGGACCGGTGCATCTCGACTTCGATGCCGACCGGTTCTACGCGATCTCCGGGCGGGGCGGGCGGGGCTTCGTCAGTCACGTGCTTCCTTCCGAGGTCTTACGCGAGCAAGCGGCGTACGGGGCAGAAATCCCTTTAGATATCGAGGAACCGCACGTCCTTGGCGTTGCGGGTGATGAACGCACGCCTGCTTTCGACGTCCTCACCCATCAGGATCGAGAAGAGCTCGTCGGCAGTTGCGGCGTCGTCCAATGTGACCTGCAACAGCAGACGTTTCGCCGGGTCCATCGTGGTGTCCCAGAGCTCGTTGGCGTTCATCTCGCCTAGACCCTTGAAGCGCTGGATGTCAGGCGCCTTGGTCTTACCGGCCTCCGCGCGCGCCTGCACCAGACCGTCGCGCTCGCGGTCGGAGTAGGCGTACTGAAAGTCCTCGCGACCCCACTTCACCTTGTACAGCGGGGGCTGCGCGAGATAGACGAAGCCGCCCTCGATCAGCGGACGCATGAAACGGAACAGCAGCGTCAGCAGCAGCGTGCGGATGTGTTGGCCGTCGACGTCAGCGTCGGCCATCAGCACGACCTTGTGGTAGCGCAGCTTGGTGATGTCGAACTCTTCGTGGATACCGGTGCCGAGCGCGGTGATCATCGCCTGCACTTCTGTGTTCTGCAGCACCCGGTCGATGCGCGCCTTCTCGACGTTGATGATCTTGCCGCGGATCGGCAGGATCGCCTGGAACTGCGAGTTGCGACCGCCCTTGGCACTGCCCCCGGCGCTGTCGCCTTCGACGACGAAAATTTCCGACTCTCGCGGGTCATTGGACTGGCAGTCGGCAAGCTTTCCGGGCAGCGAACTCGACTCGAGCAGACTCTTGCGCCGGGTCAGATCGCGAGCGGCACGAGCCGCGACGCGAGCCCGCGCGGCCATCAGGGATTTGTTGATGACGTCACGCGCCTCGCCCGGATGTGCGTTGAGCCAGTCGAGCAAGTGCTCGTTGCAGGCCTTCTGCACAAAGGATTTCGCCTCGGTGTTGCCCAGCTTGGTCTTGGTCTGACCCTCGAACTGCGGCTGGCTGATTTTCAGCGAAACGATCGCGGTCAGTCCCTCGCGTACGTCGTCGCCGGTGAGGTTGTCGTCCTTCTCCTTGAGCAGCTTCTGCTCGCGCGCGTATCGGTTGACGACGCTGGTCAACGCGGCGCGGAAGCCTTCCTCGTGAGTGCCGCCCTCATGAGTGTTGATGGTGTTGGCGAATGTGTAGACCGACTCGCTGTAGGTGGCGTTCCACTGCATCGCAATCTCGACTTCGATGCCCTCGCCCTTGTTCTCGAACGCGACGATCGTCTTGTGGATCGACTCCTTGCTGGCGTTGAGGTGCTTGACGAAGTCGACGATGCCGCCGGCGTACCGGTAGACGACTTCGGTAGGCACTTCGCTGCGCTCGTCGCGAAGGGTGATCTTGAGGCCCTTGTTGAGGAAGGCCATCTCCTGCATGCGCCGGGACAACGTCTCGAACGTGTACTCGGTCGTCTCGAAGATCTTCGGGTCGGCCCAGAAGATGATCTGCGTGCCGGTCTTCAGGCTCGGCGGACCTTGGGTGATCTTCTCGACCGGCTTGCTCTTGGCGTAGGACTGCGTCCACATGAAGCCGTCGCGGTGGATCTCGACCTCGAGACGGCTCGAGAGGGCATTGACGACGGACACGCCAACACCGTGCAGGCCACCGGACACCGCGTATGACCCCGAGTCGAACTTGCCTCCCGCGTGCAGCGTCGTCAGGACGATCTCGAGCGTCGGCTTCTTCTCGGTCGGGTGCATCGCAACCGGGATGCCACGGCCGTTGTCGCGCACACGTACGCCGCCGTCGGCCAGCAGGGTGGCGTGGATGTCGTCGCAAAAGCCTGCCAGCGCCTCGTCGACTGCGTTGTCGACGACTTCGTAGACGAGGTGGTGCAGGCCGCGCTCACCGGTCGATCCGATGTACATGCCGGGCCGCTTGCGGACCGCTTCGAGACCTTCGAGGACCTTGATGCTAGCGGCGTCGTAAGACACATCTCTCCCGGTTCCGGCCAGCCCTGGCACACGTCGCCCCGATCTTCACGGCCCTCTGAAGGGCTCGATCGGGGCTAGGGCAACCTGTGCGGCGCTGGACCAACAATTAGGCTGAATTCTAGCCGACTCCAGCGACAGGAACGGGCATTGCGCCGGTCTGTGGAGGCGCGTGGCGATCCATCAGGGCCGGGGTCATGTCCCCCCACGCGAGCCCGGGGCCTCAGAGCCTTCCTGGCCGCGCCAGCGACACCTGCTGCCGTTCTCCGTGATCTTCGGCCATCACCTCCGCCTGGGTGGTGCAGAAAGGGCCGAAGATCACGACTTTGGGCGCGGCGCGCTCAAACGCGGCTCAGCCGTAGGTGTCGCGCGGGCCGCGGCTGTCCGCCGTACGCCATTCGCCTTTAGGGTGGGCCGGTCCGGCCGGGCCGTGGATCCGCAGCTTCGAGACCGTCGCCACGCCCACCTCCGCCTGGATGCGGCTGAGCAAAGTGCTCGAGAGCAGCCGCAGCTGGGTTGCCCACGCGGTCGATTCGGCCTGTACGACGAGCTCCCCGTCATTGAGGGACACAGGAGACGCGTGCGCGGCGACGTCGGCGCCGACGAGATGGTCCCAGCGGCTCAGGACCGAGGCGCTCTTGAGCTCGGACTTCCAGCCCCGCGCGGCGAGCAGCGCCTCGATCGCCGCGCCGAACCCGACCGGCTCCGCGCTGTCGCCAGGAGCGCGCTTGCGCATGCGCCGCAGCTCCGCCCGCTTGTCGGCGGCCATCCGCCGAGCCGCCGGCGACGCCGCGCGCCGGCGATCGGCCTCGGCCTTGACCTGCGCCAGCATCGATCGGGCGAGATCCGGACCCGTCACCGGTGCCTGCGGTACGTCGGACTCCTCGCCTTCGAGTTCGGCGTTGCCGTCGCCGATCATGTCATCGTGGCCATCGCCGTCGGCGGCGACGCACTCGTCGTCGGGCCGGCCATCAGCGGACACGCGTCACCTCGCCACCCATCACGTCGAAGCGGGCTCCGACCAGTTGCTCGGGCACGTCCTCGACCACGGCGGCCGTGACCAGCACCTGCTCGCGGCTGGAAACCAGATCGGCCAGCCGGTCGCGGCGGCGAGTGTCGAGCTCGGCGAACACATCGTCGAGCACCAGAACCGGCTCGCCGCCATCGGCGGCCAGCAGGTCGTGAGACGCGAGCCGCAGCGCCAGTGCCAGCGACCATGACTCGCCGTGACTCGCGTAGCCCTTCGCCGGGAAGTCCCCGATCGACAGGACCAGGTCGTCACGATGCGGCCCGACCAGCGAAACGCCGCGCTCGAGCTCTTGCGGCCGCAACCTCGACACCTCGGCGGCGATCGCTGCCGCGAGCAGATCGCGATCGGGTACGAGCGGCGTGTCCGGTCCTATGGACGACTTGTAGTCGAGCGCGGTCGGGCCACTGCCGCCGGAGACGGCGTCGTACGCCTTATCTACCAGGGGTCTCAGTGAATCGACGATCTCGATTCGGCCCGCAAGCAGCTCGGCGCCATAGCGCGCGAGGTGCTCGTCCCACGTGTCGAGAGTGCGGAGGTCACCCCCGCCGCTGCGCTGCGCACGTACCGCCGCACCCGACGACTTCAGTAGGGTGTTGCGCTGCTTTAGCACTCGCTCGTAGTCGGCCCGGACCGCGTAGTAGCGCGGCGACCGCGCGATCAGCAGGTCATCGAGGAAACGCCGGCGGGAGTCTGGATCGCCCTTGACCAGGGCCAGATCCTCCGGCGCGAACAGCACAGTCCGCAGCACGCCGAGCACCTCGCGCGGGCGCGGCACGGGCGAGCGGTTGATGCGAGCACGGTTGGCCTTGCCCGGGTTGATCTCGATCTCGACGAGCGTTGCCCGCCCGTCGCGGTGTACCTCACACCGAACGATCGCGCGCTCGGCCCCTTGCCGGACCAGCGGCGTAGCGGAGGACACCCGATGGCTGTCGAGGGTGGCGACATAGCCGAGAGCCTCGACGAGGTTGGTCTTGCCTTGGCCGTTGGGCCCGATGAACGCCGTCGGCCCCGGCGTGAGCTCGACGAGTGCCTCCGCGTAGCTGCGGAAATCGTTGACGGCAAGCTTGGAGACGAACACGGCTAGCCGGTCGCCTCGCCCTCGGCGGCCTCGCGAGCCTCGGTCTCCGGACCCGTCTCCGGTTCCGGCTCGGTCGCCTTAGTGGCGTGCCCCCCGAACTGCTTACGCAAGCTGGCGATGACGCGCATCGCCTCCGACTCCTCCTGTCGCGACGCAAACCGTGCGAACAGCGACGCCGAGATGACATTGAGCGGTACGCCGAGCCGGATCGCTTCCTGCACCGTCCAGCGGCCTTCACCCGAGTCGTCGGAATAGCCGCTTACGCTCTCCAGACCTGGATCCTCCTTCAGGGCTTTCGCCAGCAGGTCGAGCAACCACGACCGTACGACGGTGCCGTGCCGCCAGGATTCGACGACCTGCGCGAGTGGGATCTCGAACTCGCTCTTGGACAGCAGCTCGAAGCCCTCGGCGTACGAGTGCATCAGGCCATACTCGATGCCGTTGTGCACCATCTTCGTGTAGTGCCCCGCGCCGCATGCCCCGGCGTGCACGAAGCCGTCCTGCTCGGGCTTGAGCGCGTCGAAGATCGGCTGCACCTTCGCGACGTCCTCAGCGCTGCCGCCGACCATGAGCGCGTAGCCCTCTTTCAGACCCCAGATGCCGCCGCTGACGCCGGCGTCGACGAAGCCGATGCCGCGCGCGGAAGCCGCTTCGCCGCGACGTACCGAATCGACGTAGTAGGAGTTGCCGCCTTCCACGATTACGTCACCTGGCGACAGCAGCGCGAGTAGCTCCTCGACCGTCTTCTCGGTCGGGTCGCCGGCCGGCACCATCACCCAGACGACCCTGGGTGCGGTCAGGGCCGCGGCCAGGCCGGCGAGTGAATCGACGTCGCGGCGCCCGGGGTCACGGTCAAAACCGACGACATCATGGCCGGCGGCTCGCAGCCGCTCGGACATGTTGCCGCCCATCTTGCCCAGGCCCACCATGCCCAGCTGCACCCGGGTGCTCCTTCCAGCAGGTATGAGAGACGCCGGAATCGAGGCTTTATCCGGAAAGGCGAACAGGCATCAACATGTAGCGGTAGTCGGACTCCTTGCCGGCGATGACCGCCGGCTTGACCGCGCCGTTGAACGACATGTGCGCCTGATCGGAGTCGAGTGCGCCGAGTCCGTCGAGAAGGTAGGTCGGGTTGAAGGCGATCGTCATCGGCTCGCCTTCGTAGCCGACCTCGATGGCCTCGGACGCCTGCGCCTCGCCGCCGCTACCCGCTTCGAGCACCAACTCATCGGGGCCGAAGGACAGCCGGATCGGCGTATTCCGTTGTGCCACAAGGGAAACTCGCTTTACTGCCTCGACCAACTGCGTTGTCGTCAGTCGCGCGCTCGAGCCGAATTCACTCGGCAGCAGCGAGCGGTACTTGGGGAACTCACCCTCGAGCAGCCGGGTTGTCGTACGCCGCGCACCGCCAGCGAAGCCCGCCATGCCTTCGCCTTGTGCCCCCGTGCCGAGAGCGATCGAGACCTCTGCGCCGGTGCCGGCGAGGGTCTTGGCTGCCTCATTGAGGGTGCGCGCGGGGATCAATGCCGTCGTTGCGCCGGCTGGATTCTCGGGACGCCATTTGATGTCGCGGATGGCCAGCCGGTAGCGGTCGGTCGCCGCCAGCGTCAGCTGCTCGCCATCGACCTCGACGCGGATGCCGGTGAGCACCGGCAACGTGTCGTCCTTGCCCGCCGCGACGAACACCTGGGCGACGGCGGCGGCAAAGGCGTCACTCGCGATCTTGCCGGCTGCCTGCGGCATCGGTGGCAGGGTCGGGTAGTCCTCGACCGGCAGGGTCGGCAGCGTGAACCGCGCCGCGCCGCAGGTCAGAACCACACGTGATCCGTCGGCTTCGAGCTCGACTGGTGCGGCAGGCAGGCTGCGGGTGATCTCGGAGAGCAGCCGGCCGGACACCAAGGCGCGCCCGCCCGAACTGGCCTGGCACTCGAGCATCGCCTCGGCGGACACCTCGTAGTCGAACCCCGACAGACGCAGTTCGTGCCCGGTGACGTCGATCAGCAACCCGGCCAGGACTGGCACGGCGGGACGCGCCGGCAGGCTGCGCGCCGTCCAGGCAACCGCATCAGCGAAGTCATCTCGCTCAACTCGGAACTTCACGTGCGTCCTGCCTTCCATCGGACCTGGTCCCCAGCCCGGGTGGGTCCCTCTTGTTGTTCTTCTAGCTCTCTTAGAGAAGTACTACTCGCCACCATAGGGAAGCCGAAACTGTGCACAAGCGGCGTCAGTGCAGGTCAGCGCCATGATCACGCTGTTTCAAACTGTGTACGGCGGCAGTGCACAACGGTGCAGGTCGCAGGATCGCTGCGCCGTCCCCAAGTTGCCCCAGGCCGACCCACCGGCTTTCCACACGCTTGTCCACACCTGTGCACCACGTGATCTTGTGGTCAGCGTGGGACAAACCGTCACGCATGCCGCGCCCGGATTTTGATGCGGTTGGTGAGCTCGGTGACTTGGTTGTAGATCGAACGACGTTCGGCCATCAGCGAGCGGATCTTCCGGTCGGCGTGCATGACCGTCGTGTGGTCACGGCCACCGAACGCCTGGCCGATCTTCGGCAGCGACATGTCGGTGAGCTCGCGGCAGAGGTACATCGCGATCTGGCGGGCCGTCACCAGCACCCGCGACCGTGAGGACCCGCATAGATCCTCCATCGACAGGCCGAAGTACGCGGCCGTCGCCGCCATGATCGTCGACGCGGTGATCTCGGGGCCGCTCTGGTCGGTGATGAGGTCCTTGAGGACGATCACAGCCAAATCGAGGGACACGTTCTGCCGGTTGAGGCTGGCGAACGCGGTCACCCTGATCAGGGCGCCCTCGAGTTCGCGGATGTTGCTCTGAATCTTGCTGGCAATGTATTCGAGGACCTCGGGGGGTGCGCCGAGCCGCTCCTGTGCCGCCTTCTTGCGCAGGATCGCGATGCGCGTCTCGAGATCGGGCGGCTGGATGTCAGTGATCAGGCCCCACTCGAACCGGTTGCGCAACCGGTCCTCCAGCGTCGAGAGCTGCTTAGGCGGCCGGTCCGAGCTGATAACGATCTGCTTGTTGGCGTTATGCAGTGTGTTGAACGTGTGGAAGAACTCCTCTTGCGTGCGCTCTTTGTTCTCGAGGAACTGGATGTCGTCGACGAGCAGGATGTCGACGTCGCGGTAGCGCCGCTGGAAAGCGCCTGCTTTGTCGTCGCGGATTGAGTTGATGAAGTCGTTGGTGAATTCCTCAGAGCTGACGTAGCGCACTCGCTGTCCGTGGAACAGGCTCGTGGCGTAGTGCCCGATCGCATGCAGAAGGTGGGTCTTGCCCAGGCCACTCTCGCCGTAGACGAACAGAGGGTTGTAGGCCTTGGCCGGCGCCTCGGCAACAGCGACCGCAGCGGCGTGCGCGAACCTGTTGCTCGACCCGATGACGAACGTCTCGAAAGTGTATTTCGGGTTGAGGCGCGTCGGTTCGGCAGGTTTCTGACCGGAGACATCGCGGCCCATGTTGGCGGTCGGGGCTGGAGGAGCCGGCGCCTCGACCGGACCAGGATCGATGTCGATGCTCTGCTGGTGGCTTAGGTCGCCTTCTTGCGGCGCGACGGTGACCGCGACGCGGATCTGACGGCCGAGCTCGGTGGAGAGCGCGCCGGCGATGATCGGCCGGAACCGCGTCTCGAGCAAGTCCTTGGTGAACTCGTTGGGCGCCGCGAGCAGCGCGGTGTCCTCGACCAGGCCCAGCGGCCGAGTCAGCGAGATCCACGCTCGGTTTTGCGCGTTCAGTACGCCGTCGGAGAGCCCATCGAGCGAGCGCTCCCACACCGCGACCAGATCGATCGTGTCTTCAGCCACGCGCGGTGTCCTCTCGTCTGTCATGTCCACAGCCAGCCGGGTGCGGCTCACCGCGCGTGGAACGGCCGTGACGTGCGCACTTGTGCGTCGTCCACCCGCTCGTCCACATCGTCATCCACATCCTGTGCACGCGCTCAGTTGACTGCGTGGTCACGCACCGCGTGCGGCGAAGCGGCCGGCGGACGCACCGGCGCAGATCGCTGCGTCCTAGTCAAACCGGCCGGGTTCACGACGAAACGGGTCAACTAGGACGTGCTACAGGAGGGGAGCCTGCGGGGAAGTCACGGCGCGGGGCGACGATAGCCTGCGGCGGGAACCCCAGTCCAGGGTTGTCCACAGCCTTTCGGGACGACACGCTGAACGGGCTGCGTGCGGTGTTTGACCCCCCTTGGCGCCGTGACTATCGTGTGGCAGTCGTATGCCGGTACTCGGGACGCGCACATGCGGCCCGCAATTCGACCGTGCCGACTTTCTTCCAGTGGGAGCCTTCGTGAGCAAGCGCACGTTCCAGCCGAACAACCGCCGCCGTGCCAAAACACACGGCTTCCGGCTGCGCATGCGCACCCGCGCGGGCCGCGCGATCCTCGCCGCCCGGCGCGCCAAGGGCCGCCGGGAGTTGTCGGCCTGACGTGCTGCCGGCTGCCTCGCGATTGCGGCACCGTGACGAGTTCTCCGCGGTACTGCGACGCGGACGGCGCGCGGCTAGTGGTGTTCTCGTCGTCCATCTCCTCGAGCCCGGCGTCGATGCGCCGCCCGCGCCCGCAAAGGCTGGGTTCCTCGTTGGCCGAGTGGTCGGCAACGCCGTGACCCGCAACAAGACCCGCCGGCGGCTGCGGCACCTCACCGGCGCTCGGTTGGGTTCAATGCCCGACGGCAGCACGGTCGTTGTGCGCGCGCTACCGGGTGCTTCGACCGCGAGCTTTGCTGAGCTGGAGCGCGCCTTCGACGGCGCCTGGCGCCGGTTGCCACGGAAGGTGGCATCTTCATGACCGCGCGCAATCCAGGTGTGGCACTTCTGGTGCTGATCGTGCGTTGCTACCGCCGTGCGATCAGCCCGCTGCTCGGTGCCCGGTGCCGCTTCTACCCGAGCTGCAGCGCGTACGCCGAGGAAGCACTGCTCCGGCACGGCGTCCTGCGTGGTGGCTGGCTGACCGTGCGCCGGCTCTCGAGATGCCACCCCTTCAACCCGGGCGGAATCGACGCGGTGCCCGCGTCGGCGTCCACGCCTAGTACCGTGACGCACCGCCGCCACGCGGCCTGAACCCAGACCTGGAGCTCTTTTCGTGTTCGACTTTCTCGCCACACCCATAGCGCAGGCGATTGATGCGATCCATGGGGTGACTCAGCACGTCGGCGGCCCCGGTAGCGGTGCCTCGTGGGCGCTAGCGATCGTGCTACTGACCGTCGTCGTACGACTGCTGCTCTTCCCTCTGTTCGTCAAGCAGATCCACTCGCAGCGCAAGATGCAGGCCCTGCAGCCGAAGATGAAGGAGCTGCAGGCCAAGCACAAGGGCGACCGCGAGACGCTCAACCAAGAAATGATGAAGCTCTACAAGGAGCATGGCGCCAACCCGATCGCTGGCTGCCTGCCACTGATCCTGCAGATGCCCGTCTTCTTCGCGCTTTTCACCGTGCTGCGCAGCTTTACGCCGGTGGCACGCGCAACGGCCGAGGCCTGCAACGGCACGTTCATCGAAGGCGGCTACTGTTTCCGCGCCGCCTTTGGTATCGACGCGGAGACGGTTGCGCAGGCGGGTCAGGCCAAAGTTTTCGGGGCTCCCATCGCGTCGAACTTCCTGTCGAATCCGAACATTCTCAAGGCGCTCGACACCTCCTCGACCGTGGTCAAGGCGGTGACGCTGGGGTTCATCCTGTTCATGGGCGTCTCGACGTTCATCACGCAGAAGCAGCTGATGGCCAAAAATGGTGTCGTCGAGGGCCCCGCCGCGACTCAGCAGAAGGTCCTGCTCTACGTCATGCCGGTGATGCTCGCGGTCTTCGGCATCAACGTCGCGCTCGGCGTGCTGGTCTACTGGTCGACGACCAACGTGTGGTCGATGGCACAGCAACGGGTCGTTATCGCGAAGATGGGCGAGGTGACTCCGGCCACGACGGATCGTCCACCGGTGGTGCCGCCGCTCCCGACCGGCTCGAAGCCGCAAGCCAACAGGCCTTCGCCCAACGGCACGCCGGACACCGCGGGCACCCCTGACACAGAGAAACCGACCGAGGCCGTGAAACCGGCCCAGCCAGCGAAGCCGCCGGGCCCTGGTGCCAACCGAAACCGCAAGAAGGGGCAACGACGTGGTGGACGACGCTGAGCAGGCCGCTGTAGCGGAGGTCGATGCCGGCGGTGAGACCGCGCCGGCAGCCCCCGGCAGCCGGGTGCTCGAGCTCGAGCACGAAGGGGAGATCGCGGCCGACTACCTCGAGGCGCTGCTCGACATCCTCGACATCGACGGCGACCTCGACCTCGACGTCGAAGGCGACCGGGCCATCGTCGAGATCGTCGGTCGTGACCTGGATTCTCTGGTCGGTCCCAAGGGTGCCACCCTCGAGGCGCTGCAGGAGTTGACCCGCCTGGCCGTGTTGCAGCAGACAGGTGAGCGCAGCCGGCTGATGCTCGACGTGGGCGGCTTTCGTGCCCGCCGGCGGGCCGAGCTGACCAAGCTCGGTGAAACCGTCGCCAAGCGGGTTGCCGAAACCGGCGAGCGCGAGCAGCTCGCGGCGATGACGCCGTTCGAGCGCAAGGTCGTCCACGACGCTGTAGCCGGGGTCGACGGCGTGGTCAGCGAGTCTGAGGGCGAGGAGCCGCAGCGACGGGTTGTCGTCCTGCCCGTCTAGGGTCCGGCCGCACGGCTGGTGAGGTGGCGAAGGTGCCTTCAGGGCCGCAGGTGAGCGCACCGCCCTCGGGTGCGCTGGTCGTATTCGGTGACCGGCTGCCCCTGGCGCAGCGATACGCCGAGCTGCTTGCCGGCGCTGGGGTGGAGCGCGGCCTGATCGGGCCCCGCGAAGCCGACCGCATCTGGGAGCGCCACCTTCTCAATTGCGCGGTGATCGAAGTCGCCATCGCGGGCCGCGCGCAGGTACTCGACATCGGTAGCGGGGCCGGCCTGCCCGGTGTCGTCCTGGCCATCGCCAGGCCCGACCTGCACATCGAGCTGGTCGAACCGATGGAACGCCGGACGGCGTTTCTCCGCGAGGTTGTTGCGGAGCTCGGCCTCAACGCCGTCACCGTGACCCGAGCGCGCGGCAGCGAGCTGAGTCGGCAGTGCGACGTCGTGACGGCGCGGGCCGTGGCACCGCTACGACGGCTGGTGCCGGAGGCGTTGGCGCTCGTTCGCCCCGGCGGGCGGCTGATCGCGATCAAGGGGGAGAGCGCGGAGACGGAGCTGCACGACGCGCGTGGAGACATTGAGGCAGTCGGGGGCGGTTCCGCGCGCGTTTTGCGGTTCGGCGCCGACGTTCTCGAAGTGCCGACGACCGTTGTGTCGGTTGAGCGCATTGCCCGTGCCGCGCGTCGTCCGGGGGGTCGCGTTGCCTGATCGCGACGAGTTCGCTGTTTCACGTGAAACAGCGGCCGATCACCACGTTTCACGTGAAACAGACACCCCGATTGCCGCTGCGGTCGCGGCTGCGTTGCGTGCCGCCACTGACACAGCGGACTTCCCGCGACCGCCGAGACGCCGGGTCGTTACGGTCGCGAACCAGAAGGGCGGTGTCGGCAAGACCACGTCGGCAGTGAACATCGCGGCCGCGCTGGCCTTGGGGGGCTCGCGGGTGCTGATGGTCGACCTCGACCCGCAGGGCAACGCGAGCACCGGACTCGGCGTCGCGCACCCCGCCGGAACCCCGAATGTCTATGACGCGCTGATCGGGCACAAACCTCTCGCTGCAGTCGTCACCCCAGCAGCGTTACCGAATCTTTGGTGCGCACCGGCCACGATCGATCTCGCCGGTGCCGAGATCGAGTTGGTTTCCCTCGTTGCCCGCGAGACCCGCTTGCAGAAGGCGATCGAGGCGTACGACGCCCAGCTCGACTACGTGATCATCGACTGCCCTCCGTCGCTCGGCCTGCTGACGGTCAACGCGCTGGTCGCTGCCGAGGAAGTACTGATCCCGATCCAGTGCGAGTACTACGCGCTGGAGGGCCTTGGGCAATTGCTGCGCAACGTCGAACTGGTCAAGAAGCATCTGAACGCGCGACTTCGGGTGTCGGCGATCCTGCTGACGATGTACGACGCTCGTACCAAACTGGCGGAACAGGTGGCGGCCGAAGTCCGCAGCCATTTCGGCGACCAGGTGCTCGAATCCACCATTCCGCGCAGCGTGCGCATCAGTGAGGCGCCGGGCTACGGACAATCGGTGCTGACCTACGATCCGGGTTCGCGGGGAGCCATGGCGTACGTCGACGCGGCCCGCGAATTCGCCCAGCGCGGGAGCGCACTACACGAGGAGAGCCAGTGAACGCTCGACGAGGCGGACTGGGCCGCGGGCTCGGTGCGTTGATCCCGACGCATGCGCCGGCGCCGCAGCCCGACGGCGTACCGGGACACGTGCCGGGAGAAGTGCCCGGCGCCGTCTACCGGGAGATCCCGATCGAGCGCATCGCACCCAACCCGCGCCAGCCGCGCGAGCACTTCGACGAAGAAGCGCTCTCCGAGCTGGTGACCTCACTGCGCGAGGTCGGGCTCCTGCAGCCGGTCGTCGTTCGCGAGGTCGGCGCCGACAGCTACGAGCTCGTCATGGGGGAGCGTCGTTTGCGGGCCGCCAAGGCAGCGGGCTTCACGGCTGTCCCGGCGATCATCAAGGACACAGCCGACGATCAGCTCCTGCGAGACGCTCTGTTGGAGAACCTGCACCGGCAGCAGCTGCACCCGCTGGAAGAGGCGGCGGCGTACTCCCAGTTGCTCTCCGACTTCGGCGCGACGCACGAGCAGCTGGCCGAGCGGATCGGCCGGTCCCGGTCGCAGATCACCAACACCATCCGGCTGCTCGGGTTGCCACCCTCGGTACAGCGTCGGGTAGCTGCCGGCGTGCTCAGCGCGGGCCACGCGCGCGCCCTACTCGCGGTCGAGGGAGCGGCCGCGCAGGATGCTCTCGCGCACCGCATCGTTGCCGAGGGCCTGAGCGTGCGCGCCGTCGAAGAGCTCGCCGCCGTCTCCGGCCCCAGCGCCCAGGCCAGAGCACGGAGCCCACGCGCTGCCGCGCCGCACTCCCCGGGGATCACCGAGCTCGCCGACCGCCTCTCGGACCTGTTCGAGACCCGGGTCAGCGTGCTGCTGGGCCGCCGCCGCGGCAAGATCGTGATCGAGTTCGCCTCGGTCGACGACCTCGAGCGGATCGTCGCGATGCTGCCGGAAACGTCCTCGTAGAGCGCATATCTAGTGGTGGATTTGTGCCACAACCCAATATCTTGTGGCAGAGCGTGGCGAAATTCCCCAGAATGGGTGTAGGCGAACAGCCCCGCCGAGGCTACGATGGCCTCGCCCGAGCGATCGATCGGAGCCACATGTCGACACGCACGCTCCGACGTCTGATCGTCGGTTTCGTGGCAGGCATCTCGGCTGGCTGGCTCGGTGGGCTCCTTCGCACGCCCAAGAACCCTCCGGCGCGCTCCAGTGCGGCCGACGCCGCGTCGTTGCCCCAGGAGCGGTTCGGCACCCCGCCGACCGCGGCCGCGGGTTCCTAGGCAGGCGCGTGGTGGGACGCAGGCTCGCCAACATCACCCTGGACAATCTCGACGACCTGCCGCGCAGGTGCCGGCGGTGCGCCTTTTGGGAACTCGACCCCGTCGCCCGCACCCGTGCCGACGAAGCGGGCGATGCGGAATTCGAGAAGGAGGCGTGGGTCTCGGGGATCCTGCTCGAGTGGGGTAGCTGCGGCAAGATCGTTTACGTCGACGGCGTACCTGCGGGCTACGTGCTCTTCGCGCCGCCGGCATACGTGCCTCGCTCGATCGCGTTCCCCACCAGTCCGGTGAGTGCCGACGCGGTGTTGCTGATGACCGGGCATATCCTCCCCGACTTCGGTGGCATCGGCCTCGGACGAATGCTCGTGCAGGGGGTCGCCAAGGACCTGCTCAGGCGCGGTGTGCGCGCGATGGAGGCGTTCGGCGACAAGAACTGGGAGCGCCCGGCCTGTGTGCTCCCGGCCGACTACCTGCTCTCGGTCGGCTTCAAAACCGTCCGCCCGCACGTACGTTTTCCGCGCCTTCGCCTCGAGCTCAAGTCGACAGTCTCGTGGCGCGAGGATGTCGAGGTCGCGCTCGAGCGGCTGCTTGGATCGATGACCCCGGAAGGGGCGCTGCGCCCGGTCTAACACCAGTGGCGGTGGGTGGCTCCGAGCCGGTCAGACCGCCTGCAGTTCCGGCTCCGGGAGTTGCAACTGTCCGGTGCCGGGGTCGTGCTCGGCCGGTAGATAGAGCCGCTGCACCGCGCTGAAGATCGCTTCCGCGACGGTGTGCCGGAATGCCGGGTCGGCCAGGCGTGACGCGTCGCGGGCGTTGGTCATATAGCCGATCTCGACGCGGACCGCGGGCATGCGCGTCAGGCGCAGGATGTCCCACGTCTTGTACTGCGTGCGGCCGTCGAGCAGGTCGGTCCGCTCGACGAGCTCGCGCTGCACGAGTTCGGCCAGCCGCTCGCCGACTGCGGAACCGCGGTCACGGCCGATGCCGAAGTAGTAGGTCGCAACGCCATTGGCGGCAGGGGTTTGCGGCGCGCCGTCGCAGTGCAGTGAGATCAGCAGGTCGGCCTCGGCCGCGTTGGCGAACTCGGCGCGCTCGCGCTCACTGAAAATGCCGTCGGGGCTGCGGGTCAGGAACGGCTGCGCGCCGGCGGCCATCAGCCAGCCCTCGAGCCGAGACGCGATGTCGAACATCGCGGCGGATTCGGTCAGCTCGTCCGCCGTCCACCCAGCGTCGGTCCCGCCGTGTCCGGGGTCGACGATGACGACCTTGCCGGCCAGCCGGTTGCCCGCGCGGTGCAACGCTTCGTGCTCGCGCATCCGCGCCGCCGCACCGCCGACGACGGTGCGCCGAAGCTGATCTATCGCCCGGGTCGTCTCGGGGCCGAGAGTGCCGTCGGGGGGTACGCCGAAGTTGCGCTGGAAGTCCCGCAACGCGTTCGCCGTACGCGCACCGAAGATGCCGTCGACGCGGCCGGCGTCGAAGCCCAACTCGAGCAGCCGGGTTTGCAGCGCCGTTACGTAGTCGCCGACGAACGGGTGGCTGACGTAGTGGTAGAGCATGCGATCGCCCAGGCGCCAGCGTGCCTCGTCGAGAGCGTGGTAGGTCTGCTCGCCCACCACGCCGTCGATCATCAGTCCACGTTGCTGCTGGAAGTGGCGGACCGCGCTGTCGCACTTGTCGTCGAACAGATCGGGATCGTCGCCGCCGACCGGCAGCAGCCCGAGTACGCCGAGCTTGCTGCGGATGTCGGCGACGACTGGTCCCCGGTCACCACGACGGACGAGCTGCATAGGCGGCGCTACTCCGGTCGGCAGGTGTCAGGGCGGCAAGATGTCAGAGGCGGGCTAAGCCTGCCTGCGTCCGCCCCGCAGGAGCGGTCATCGTACCTGCGCTAGAGGTAGCCCTCCAGATCGCGCAGCAGCGCGCTCTTGGGCTTGGCGCCGATGATGCTCTTGTCGATCTTGCCGTTGACGAAGACCGCCATCGTCGGGATCGACATGATCTGGTACTGCCGCGAGACCTGCGGGTTCTCGTCGATGTTGAGCTTGACGACCCTGATCTTCTCGGAGTTTTCGGCGGCGATCTCCTCGAGGACGGGCGCCACCATCTTGCACGGACCGCACCACTCGGCCCAGAAATCGACGATCACGGGGCGGTCGCTGTTGAGGACCTCCTCGGCGAAAGTGGCATCGGTCACGCTCGCGGTCGCGGCTCCCACGGGGTCTTCCTCCTGTCGCCGACGGCACTGCCGTCAGGGTGCTGGTTGCTTGGGCAACGCGGGTAGGGCTCGGCGGATTCCCGCCCGTACACTTCGGCCATGGGTCGAGTCGGTCGCTACACGTTATCGATAATGGTGTGGGTCTCCGCGTTCGCCGCCTGGTCGGGCATGGTCGGTCTTGTGGTTGGGGCCCTCGCCGACTCAGGACCCTCGGCGAGCGTCGCCTCGGGCGTAAGCGCGCTGATGTACGTCGTCCTGTCGGCAGTCCCGACTGTGGTCGCCTTGTGGTTCAACGACTGGGCGCGCGACGGCTTTCCGAGTGCGGCTGATCGGCGCAAGGGCGACTACCACCGTGCTGACTCTTCCTTGCGCAACCTACCCGCGGGTGCCCGCGAGCACCCCGTTGCAGCGTCGACTCAGCCGCCGAGTGAGGCAAGGTAGCGCTCGGCGTCCAGGCTTGCCGCGCAACCGGTTCCGGCTGCGGTGACCGCCTGCCGGTAGGTGTGGTCGACACAGTCGCCGCACGCGAAGACGCCGGCCAGGTTGGTGCGGGTGCTCGGGGCGTCGACGAGGATGTAGCCGGCGTCGTCGAGGTGCACCTGGCCCTTGAACAACGATGTGTTGGGATCGTGCCCGATGGCGACGAAAAGCCCGGTCACGTCGAGTTGGCGCTTGTCCCCGGTGACGGTGTCCGTGAGCTCCACGCGCTCGACCATCTTGTCGCCGGTGACGTCGGTGACCGCCGAGTTCATCGCCCAGCGGATCTTGCCGTTGGCCATGGCGCGTTCCTGCATGATCTTGCTGGCCCGCAGCTCGTCGCGTCGATGGACGACCGTGACCGAGTCGGCGAAGCGGGTGAGGAACGTCGCCTCCTCCATCGCGGAGTCGCCGCCGCCGACGACTGCGATGTCCTGATCACGGAAGAAGAAGCCATCGCACGTTGCGCACGACGAGACCCCGTGACCGATCAGCGCTTGCTCCTGCGGCAGGCCGAGCCATCTGGCCCTCGCGCCGGTCGAGATGATGACCGACTGCGCCTCGTAAGTGTCAGCGCCGACCATGACCCGCTTGATGTCGCCGGTCAGGTCGACCTCGGTCACATCGTCGGTAAGGAACTCGGCGCCGAACCGCTCGGCCTGCTTGCGCATGTTGTCCATGAGCTCGGGGCCCATGATGCCGCTGGGGAAGCCGGGGTAGTTCTCGACCTCGGTGGTCAGCATCAGTTGGCCACCAGCCGCCGCGCCTTCGATGACGAACGGCTTGAGCTGGGCCCGCGCGCTGTAAAGAGCAGCGGTCAGACCGGCCGGCCCAGAGCCGATGATGATGACCTCGTGAAGCTTTTCGCTGTCCAAACCCGGGGGCCTTTCCTATGCGTGCCGCGTAGTCGTTGCGCGATCGATAACGGATCGTAGCGGCCGCGGATTCCTCTTGCGCCGGCGGGGTTTCTCAGCCGATCGGCACTACCTCGAGGCGCAGGAAGTTGGCGTCTGATGTTTGCCCGCATTTGGGTCCGACGATGTTGACGCTTACGAACTCCGGCTGCCGGTGCGGCAGCACGATCGCCAGCGCCGGCTGGCCGTCGTATTCGGCGAAGTCGAGTGCCAGGGGTACCGTCTCGCCGCCGGTGACCGCGACGATGCATGCAGCCAGACGCGTTTCGTCGGCCTGCAGGGCCGCCAGCTCCTGCTGCGCCTCGCGTTTGTCCGCGGTGGCCAACTCCGGCGGAGCGGCACTCGACTTGGCCGCGGAAGAAGAACCGGCAAAGTTCTGCGAGTCCTGTGCCGCAGGGGCTGATTCGGTCGCGGCAGCCATCGCCTCGGTCGACGGGGCTGCCGCTGCAGCCTGCGGCGCGCGGTTGGGCGCGATTCCTTGCTGCGCAACGTAGGCCTGCAGTTGCCCGCGGATTGTCGAGGCGCTGTAGTTGGTGCCGCTGCTGGTCATGCGAGGTCCCGGCGCGGACGCAGTCGCGAGCCCTGTTGCCGACGTGGCGGCGCGGTCCTTGTCGGAGCCGCCGCCTTTGATGGAGGCCAGGCCGACCGCCGCCACCAGCGCGACCACCGCGGCGGCGGCCGCCCCGGTCGCCCAGCCGGCACCGCCGCGACGAGTGCGAGCAGGCAGGACCGTCGTCGCCCTCGACGGCTCGGACAGCGCTGACAGCGCGTGGTCGAGACGCTGCGCGACGTCGGCCGGCATCGTCACTGGCCCGAGTGAGGCGAGCGCCTCGGAGGTGCCTTCGAGGGCGGCGATGTCGGCATTGCATTCCGCACACCCGGCGAGGTGATCCGCCACCCGCTCCCGGTCACCCGCGCGAAGATCACCGTCGGCGTACGCCGCCAGCTCGTCGATCTCCGGGTGCCGCGAATCGCCGGTCCCTGTGGGCCGGTCCGCGGGTGGTGTCTGGTCGGTCATTCCTCAGCTTCTGTCTGCAGGGGTTGCTATTAGTTGGATGGTTGGGGCGTGCTGGTGGTTCCCGGATCCGCGTGATCGTTCCGTAATCGTTCGGGGCGAAGGTGCCCGAGCAGTACGGCGAGCTGCGCCCGACCGCGGTGGCAGCGGCTCTTGATCGTGCCCGCGGGCACGCCCAGCACGGCGGCTGCCTCGTTGACGCTCATGCCCTGCAGGTCGACGAGGACGATCGCGAGCCTCTGGTCGTCGCTCAGCCTGGCCAGCGCGTCGGACACTTCGACCGCGGTCTCACGATCGGCGATCTCATCGCGGGGTTCGGCGATAGCGGCTAGGGCGGCATCGTCGTACGGCACGACGGCCCGCACCCGCTGCCGCCGGAGGCGGTCCAGGCAGGCGTTGACGACTATTCGGTGCAACCACGTCGAGAACTGCGCGTCGCCACGGAACCGCTCGGCCTGCTTGAACGCCGAGATGAACGCGTCCTGTACGGCGTCCTCGGCTTCCGAGGGATCGCCCAGCGTGCGCAGCGCAACCGCCCACGCGCGGTCGCGGTGGCGGGCGACGAGGACACCGAACGCTGCCGGGTCACCAGCGACGTGCTGGCGGAGCAGGCTCGCGTCTTCAGTGAGCTCCTGCTCGTCGCGCGTATCCACTCGATGTGTGCCTTCCCGGTGCCGTGGTGGGCCGAGCCTAGCGCGGCATTTCGCCGGTGAAGGCGACCTCCGACAGGACCGCCCTGAACCCGCCGGACACTGCCGGTAGCTGGGTGACCCACACCAGCCAGTAGCGCGCCCGCGTCGCCGACGACGGCTTCAGCTGCATATCGCCGGTGCCCGTGGCGGACGCGACGAGGGTGTAGGCATCGGCCGCTGCGCCCCGGGCATCGGAGGCGCGCAGTTCGAGCGCGGTGTTGCCCCCGGCGACCCGCACGCCGACGTCGGTGACGGTGACCGGCTCGCCCAGATCGAAGACCAGACCGACGCCCGGCTTCAAAGCGCCGAAAGCCGCGGTCCGGTAGCGGTCGGTGTCCCAGGACGTCTCCGGCTTGCCGTCGAAGGCGAGCGGCACGTCCTTGCTGTTTTCGGTGGTGGGCCGGCCCTGCGGATCGAAGTCCTGCGCTGCGGCTATCCGCAGCCGGCCGATCGTCGCCGCGCTCGCCGTCTCGGACGTCGACCCGCCGGGATCACGTCCGATCGCGGGGAGCCGGCCGCCGCCTGCGACAACGGCGCCGATGACGATCGCGACGACAACGACGCCGAGCAGCGCGGGTACGCCGACGCGCATCCACGGTGAGCCGGCTGCGGGAGGGTGCTCGCCCTCGTCGATTGGGTCAGCCGGTGGCGGCGGCGCCGGCAGATCGCCGAGTGCGTCGACCCAGTCGCGCAGCGACGCGATCGGCCTGCCTTCCCACCCGGCGGTTCCAAGTGCGCCCATCACGATCTGGTCGAGTTCGTGGGGGACACCCGCTCGCACCTGGCCGGGCGAGAGCAACACGCCGTCCCTGCGTGGTGCCGCAGGAAGCGCGGGTTCCGCACCGTCGACGGAACGACCGGTCAGGCACATGTAGACGAGTGCGGCCAGCGACCGGGAATCGCGTCCGTCCAACCCGGACCCCGGGGCGGACGCCGGGGCATCGTCACCGTCAGGCGCGAGGGCGCTGGCCACGCCGAAATCGGTGAGCTTGATCGCCCCGTCGCCGCAGCGCAGCACGTTGAAGCCGTCGACTTGTCCGTGCGGTATGCCGTTGTCATGCGCGTACGTCAGCGCGTCCGCGGCCTGCATCGCCACGACCTGCGCGTGCAGCGGCGTCAGTGGACCTTGGGTCCGCACGAGCTCGGCGAGCGCCGTCCCGTCGACCCATTCGGTGACGACGTACGGCGTATCGCCTTCGACCCCGGCGTCGTAGGTGCTGGCGATTCGGGAGTGCGCGAGCCGGCTCGCTGAGGTCGCCGCAGTGGTGAACCGGCTGACCGCCTCGGCGGCGTCGATGCACCGGGGTACGGCGCCCGGCGAGTCAAGCAGCTTGACCGCGACGGGACGCGCGAGCACGTCGTCGACGGCCCGCCACAAGGTCGTGCAGGGCCCGCTGCTAACGGGTCGCTCCAGCCGGTAGCGGCCCGCGAGCGAAGTGCCGGACGCGGCGGCCTGCTCGGCCACGTCACCTCCAGCTAGATCGAGCGTCTCGCGTACGGCGCACGCGTCACCATGATGCCCGTCTTGCGGCGCAATCGCGCCCGAGTTGTGTGGCAGGCGCACCCCGAATCTGCCGAACACGTGCATCGTGTAGCCAGGCCGCACTAGTGCGGCTTCACCCCGAGGACGCATTGCTGCGCCCGTGGGACGTGCGGTGTCCGGCGATCAGCGGTTTCGGTTTAGTGCCTGCGCGGACTCGCGTGCGCCGACACCTTCGCCACGGCCCACTTCGCGGTCGTATCGGTGCGGTAAAGGAACAGCGTCGTCGCCGTCTTCGTGACCGCGAGGTCGACAGCACCATCCTCGGTCACGAGGAACTCGTCAGGCAGCAGCTCGACGTTCCGCTCGATGGCGACCTTCTCGGCGGCGGCATACGCCGCTTCCCGCGTCTTGCCTGAGGCGTAACCCTCGGCGGCAGCGATCGCGGCCTGCTCGGCGATGTCTATCGAGTTGATGCGGGTAGTCACCAGGGACAGCGATTCGAACGCAACGATGCCGAGGAACACCAAGAAGACGATGACCCGGGTGAACCAGCCGAGAACGATGTCGCCTCGGTCGTTGCGGGCGCCGGCACGACGTCGTACGAACCTCAGAACCGCTGCCGCCAACTCCGCCTACCTTCATCGGGAACGCAATTGGAGGATCGGCTGAGCGGGCATCGGCCTTGAATCGCTGGGCCGATCGGCCCAGCGCTCCTTACGTGGCCCGCCTGCGCAGTACAGCAACGAGGTCGGCCAGTTCGGCGACCCGCAGCCTGTTCGCGATGACAACGTAGAGAGCGCCTGCCGTCGCTACGGCGAGTACCAGGGAGACGAGGGTCGCGGTGACCGACTCGCCGAGCACCGCCCGCGACGCGATCGCGCAGACAGCCGCGCCGGCCGCGGCGAGCAGCGAGGCTAGGGAGACACGCACCAGCGTGCGTACGACGGGCTCCCCACTCCCGGGGCCGAGCCGGCGGCGTAGCAGCACAGTGAAGACGGCAACGCCGACGACGTATGAGCTGCTGTAGCCCAGCGCGAGCCCGACCGCGCGCGAGTCGCCGTCGAGGGTCGCGAACAGCACCAGGTCGACCGCGATCATCACCGCGTTGACGACGGCGTTGACCAGGGCCGGCGTGCGGCTGTCGTGCATCGCGTAGAACGCGCGCAACTGCAGCTGGAAGGCGCTGAAGAACGGCAGTCCGACGGCGAAGCCGGTGAGGACCCGTCCCACGAGGAGTGCGCCGCCGCGTTCGGTACGGCCGTGCTCGAACACGACGACGGCGATGTTGCCGGCCAGCACGAACAGCGTCGCGGCAGCCGGGATCACGAAAGCCTGCGACAGGCGAAGGCCGCGCGTGAGATCGGCGCGCAGCAGATCGAGGCGCTGGTCGACCGCGTGCCGGCTCAACCGCGGCAACAGCGCGCTGATCACAGACACGGTGATGATCGCGTGTGGCAACTGGAAGAGCTGGAACGCGTTGGCGTACGGCGTCAGGAACGTCTCGCCGTGCGCGAGCCGCACGACGACGGCGTACCCGATCTGGTTGAGCACGACGTACAGCAGCACCCAGCCGCCGAGTCGCAGCGCCTCCGCCAGCAGCGGGTGATGCCAGTCGAGTCGCGGTCTCCAGCGGAAACCCACCGCGCGCAGCGATGGAAGCAGGGCCAGCGTCATCACCGCGACGCCGAGCGTCGTGCCGATCGCCAGAGTCAACGTCTGGGCCTGCGTCAGGCCCGCCGGGGTCAACGGCTCGGCCGACGGCAGCGTCATGAAGACCAGCGCGGTGCCGATCACGACGATGTTGTTGAGCACCGGTGTGAACATCGGCGCGCCGAACCGGCCACGGGTGTTGAGCACGGCGCTGATCGCCGCGCCGAGACCGTAGAACAAGATCTGCGGCAGGAAATACCGCAGGAACGTCACTTCCAGGTCGCGCTGCGGACCGGCTTGGTTGTTGTAGATCGAGATGATCCAGGGAGCGGCGAGGACCCCGGCAACGGTCGCCGTACCGAGCACCACCCCCACGATCGTCAGCAACAGCTGGGCAAAACCGGTGCCCTCGTCGGCGTCGTTACGCGCGCTCTTGACGAGCAGCGGCACGATGACACTGGTCAGGACGCCGCCGAGCAATAGTTCGTAGACGATGTTCGGTACGACGTTGGCGACGTTGTATGCGTCGGCGACCTGCGAAGGCACGCCGAGAGCCGCGGCGACGACCGCGACGCGCAGGAAGCCGGTCGCGCGCGACGCGACCGTGCCCACGGCCATCACACTGCTGGACCGGTTGAGCGCTGATTCGCCTGCTGTCGTACGGCTCATTCGGCGTCGGGCCCGCCGACGTGGGTCAGCGGAGCCAACGCGGGATCGTCCTCGGGGAAAGGCGCGTCGGGAGTGTCAGCTGAGTCGGCGGCGCTGCCTCCGCGGCGGCGCCGGAACACGAAGCGCACGACCACGGCGATCACCAGGAGCACGAACGCCGTGATCGTCACGGCGAGGGCGACCGTGCCGTACGCCGTCGTACTGACGACTGTCGTCTTGGGGGGTCCGACGCTGTCGTTCTCAGGGGTCAGCAGCGCGACCTCCACCGGGAACTTGCCGATGGTCCTGGCCTGGAAGCGCACGGACAGCTGCGCACCGGTCGGTGGCACCGTTTGATCAGGGACCTGGGCGAACGTTAGGCCGGGCCGTTGCGAGCGCATCGTCAACCGGACCCGGACCGGTGTGCGCAGCTCGTTGACGATGGTGATCGGCACGGGACCGCGCGTGCTCGTCAGCCGGACCTTGTTGAGCTGGACGCGGATCTTGCTCCGGTAGCTGCTCTCGAACTCGCGCTCGACGGCGGCCCGCAGCGCGACAGCACCGCGAACGTTGGTGCGCCAGTGCGCCGAAAGCGCCCGTGCGAGCGCCTCCTCGCGCCAGGTGTTGATCTGCGACTTGATCGCCGCTCCCGCGGCCCGCTGCTCGGTAGCCTCCGCGACCGCCGCCACGTCCGATGCCGGGGGCTCTTCGGGTGCGACCAGGATCGTGCCGAAGGAGAGCAGAGCCGCTCGCTGCCGGGTCACGTCACGCAGCAGCTGGCTGGGCAGTTCGGCGCGGCGCGCCCCCTCCGGGTAGTGCGGCGTCGTCGCTCTGCCCGTGCCGCGACCTGGTTCCCGAAGTGTCTGGCTGACGGTGGTGGCGCCGAGCCACGGCGTCGTCGCCGGGAGGGCCAGCATCTGCGCGCTGCTCTCGATCGCTACCGGCAGCCACAGCCGGGGCAGTGGCAGTACGACGTCGCGAACCTCGCCCGGCCGCTCCTGCTGCGTCACGGCGGTCTCGGCGAGCAGTCGCTGCCGTGTCGTCACAGCGCTCAGCGGCGAGGCAGCCACGATCACTTGTCGCAACGGCGAATCCGCGACCAGAGCGGTCATCTTCCGCGCGGTGGTGTCCAGGTCGTACGCCGCCGTCTGGGTGTACTCACTCGTTCCGGTCAACGGCAGGGTCTGGTCGTCGAGGATCACCGCGTCGATCGCGTTGTCGGCCAGGACGCTGACCGACGCGGTGTCCACCGCGCCGTCAACCGGCCAGGTGACACTGGTCCGAGCGCTGACGCCCAGAACCTCGCGGATGGCCTCCCGGCTCTGCCGCAATGCGACGGTGACATCGCCGTTCAGCCCGGCTCGGACGAGTGCAACGAGGTCGGCGTCGGCGTACGGCAGCGCGATCACCTCGGACCGGCGGCTCAACTCGCGGAGCCTTGCGAGCCACTGCGCCGCCGCCACGGCGCCCGGCTCACGCTCGGTGAGCGCAGCGACGGACTCCACGAGTTGCCCGTCGATCGCCAGCGTCACCTGCAGGGTCGACCCGCTGAGGACCGCGGCTCGCTCAAGGACAGCGAGTACGACGTCGAGCCGGCCTCCCGGCGCCACCGACTTCGACAGCTGGTCGCCCGGGTTCGCGCCGCCGGGGCTACGCGCGGGCACCTCAGTGAGGGGCACGACCCAGCCAATGCGCAGTGTCGGCTCCGCAGGAGGCTCCGGGTCCGGCCACCAGATCAGGAACGAGTCGGCGCGGCCGATCGTGGTGCTGATCCTGGACGTGACCTCGAAGCGCAAGGGATAGATCGCGGGAGCCGCGGTGCGCGGAAGGTCTAGCTCGGCCATCGGGATGTCGAGCGCTACGTACTCGGACGCCCCCGCGGGCAGCTCGCGGACGACGTCCTCGGTTTTGCGCCAGAACGTCTCCCCGGCCGGCGGCGTCTCGGCGGCCTGCGCCACCCCGGATCGCGTCGAAATCCGATCACCCCGGCGCAGCCTCCACCGCACGAACTCGACGGTCTCGCTGCTGTCATTGGTGATCGTCGCGCGCAGGTGCAACACGCTGTCGGGCTGGCGGCCCACAACGGCGTCCAGCCCGGTCAGCTCGACCCGGACGCGAGGCGGGGTGGCGGTCTGCGCGGCCGCGGGCGCGGCCGGCATTGCGGCCGACGCGGCAACCAGAAGCGCCCCTACGGCGGCTCCCAACCTCATCGCGACTCGAGCAGCAGTTCGGGGATCTTTTCCACGAGCGCTTTCTCGTCGGGGTAGAACAGCCGATCCGGGATTTCGGCCAGCGGCACCCAGGCGACCTCGTGCACCTCCACGTCGGCGTCGCTGAGTTCGCCCCCCGTGGCGAGCAGCACAAAGTGGTGAACCGTCTTGTGGATTCGCGCCCCTTCCGCGACGAACCAGAAGTCGATCGTGCCCAGGGGCGCGATGACCGAGCCGCTGATTCCGGTTTCCTCGGCAACCTCCCGGGCGGCCGCCTCCTCCGTCGTCTCACCGGGCTCGACGTGACCCTTGGGCAACGACCACAGGACGCGCCCGCGGCGGTCGAGACGTCCGATTAATGCACCGTTGGCCTCATGCGCACGCCGGTCGAGCACGAGTCCCCCAGCCGACGTCTCCTCAACCCGGCGCAGCGAGCGACGGGTGCGGGGTGGCGTGGAGTGTCGTACCACCTGAGCGATCCTAGTGCGGTGTTCGCGCGCTGAAGCTTTTGCAGCAGTCGGACTAACGCGCTCTGGCTAGCGCGCCCGTGACGGCCGGAGCAGCGGCCGGACGTGGATCCTGCGCGCGGCCGCGTCGACGTCGAGCCGGACGCCTTCGCGGCTGGTCCCCCACTCCGTCAGGGCAGCGACGAGTGCGTTGGTGTGGACCAGCAGGTCGCGGCTGCGGATCTTCAGGACGGTGCCAGAGTCGCCCGTCGGCGCGTACAGAACTTCGGAGGTTCCGAGGGACGCGTCGACCACCAGCCGCACGTGCTCGGGGAGGCAGATCGGCGAGACGAGCGCGGCGGTGAAGTCGGTCACGGCATTGATGCGATGAACCGCGGCCGGCACTACGGCCGGCACACCGAGATTTCTGGCGAGCGCCCCGGACCGCAGTGTCACCCCCGCCGGCACGGCGAGCGCGTATAGGGTGCCGCCGGCGTCGTACAGGCGGACGGAGACACACCACCAGCTCGGCAGAGAGAGCACATCGGGCATCTCGTCGGCGGTGTTGAGCGCCCGCGGTGAACGGACGATCTCGTGCGGGATGCCAGCACTGAGGAGCTCACGATGGACGTCGAGTGGGCCCTTCATCGACGCTCCCTCGGATTGGACGCACAAATGAGCGATCCCGGGAATACCGGACAAGGTACGCCCATCGTTACGAGCGGAAAAGAGACAAAAATCCCAAACTGCAAGATACATCTGGGATCAGATCACGAGACACATGCTTGCGGCAAGTAGGCAAGCGATCACTGTGGGCCACCAGGCGCGCTCGTATGTGACCGAAACGGTTCGGTGCAGACCGCTGCGAGCCGTACCCTTCTCGGCTGTGCCCACCCTGACGAATGCCCAGCGAGAGGCCGTTACCGCCCTCATGCGCATCGCGCCGGTGGCCGACGAGCTTGGTGCCCGGTTCGCCGCGGCCGGACACGAGCTGCATTTGGTTGGCGGACCTGTTCGCGACGCCATGCTGGGCCGGCTGGGCGACGACCTCGACTTCGCGACCGACGCCCACCCCAACGTCGTGCTGGCCCTGATCGAAGGATGGGCCGACACGGTCTGGACGATGGGCATCGCCTACGGGACAGTCGGCCTCGCCAAGGGTGGCCTGCGCCTGGAGATAACGACCTACCGCGCCGACTCGTACGACCCCTCCTCCCGCAAGCCTGACGTGATGTACGGCGAGACGCTCGAAGGAGATCTCGCGCGCCGCGACTTCACTGTCAACGCGATGGCAGTCTCGCTTCCCGGACACGTGTTCACTGATCCGTTCCGGGGGTTGGCCGACCTGGCCGCCCGGCGCCTGCGTACGCCGGGTCGGCCAGAGGATTCATTCGGGGACGATCCGTTGCGGATGATGCGCGCCGCACGGTTCGCGGCCAGCCTTCGATTCACGCCCGTGCCGGAGGTCACGGCCGCGATCACCGCGATGGCGGATCGGATCGCGATCGTGTCCGCAGAGCGGGTGCGCGACGAGCTGTCGAAGCTGCTTCTCGCCGACGATCCGGTGCCCGGTCTGGAGATTCTGGTCGAGACCGGGATAGCGCAGCTGGTCTTGCCGGAGCTGCCGCGGATGCGGCTGGAGATCGACCCGATCCACCAGCACAAGGACGTCTACCGGCACAGCCTCGCCGTACTCACGCGCGCGATCTCCCTCGAGAACAGTGGCGCTGACCTCACCCTGCGGATGGCCGCGCTGCTGCACGACATCGGCAAGCCGAAGACCCGGGCGATCGGGCCGGCGGGCGTGAGTTTTCACCATCACGAGGTCGTCGGCGCGGCGATGGCCAAGGCGCGGCTGCGGGCGCTGCGCTACCCGAAGACGTTCATCGAGGACGTCACGCGCCTGATCGAGCTGCACCTGCGCTTCCACGGCTACGGCCTGGGCGAGTGGACCGACTCTGCCGTCCGCCGTTACGTCCGGGACGCCGGCCCGCTCCTCGACCGCCTCAACATCCTGGTGCGGTCCGACTGCACCACGCGCAACCGCCGTAAGGCAGCGGAGCTGGCGGCGGCGTACGACGGGCTCGAGGCGCGGATCGCCCGCCTGGCCGAGGAGGAGGAGTTGGCCAAGGTCAGGCCCGACCTCGACGGCCGCGACATCATGGAGATCCTCGGCGTCAAGCCGGGCCCGATCGTCGGCCGGGCCCGCGAGTACCTGCTCGAACTGCGACTCGACCAGGGCCCGCTGGAGCGCGAGGAAGCAGTGCGCCTGTTGCTCAGCTGGGCACGAGAGCAGGGGCTCGCATCGCCGTGATGCGCTGTCGCGCGCGGTTGTAGACCACCGCCGTGACCAGGTAACCCGCCGTGATCAGAGCGAGTACGGCGTACGACTTCCCGTTGGGCGGGAGCAGCAGTGCCGACAGTCCCGCGGCTGAGACGAACGCGACGTTGAAGACGATGTCGTAGAACGCGAAGACCCGCCCGCGGTACTCGTCGTCGACGCTCTCCTGCACGATCGTGTCGACGCAGATCTTCGAGCCCTGCGCGGCGAAGCCGAGCAGGAATGCCGCGACCAGGAACGACTCCTGCTGGTAGGTCATCGCGAGCGTCGCCTCGACCAGCGCCGCGAGCGCAAAGCACACAACGATCCAGCGGGACTTGCCGATCCGCCGAGTTCCGCTCGGTGTCGCCGCTGCCGCGACCAGCGCGCCGACCGACGACGCCGCGAAGATCTGGCCTAGCCCGGCGAGGTCGGTCCTGATCAGTCCGTGATCGGTGAACCCGGTGTAGTTGCGGTAGAGCAGCAGCGTCGCGATCGTCGAGATGCCGAAGAAGAACCGGTGGGCGCCGATCGCTGCCAGCGCGGCACCTGCCTGCCTTCGCAACCACACGTGCTTCGCGCCGTCGACGATGCCGTGCCCCACTTCACCCAGGGCTTCGCGCCAATGCGCGTGGTGTACGTCGACGTCGGGACCGAGCAGCCGTGACGGCAGCCGGGTCGCGCTGGCGGCCGAGAGCGCGTATCCGATTGCCGCAGTGAGCGCGACGACCGCGACGCCCGCATCGTCTGCACCGGCCAGCCGCCGTATCAACAGTCCGGCGCCGCCGCCGATCACGGTCGCAACAGAGCCGAGCGTCGTCGTCAGCGAGTTGCCTGTCACGAGCAAGGCGTCTTCGACCACGTGCGGCAACGATGCCGACAGCGCCGACAGGAAGAACCGGTTGACCCCGGTGACCGACAGTGCAGCGGCGTAGAACGCCGGGCCCTCGACGCCGCCGGCCACGAGTGCGGCGACCAAGCCGATCAGAACCACGCGCACGAGATTGGAGATGACCAGAATGCGCTGCCGGCGCCAACGGTCGATGAACACCCCGGCAAACGGTCCGGCGACGCTGTAGGGAAGCAGCAGCGTGGCGAAGCCGGCTGCGATCTGTGCGGCACTCGTCCGGCGTTCGGGCGAGAAGATGACGAAGCTGGCCAGTGCTATCTGGAAGATTCCGTCACCCGCCTGGGCAAGCACCCTGGTGGCCAGCAGCTGCCGGAACCGCCGGGCGCGCGCCAGCGTCAAGACGCCGGCGGGCAGGTGAATCACGACGTCAGAGTAAGGCGGAATCGAAGAGGGCCGCGTCCGGCGTACCGGAGCGGCCCTTTCGTCAGCGGGATCGTCAGGCGACGGGGTCGCCGGCGATGAACTCCTCGGTGAGGCGACGGCATTCGTCGTCCCGGTACTGCTCCGGCGGGCTCTTCATGAAGTACGACGATGGGCCGAGCAGCGGGCCACCGATACCGCGGTCCTTGGCAATCTTGGCGCAGCGCACCGCGTCGATGACGACACCGGCCGAGTTGGGACTGTCCCAGACCTCGAGCTTGTACTCGAGGTTGAGCGGCACGTCACCGAAGGCGCGGCCTTCGAGACGGACGTAGGCCCACTTGCGGTCGTCGAGCCACGAGACGTAGTCGGACGGACCGATGTGCACGTTGCCCTTGCCGAGGTCATGGTTGAGCTGCGACGTCACGGCCTGGGTCTTGCTGATCTTCTTGGACTCCAGCCGCTCGCGCTCGAGCATGTTCATGAAGTCCATGTTGCCGCCGACGTTGAGCTGCATCGTGCGGTCGAGCACCACGCCGCGGTCCTCGAAGAGCTTCGCGAGAACCCGGTGGGTGATGGTCGCGCCGACCTGGCTCTTGATGTCGTCGCCGATGATCGGCACACCTGCGGCTTCGAACTTGGCCGCCCATTCCGGCGTACCGGCGATGAAGACCGGGAGGCAGTTGACGAAGCCGACGCCCGCGTCGATGGCGCACTGCGCATAGAAGCGCGCGGCGTCTTCCGAGCCGACCGGCAGGTAGCAGACGAGCACGTCGGCCTGCGACTCGCGCAGCGCGGCGACGACGTCGACCGGGGTCTCGTCGCTCTCGTCGATCATCTGCTGGTAGTACTTGCCGAGTCCGTCGAGCGTGTGACCGCGCAGCACCTCGACGCCGAGCGGGGGTACGTCAGCGAGCTTGATGGTGTTGTTCTCGCTGGCAAATATCGCCTCCGACAGGTCGTGCCCGACCTTCTTGCCGTCGACGTCGAACGCGGCGACGAACTCGATGTCGCTGACGTGGTAACCGCCGAGGTCGACGTGCATCAACCCCGGGACCCGTGCTCCCGCGTCGGCATCGCGGTAGTACTCGATGCCTTGCACGAGCGAAGCGGCGCAGTTGCCGACGCCGACAATGGCGACTCTTACCGAGCCCATGGGGTTGCTCCTTCTAGTTGGTGTCGTGCTGAGGGTTGTGAACGGGCCCAGCGCCGGTGCGCTCGCCTTGGATCAACTCGTTGAGCCAGCGGACTTCCCGCTCGACCGACTCGAGTCCGTGCCGTTGCAGCTCGAGCGTGTAGTCGTCGACCTTCTCGCGCATGCGCACGAGGGTGGCGCGCAGGCCTTCTTGCTTCTCCTCGAGCCGGGTGCGCCTGCCCTCGAGGATGCGCAGGCGGGTCGTGGAGTCGGTTCTCGCGAAGAACGCGAAATGCACGCCGAACGCGTCGTCCTCCCACGTGGAGGGCCCCGCCTCGGTGAGCAGCTCCTGGAAGCGCTCTTTGCCGTCAGCGGTCAGCGTGTAGACGACCTTGCTGCGCCGCCCTGCCATAGCTGAGCTGCCCTGCACCTCTTTGGTGATCCAGCCAGCGGCTTCCATCTTGGCCAGGCAGGGGTAGAGAGAGCCGTACGAGAACGCCCGGAAGCGGCCAAGAACGGAGTCGAGTCGCTTTTTGAGCTCGTAGCCGTGCAGCGGCGACTCGTGGAGCAGCCCGAGGATGGCAAACTCCATCACGGCTACTCCCTCCGGCTGACTGTGTGTGACGGCCCGCGCGTGGCGGACTGTGCACACGATGCATCGGCGAGATGTATCGGGCCGATACATCGAACGATAGGCAGCCACCCGCCATTAGTCAACCGTGCCCCAGTTGGTTACCTGCCGGACGCATTGCGGTCGATGGCCGGAACCACGTCGTACCCTGGACGCTGTGCGAACGCAGCGAGCGATCATCGACTACGCCCTGGCGAGACGGGCGACACTGGCCGATCTATTCGCCGGGCGCATCTCCACGCTGGATGTCTGCGACGCCCATCCCTACCTGCTGCGCGCCGCCAAGTACCACGGTGAAACGGGCACGGTCGACTGCCCGGTCTGCAAGCGCGAGCCGCTCACTCTGGTCAACTACGTCTACGGCGACGAGCTCAAGGAAGCGACCGGTCAGGTACGTGGCACGGCCGAGCTGCCGAAGATGGCACTCGACTACGCCGAGTTGACCGTCTACGTCGTCGAGGTGTGCCGCACCTGCGGCTGGAACCACCTGACGACCAGCTACCAGATCGGCACCAACGGCCTTCGGGTGCGGCGCGTCAGGCGCGCGGAGAAGTCCGACCGCAGCGCGGAGCAGTAATCTCGCCTCCCATGAGCGCGACCGGCCAGCCTTCTCGTTCGCCGCGTCGTCCGAAGCGGGCTCGAAAACCCTTCCTGCCACCCGCCCTGGCGCGGTGGTGGTCCCAGCGCAAGCCGTGGACCAAACGTGTTCTGATCGGCGTCGGAGCGCTGTTCGGGCTGGGGTTCCTCGGCCTGGTCCTGCTGGTGACCGTGGCCTCGCGCATCCCCGTGCCCGGTGCCGATGAACGCCTCAACGCGCAGACGACGATCGTCCAGTGGTCTGACCGCTCCGAAATGGGCCGTCTGGTCGGTTCCGAGAACCGGCAGGAAGTCCCGCTCAAAGACGTGCCCGAGCACGTGCAGGACGCGGTGATCGCGGCTGAGGACCGCGGTTTCTACAAGCACAGTGGCGTGTCGATTCGCGGAATCGTGCGCGCGGCGTACCGAGACCTGCGCGGCGGCGGCGTACGACAGGGGGGCTCGACGATTCCGCAGCAGTACGCGAAGAACGCCTTCGACGACAAGGAGAAGACGTTCGCCCGCAAGTTCCGCGAGGCCGTGATCGCGGTAAAGCTCGATCGCAAGTACACGAAGAAGGAGCTGCTCGAGCTCTATCTCAACGAGATCTACTTCGGCCGCGGTGCCTACGGGATTGAGGCGGCGTCGCGCACCTACTACGGCAAGAGCGCCAAGGCACTGACTCCCGAGCAGGGGGCCTTCCTCGCCGGGATCATTGCCTCGCCCGAGTCCTTCGACCCCGACACCGATCGCGGTCGGGCGCCGGCCGAACGACGATTCCGCTACGTGCTCGACGGTATGGCGGACATGGGCAACTACGACCCGGCGGCCGTCGAGACGGCGGAGTTCCCGATGCCGACGCGGCCGCGCGGCGCGACCATCCGCATCAAGGGACCCCGCTCCTACATCCTCGACGCCGTTCGCGCCGAGGTGCGCAGGGTGCTCGAGGTCGACGACGAAGCGATCTACACCGACGGCTTCCGCATCCGCACGACGATCGACAGGAAAGCCCAGCAGTCGGCGGAGCAGGCGATCAGCGAATTCTTCCCGACTCAGCCGGCCGGTCTGCAGCAGGCACTCGTGGCGGTCGACCCGAAGACCGGCGCGATCCGCGCCATGTACGCCGGCCGCGAGCCCGAGGGCAACCGCAAGCGCGTCGACTACTCCGGCATCGTCGGCACGGCCAAGCGTCAGCCAGGGTCGTCGTTCAAGCCGTACGTCCTGGCCGCCGCGCTGGAGAACGACATGGGCCTGAAGTCGGTCTACGACGGCAACTCGCCCTCGCCGCCGTACCCGGACAAACCCGAAGGCTTCGACAACTTCGGTGGCGCCGACTACGGCCAGGTCGACCTGCTCAGGGCGACCGCGAAGTCGGTTAACACGACCTACGTGAAACTCGGCCAGGACGTCGGCATCGAAAAGGTGGCCGACGCCGCGCATCGCGCCGGGATCCGCCGGGAGATCGAGTTCGACTCCACGGCCGCGAGCACCCCGCTCGGTGTGGTCGACGTGGCCGTTGTCGATCAGGCGGTCGGCTTCGCGACGTTCGCCAACGGCGGCGAGCGCGTGACGCCGTACCTCGTCGGCAACGTCTTCACTGCGGGCGGCAAACGGTTGTACGAGGTCAAGCCGCGCAAGAACCGCGCGTTCGACGAGCGCGTCGCGGCCGACGTGACCTTCGCCCTGCAAGGCGTCATCAAACCCGACGGTACAGCCGGCGGCGCGGCGCTCGAGGGCGGCCGGCCGGCCGCGGGCAAGACCGGCACGACGACCAACAACAGGGACACGTGGTTCGTCGGGTTCACGCCGCAGCTCTCGACCGCGGTGTGGATCGGCTTCGACCCGCCCAAGGAACTCAGGAACGTCGAGATCGGCGGGCAGCGAGTCACCGCGCTCACCGGTGGCCGCGGCCCTGCCCTGATCTGGAAGCGATTCATGGACGCCGCATTGGAAGGCGCCGACGTCGTGCCCTTCCCGGAGCCGGCCTTCGTCGGGCGGCAGCCGACACTTGCTCCGTCCCCGACGGTCTCGCCGACGTTGACGCCGTCCGCGACGGCGACACAGGGTGCAACGACCGCCCCGACCTCGGCCCCGCCGGTGAACTCGTCGAGCGCGACAGAGCCGCCGCCCACGCAACCGCCGCCCGCCGAGCCGCCGCCCACGGTCCCGCCCCCCGCGCAAACACCCGGCGCTTTCGCGCCCGCGCAATCGGTGCCACCGGCACCCGCGCCGTGAAAGCCCAGCGGCGCTGGCGTGCGATAGTCGGCGCCACGTTGGCCTGGTTGGCAGGCACCCTTTTGGTGTGGGTCGTTGAGATGCCGGCCGTCAGCACTCCGCTTGTACTCGCCGCGATGTTCCCCGGATTGGGCTTGTTCGCGTACGCGGGACTCCAGCCGACCGCTCGCATGCTGGCCATCAGGTTGATCAGCGCGAGCGTTGGGCTGATCGCCTATTTCGACGCCAGCCAGCGCATGAATCATTGCGGACTCGACGGATTGTGCGGCCTCAACATCTTCAATGGTGCGTTTGCGGACGCAGCGACGTTTGGGGCGCTGTTAGTCGCAGGGGCGTTGCAGGATCGGGCAAAAACGTCTGGTTCGCGAAGCCCGTCAGTCGCGGACCGTCGCCACCCGGAATGGCGCAGGCCCGGCAAGGGCCGACACTCGCGTTAGTGCGTGCGTGGCGGTGGCGGACGGCGTACGACACGATGAGCTCATGTCCTCGCCGGTGATCCCATCGCACGAGGACCCCGTTATCCGGGGCGTGAGCACGGTCATTGGCGGCCCGGTCGGCGCGCACGCCAAGCCCGCGCCAGGTCGGGGTGTGGGCGCGGTCATCGTGTGCCTGTTGCTCGCGACCGCCGTCACGTTCGGGCTGGGCTATGTGCAGAAGCTGCCGTGCCGTAATCACCAATGGACGCAGGACTACCAGTACACGCGGCTGTGCTACACCGACACGTGGGCGCTCTACTACGCGGAAGGGCTGGACGCCGGACGCGTCCCCTACCTCGAGCAGGCCGTCGAGTACCCCGTGCTCATCGGCGGGATCATGTGGGTGGCCGCACAGGCGGCATACGACGCCGAGGGCGGCGACCCCAAGCGCTACTACGACGTGACGGCTGTGCTGTTGCTGCTGTGCGCATTGGCGGCGACGGTCGGCCTGGTCGCCAGTGCCGGCCCGCGGCCATGGGACGCCGCGCTCTTCGCGTTCGCGCCGGCGCTGGTGCTGCACGGACTGACCAACTGGGATCTGCTCGCGGTCGCCTGCGCGAGTCTCGGCGTCGCGTGCTGGGCCAAACGCTGGCCGGTGATGGCCGGCATCTGCTTCGGGCTCGGGATCTCGGCCAAGCTCTACCCGGTGATCTTCCTGATCCCGCTGCTCGCGCTGTGCTGGCGGGCCGGAAGGATGCGCGAGGGCCTGCGTACGGCGATCGCGACGGTAGCGACCGTAATCGTCGTCAACGTTCCCGTCTTCCTGTTCTCCGGCCGACTGCTCGACCCGACAGACAAGTGCCACGGCCCTTTCGATCCGGAGCGCTCGTGGTGGGAGTTCTGGAATCGCAACCGCTGCCGGGTCTCCGACTGGGACTCGCTCTGGTACGCCGCGCAGGACCGCATCGGGTCGATGGGGCTGTTCGGCAAGTCGCCGGGATTCACCTTCGACCCTTTCCTGGTCAACACCTGGAGCCTGGTGTTCTTCGTGGCCGCGCTGGCCGCGATCGTTGCTCTCGCGATCCGCGCGCCACGACGGCCGAGGCTGCCGCAGCTGCTCTTCCTGACGGTGGCCGCTTTTCTGCTGGTCAACAAGGTCTGGTCGCCGCAGTACGTCCTGTGGCTGGTGCCGCTCGCTGCGCTGGCCCGGCCACGGTGGCGGCTGTTCCTTGCGTGGCAGGTGGCTGAGCTGTTCCTGCTGTTCACCCGGTTCTACTTCTTCGTCCACGAAGGCGCACGGTTGGCCCAACCATCTGTGGACAGGGGTCTGCGGCCGGAGTGGTTTCTCAGCGCGGTCGTCGTACGCGACCTGGTGTTGATTGCGCTCATGGTCGCGGTGGTGCGGGAGATCCGCCGCCCTGACCTCGACGTCGTACGCCGCGGAGGGGTCGACGATCCGGCCGGCGGAGTGCTCGACGGCGCGCCCGATCGCGAGCCACCTGAGTTCGCCGGCGGGTCACGGCACCAGACGCTCATCGACGCATGACGTCTGTGCGCTCGAACGACTGGCGGGCCGCGGCGCGCGAGGCGCTGCCCGTGTGGGCGGCGAGCCGGGTAGTGGTCGCTTTCGTGTCCATCGTCGGTGCCTGGACACTGGCCGGCGACTCGAACGCCGGCGCCGTCCCGTCGTTCACGACGCTGTGGAACCGCTGGGACGTCGGCCTCTACATCAAGGTCGCGCAGCACGGGTACTTCGCCCCCTCCGACCGGTACGGCGACTGCTGCACGGCCGCCTTCTTCCCCGGCGAGCCGCTCGCGCTGCGCGCGGTGCACCCGCTGATCCCTGACTGGGTCGCCGCGGGCTTGCTCATCTCGCTCGTCGCCAGCGCGTTCGCCACCGTCGCGCTGTACCGCCTCGGCACCGTGGACGGCGGCCGGCTGGAAGCACAGCGCGCGGTGCTCTATCTGGTCCTCGCGCCGTATGCGGTCTTCCTGTTCGCCGGCTACAGCGAGGCGCTGTTCCTGGCCTTCGCCGTGCCGTCGTGGCTGGCCGCCCGCGAGGGGCGCTGGCGCGCGGCAGGCCTGCTCGGGGCTGCGGCGGCGTTCGTGCGGATCACCGGGTTCTTCCTCGGTCTGGGCCTCGTCGTCGAGTACGCCGTCGCGCGCCGGGGGCGGCCAGGGCGCGACTCGGTCTGGCTGCTCGCCCCCTTCGCGGCGGTCGCGGCGTACTGGGCGTGGCTCTACCACCGCACCGGCGACCTGCTCGCGTGGCACCACGCGCAGGCCGAAGGCTGGGACCGGAAGTTCACGCTGCCGTGGCGAGCGTTCAAGACGACCTTTGACAGCGCGTTCAACGACGCCGCGCTCGCGACCCACGCCTGGTCGTTCCGCGCCGAGATCATCGCCGTGCTCCTCGGCGTGGTGCTGACGGTCGTCCTGCTGAAACAGCGCCGGTACGGCGAAGCGACGTTCGTGGGCAGCTGCCTCTTCGTGCTGGCGACGTCCGCGTTCTACCTGTCGGTAGTGCGGGCGGCGCTCACGTGGTTTCCCCTCTACCTGCTGATGGCTCGCATGTCGCTGCGCCGCGAGTGGCTGCACTACGTCTTCGTCTGGCTCTGTGCGCCGCTGATGCTGACGATGACTCTGGCGTTCACCGCCGGCCACTGGGTCGCCTGAGCGCCCCGGGGCCATCCCGTTCCTAGCTCGTTCGAGTTGTCCCCAGATCCGGGCCTTGCCCGTTTTTGGCCAGGCGGGCGGCCTACCGTGGCCGCGAAGGAGTTGCTGGGAGGGAGGATCTGCCGTGTTACCCTGCTTCGTTCGTTGACGCGAACACCCTCCTGCCACGGATCGACCGTGGCCGCATAGTCCACAGGAGGAGGTGGGTCTTCTTGCGTCACTACGAAGTGATGGTCATCCTCAATCCCGATCTTGAGGAGCGGACCGTCGCGCCGGCTCTCGACCAGTTCCTTAAGGTCGTCCGCGACAGCGGCGGCTCGGTCGACAAGGTCGACATCTGGGGCCGGCGGCGTTTGTCGTTCGAGATGGCCAAGCGTTGGGAAGGCATCTACGCCGTCATCGACCTGACCGCAGATCCTGCGGCGGTCAAGGAGATGGACCGGCAGATGAACCTCAACGAGGCCGTCATGCGCACCAAGGTCATCCGCCCGGACATGCGCTAATCACCTTCTAGCAACCCCCTTCCCCGAACAGGTCGCGGCGACCAGTCGCGACAGCCCGTCGTACCGCACTGGTATTACTGGGTCGTTGCCCGCTCAGCGGGCGGAAGGGCAAGGACTTCTCATGGCACAAGGCGACACGATCGTGACGATCGTCGGCAACATCACGGCAGACCCGGAGCTGCGCTTCACCCCCAACGGCTCCGCGGTGGCCAACTTCACCGTGGCATCCACTCCTCGCATCCTCGACAAGGCGACGAACGAGTGGAAGGACGGCGAGGCGCTGTTCATGCGGTGCAGCGTGTGGCGGCAGGCGGCCGAGAACGTCGCCGAGTCACTGCAGCGCGGCACGCGCGTGATCGTGACCGGCCGGCTCAAGCAGCGCAGCTATGAGACCAAGGAAGGCGAGAAGCGCACCGTCATCGAGCTCGAGGTCGACGAGGTCGGCCCGTCGCTGAAGTACGCGACCGCGAAGCCCAACAAGACCTCGCGCGGCGGCGCGGGCGGTGGTTTCAACGGCGGCAACGGCGGCAACGGCGGCGCCAACGGCTCGGGCTCCGACTTCGGCGGCGCCGACCCGTGGTCGACTCCGGCCGCGGCCGGGGCGTCCCTGTCGGACGAACCACCCTTCTAGAACACGACATCCACTTCCCCACCGAGAACTCACGAGGACGACTTCATGGCGAAGCCACCGATTCGCAAGCCGAAGAAGAAGGTTTGCGTCTTCTGCAAGGAAAAGATCGCGTACGTCGACTACAAGGACACGGGCCTGCTGCGCAAGTTCGTCTCCGACCGCGGCAAGATCCGTGCCCGCCGGGTCAGTGGCAACTGCAGCCAGCACCAACGCGATGTGGCGATGGCGGTCAAGAACAGCCGCGAGATGGCGTTGCTGCCCTACACCAGCACCGCCCGATAGGCCGCGGGGTCCTGACGATGATGAAGCTCATCCTCACGCGAGAAGTCAGCGGCCTGGGCGCTCCTGGCGACATCGTCGAGGTCGCTGACGGCTACGGCCGCAACTACCTCGTCCCGCACGGCTTGGCGATGAAGGCGACCAAGGGCGCTGAGAAGCAGATCGCGACGATCAAGCGCGCCCGCGAGGTGCGCGAGGTCCGCACTCTCGGCGAGGCGAAGGCGATCGCGGCCGAGCTCGCGGCTCTGACCGTCACGCTGCCGGCCCGCGCCGGCGACGCCGGCAAGTTGTTCGGCTCGGTCACCGCGGCCGATGTCGTCGGTGCGGTAAAGGCCGCCGGTGGTCCGACGATCGACAAGCGCAAGGTGCTGCTTGCGTCGACGATCAAGTCGATCGGCACGCACGAGGTCGGCGTACGGATCCACCCCGAAGTCGACGCCAAGATCTCGCTCGAGGTCGTCGCGGCGAAGTAGCTTGCACGTAGCGCCAGCCCGTCCGGTTCGCCGGGCGGGCTTTTCGCTGTCAATCACCCGCACGGGTGGCGGGCAAGGGGTCGCCGTCATCCGATCAAGTGAGTGAGCGCCGGCGCCCGTCGGCACATGCTGCGAGGTTGCTTGATGGTCCGGACCCGTTTGACGTCCCAGCTGCGCCGCATCGGTGCGACAGCGGTCGCCGCTGCAATCGCCGCTGGTCTGGCGCTCGCCATGCCAGGCGCTGCGCACGCAGCCGAGGCGCTCCCTGGCCTGCCGGCCGGCCTGAACTACTCCAGCGACCGCGCCGGCACGTGGGCTGCGGGAAACGCGGTCACGGGCGGCGCCCTGGCCTCCTGTGCCCAGCCGGCGATCAAGGCCGACCGCGTCGGCAACCTGCACCTTGTGTGCAAGGGCGCGACGGGCCTGTACTACTTCACCCGGACGCTCACGGGCTCTTGGTCGTCGCCCCGCCTGATCGCGGGGACTGTCGCTGCGGACGGTGCAGCGTCACTGGACGTGTCGCCGAACAGCGTTGTGACCATCGCCTTCTCGCGCGCATCCGGCACGCCGGGCATCTACGTGGTCGGGCGTACCTCGACGGGCGAGTGGGGTGTCCTGAGCCGCCGGACGACGACTGCTGGCGACCTGACGCCGGCGATCGCGGTCGATGGCGCAGGCAAGGCGCACGTTGTCTTCAGCCGCACCGCCGGCACCGCCGCACTGAGGGGCCTGTACTACATGACCGATCGGCCAGGTGCGTGGACCACCGCCGCGGCAATCACCGGCACCGCTGCCGGTGATGTCGAGCCGGCGCTCGTTGTCGGGTTCAACGGCGTACTCAAGATGGTGGCGTTCGCACGCACCTCAGGCCAGGTCGGCGTCTACCTGTCGATGTCAGACCTAAAGGGCACCTGGACTACCCCCGGCCGCGGTTCCACGGTCGCCGACCGACTGCCGAAGTTGGTGGTCGACCCCAGCGGCCGGTCGCACATCGTCGTGCAGCGCGCGAGCGGCGCGACTGCAGGTCTGGTGCACGTGACCAACATCGCGGGCCGCTGGGCCGCCACGCGGATCGCCGGCACAGCGGCGGGTGACGTCAATGCGGTGCTGGCCATCGCTGGGAGCGATGTGCACCTGGCATTCAAGCGTCCGTCGGGTGCAACCGCGGGCATTCATGTCGCAAGCTTCGGGACTCGGTGGTCGGCGTTGTCGAGGCGCGCGACGGTCGCAACCGCGGCGCAGACCCCTACGATCACGACGGATGCGAGCAACCGAGCGCACGTCGTCTGGTAACCCGGGCACGCCCCGACGCCGCGCCTACACGGGATCGATCGTCGCGAAGCGCCAGCGGGTTGCGAGCTCGGTGAATTCCGGCTCCCGGCAGATCAACCCGATGACGACCCGGGGCGCGACCGCAAACACGGGATTGCTTACAGCATCGGGCCAGTCGCTCTCGTACTTGGTGGCGTAGCGCCGACCGACGAAATCGAGGGCGTCCGGGTCGCCGACCCGCTCGGCGACACCATGCACGATGACGGACTCGTCGGCGTACTCCGGTGCGACAACGCAGCGGGCATCGGCCGTGAGGTTGCGCGCTTTGACCGGCGCGCCGCCGGTGCTGAAGTACAGCGCGCCGCCTACCCAGACTCCCCTGACAGCCGCGAGATGAGGCCGGCCGTCGGCGGCCGTCGTCGCGACCCAGTAGTTGCGGGCCCGCTCGAGC
Source organism: Mycobacteriales bacterium (assembly GCA_046715235.1). GTDB lineage: Bacteria > Actinomycetota > Actinomycetes > BP-191 > BP-191 > JBKJZO01. The sequence continues at coordinate 57,548 of JBKJZO010000040.1, forward strand.
CGCTCGAGGGCCCACGACCAAGGCAGCAAGCCGGTGGAAGCGTCGGCTAGCCCATAGCCAGGCATGTCCGGCCGGTCGACGGAGATCGGATCAGGTCCGGGAAGCCACGGTCCGGTTCGCATGAGCAAAGCATGTCGCAGCGACCGGGAACTCTCGTGCGCGCCGTACGGCCGGTCCCTACCTCGACTGTGCGCCCTGCTTCGGGAGCGGCTCGGCGGTGTACTTCGGGTACCAGCCGCGGTAGCCGAGGCTGCGGCCCAGGAGCGCCAACGGTCCGAACAGCGCTCGTTGCACCGCCGCAGACGGGCGTGCAAGGCGCATCTCCTTGTCGTACTCCCTCATTAGCACGGCCAGGCTGAGCAGGTTGGGCAGGCCTTTCCGGTTGGTCTTCCCATCGGCAGCGAGGCCGAAGAAGGTTTCGAAGAACATCTCTGTGCGAAGGGCGGGCGCGAATTCGGCTCGGATCTGGGCTTCATCGTCTCCGACATTGGTCCAGGTGTGCGCTCGTCCCGCGGGGACGCTGGCCCGTTCGCCTGGGCCGAGAAGCAACTCCTCGTCGTCCACCTGCAGGCGGATCCGTCCGCTGACGACTTGGAAGCGCTCCTCCTGATGTGGATGCACGTGCGTGGCGGCCGGACGCGCGCCGGGCTGGGCGAACAAGTCGCCGGCAAGCAGTTGGCCGTTGGTGTCACAAGCGACCTGGCGCCATACCACGCGTTCTCCGGTTACTGGGTGGTTCAATTCCTGGCCTGCCTGTGCCACGCTGTCGCCCCTTTCGGTTGGCTGCCAACGCTAGGCTTCGGCCGAGCCGCGTGCTATCCCAGAGAACTGGGATCTTGCGTGGTTGTCCCCGGGTGCGACTCCGAGCAGACTCGGAATGTGCACACCACCGGGCCCGTCGTCGGCCGCGAGTTCTCTGATCTGCTCCACCGCGGGCTGAACATCGACTCCTTCTTCGACGCCGCCGACCGAATTTTGGCGGCGGTGGTGCCGTTCGACGCATCCTGTTGGCTGGGACTTGATCCAGCGACCCTGCTCCCCACGAGTCATTTCACCCGGGAACCCGACGCCGACCTGCTGATGCGGATCGCTGCGAACGAGTTCCTCGAGGAGGACGTCAACAAGTTCGCAGACCTGGCACGGGCGCAGCGACCGGTCGGCCTGATGAGTGAAGCCACCGGAGGAGTTCCGACGGTGAGCAAGCGATACCGGGAGATCCTGGCGCCGCACGGCTACGCGGACGGCGACGAACTGCGGGCAGTCTTCTTCAACAGTGGTGCGGCGTGGGGCTGCGTCGTCCTGCAT